>CAZSBE010000064.1:0-17065 GCA_964604955.1 uncultured bacterium
CGCAGTACAGCAACAGCTTTAGGCGTTATTTGCGTTATATTGTTGCTTTTTGCGCCCCTGCGGGCATCGGTTCTCACCCAGACCGTCCGCCTTCCCGCACCTGACGTTGTATATAAAGACGATTCCTGTGTGGTGACCGTTGCCGGGACTCCCTCTCTCGGGAATCCAGGAGAGCCTCTGCTACCCGTATACAGCCTCGAGATGCTGCTTCCGCAGGGCGAGGAAGTGATCGGGGTTACGGCGAATATCTCAGGAATTCAGGAAATACGCATAAACGCCCCTGTCGTCTGCGCCCAGGGGCAGGCCAGGCTCAGCCGGACGGCTGCCCTCGAGATCACGCTGCCCGACGCGTCGATATACGGCGGCAGCGGGCCCTTCCCCGCGACCAGGGCCGTACATGTGACCACCCAGACCTACAGGGGCTACAATATCGCCTTTATCAATGTATATCCCGTGACCTACCTGCCAGACAGGGACTTGCTGATTTCGGCGGGGACCCTCGAGGTGGCGGTCGAGACAGCGCCCAGCGCCCGGATGCTGGCAAGGTCCATCCAGACATTCCGCGGGGGCCTCCGGAAGGACGCTTCCGCCATGAGCCGTATGGTGGACAACGACGCAGCGGCTGCTTCCTACACGGCCGGAGGTTCGCTTCCCGTTTTCTCCTCCTTTGTCGAGCCCGACGAGACCTATCCCTATGTCATAATCACGTCATACCCCTTTGAGGCCCTCTTTGAACCCCTTAAGGATTACAAAGACAGCACGGGCCTCCGGACCAAGATAGTCCACCTTGGCGAGATCAACTACTACTATCCCGGCATCGACATGCAGGATAAGACCAGAAACTTCATAAAGGACGCTTATGCCAACTGGGAAACCGAGTACGTGCTGCTCGGCGGCGATGAGGAGTTGATCCACCACCGCGGCCTCTATGCCACGGCGTCCGGCGACTCGGACATGGACATCGCATCCGATCTCTACTATGCGGCCCTGGACGGCAGCTGGAATGACGATGCCGACGCCTACTGGGGCGAGCCGGGCGAAGAGGATCTCATGCCTGAGGTCGCCGTAGGAAGGCTCTCCGTCGGCGAAGCTTCCGAGGTCGTGAACTTCGTCAGCAAGATCCTCAAGTACGAGCGCTCGCCCGTCACTGCGCAGATCCAGACGGCTCAGATGGTCGGCGAGGTCATATCGGGCGCCACCTTTGGGGCCGACTACATGAATGAGACGCGGGACGGCTCCTCCGCGCACGGCTATACGACTGCCGGGCTGGACGGCGGCTTCGTCGCCGATACGCTCTATGATCGCGAGTTTTTCCCGGGCGAGTGGGACATGTACGACCTCGTGCCCCTGCTCAACAGCGGCAGGCACCTGGTGAACCACATCGGCCATTGCAACCTCTACAGCGCGCTCAAGATGGGCAGCGATGACGTGGACACATCCTTCACGAACGACGGGGATACCACGACCTACTTCATCCTGTACACCCAGGGATGTTACGCCGGCTCCTTCGATAACAGGGATGCAGACGGAACACCCCTCTTCGATGACTGCATCGCGGAGCGCCTCACTTACAACGAGAACGGCGCCGTGGCTTTCATAGGCAACACGCGTTTCGGCTACTACTCATCGGGATCGACGCGGGGAGCATCCCAGTACTTCGACAGGCAGTTCTTCGACGCGGTGTTCGGAGAGGATATCACGAGCATCGGCAGGGCGCACGACGACGCCCGCGTCGACAACATAGCCTACATCGAGTTCGACGCCATGCGATGGGTCTATTACAATCTGGTCCTCCTCGGCGACCCTAGCATGGACATCTGGACCGCGGCGCCCGGCAGCCTGGTTGTGAGCCATCCCGACACGGTCTACGCGTACGAAAACGAGGTCACCATCGGTGTAAGCGACGGCGTGAGCCCGGTAGAGGGCGCGAGGGTCAGCCTTTTCACCTCCGCCACGTTCTCGCCGGGCTTTACCGGCGGCGGCGGCACCTGCGCGCTCGACCCGCTGGCCGAAACGCCGGGTGACCTGTACGTCTCGGTGACCGCCCATAACTTCTACTCATACCTGGATACGATCACCGTGGTCACCGCGGCCGGGCCCCTGGTGACATTCGAGAGCCGCACGATTGATGATGATACGACAGGCGTAAGCTCCGGGAATTCCAACAGTGAAGTGGATGCCGGAGAGACGATAGAGTCCGAAGTGACACTAAGGAACGCCGGACAGGACACCGCCTACTATGTCACGGCCCTAATCTCACCTGCAAATCCTTATGTGAGCCTGATCGACTCTACAGGTGTTTACGGAGACATACCCCCGAGCGGTGTGGTCACTCCTTCCTGGAGCTTCGCCTACCTTATCTCCCCGGCCTGCCCCGACAGCGAGACCGTGGTCTTCGGCCTCGCGCTGGACTACGGCGACACCAGCGTCGTGCGGAAGTTCGAAGCCGTGGTGCATGCGCCGGTGCTGGACATAGCCGGGATATCGCTTTCCGACACCCTGTACGGCGACGCCAACGGCTGCCTGGAGGCCGGAGAGACGTTCGAATTACGGCTGGATTTTAAGAACCTGGGCTCGGGCGAGGCTTCGGGCGTGGAGATCAAGATCTCGGAAAGCGACCCCTATGTGGTGCTGGATGTGGACAGCTCTTATATCGAAACGATCGGGGCCGACTCGACCAGGTCCGCATCCCCCGCCTATCTCATCACGCTCACCCAGGAATGCCCCGAGTTTCACGAGATAGACCTGGAGATCACAATCGCCTTCGCAAGCGGAAGGCAGGCCACGGAGAGCATGACAATATATGTCGGCGGCTGGCTCGTGGACGACTTCGAGAACGGCGACAAGGGCTGGACCCATGAGAACCTCTGGCCCACATATGCGGACAACTGGCACCTTGAGGACTACAGGAATCACACCGCAGGCGGGACATACTCATGGAAATTCGGCGGGGCCGGCTCGGCCAATTACTCCAATTACGCCTATGGCGCCCTCGTAACCCCGCAGCTTTGCCTTTCCGGTGACGCCACGCTGGTATTCTGGCATTACCTGGAGGTTGAGATGGTGTCGGGCAGCCTCGCCTGGGATGGCGCCATCGTTGAGATCTCCACTGACGACGGAGCCACCTGGGAGCAGATCGCACCTGTAGGCGGGTACCCTGACAAGATCTACGGCGACTCGCATTGCCCGCTCCCCGCCGGCACGCCGTGCTTCGGGACGAGCTCCGGATGGGAAGAGGTCGAGTTCGATCTGTCGGCGTATGAGGGCAGAGCGAGAATCAGGTTCGTGTTCGCGTCCGGGCCCGTAGCCACAGACGAGGGCTGGTACATCGATGACCTGGACATCCTGGACGAGCTCGCGTCTGTCGGCAGAGACCCGGGCGGCACCGCGCCCGCCAGGTTCGAACTTCACGCGCCTGCGCCCAACCCGGTCATATCCCGCGCCCTGGTCGCCTTCGACATCCCCCGCGCGTCCAGGGTCAAGGTTGATGTCTTCAATGTCGAGGGCAGGGTCGTGGACAATCTCGCCGATTCCACCTTCGAGCCCGGCAGGTACTCCGTGGAATGGAACGGCGCTGACCGCCTTGCCCCGGGCGTCTACTTCATCAACATGGAAGCCCCGACCTTCCAGCGGACGCGCAAAGTCATCATCATCAGGTAGCCCCCAGCCCACATAATCCTTTGATGCCCCTCGGGATTTCTGCTAGTATGCCCATCGCGACTTTGGATCGCCGCAAAAGGAGGGTCGGGTATGACACGTCTACTGGGTCAACACCGCGCTCTCCATCGAGAAGGGGTTCTCGTCGAATAACAGCTTCGGGCGCACGGCTGCGGACATGGCGGATACGCCCAGGCTGCTTGCCAAGATCCGCCTGCCCGAGGGCAAGACCATGAACGACGTGACGCTGCCGCAGTTTCCCGCCGGCACGGATCTCAGCTTCCCCGGTGAGGAGATCCTGATGCTCAGGTACTCGTCGGCCTCGGACTGGCCGGCGGACTGGGAAGTGATTGATATAAACTGACGTGCCGCCCGCGGGCTCTAAATATAGCGCAGGGCCGGCTCCGTTTACCGGCCCTGCGCGAGGGGAAGACCATGAATCCCCGTTCCAAGC
Source organism: uncultured bacterium (assembly GCA_964604955.1). GTDB lineage: Bacteria > Arandabacterota > Arandabacteria > Arandabacterales > JALGWA01 > JALGWA01. The sequence goes on from CAZSBE010000064.1 coordinate 4,112, forward strand.
GCTATTTTCAGCGCCGGCCCTCAGCGGGCCGACACGAGCTTGCGACTTACAACCTCCACGCCACGTTATATACAACCAGCCTGACAGAGGAGTGTTCCACGAGGCGGGGCCGGGTCGCGGCCAGGAGCGCAGCCTCAAGTCCGAGATATATAGACTGCATCATTATCTTGCCTCCTCCGATGCTGGATGATTGCTGCGACAGGGGTAGGACGTACTACGCAGGCATCATCGAACCAGTTTCCTCGTCACAGGCATACTATACCCACAAAGCGTGAAAGCGGAACCACTTAATCGCCCGGCGGTTACAAAAAGCAGGTGGAATTTGACTCCTGCGGGGCTGTGGACTTATGATATATTGACACTGTCATGGAAGGCCGGGGTTTAACTCGTGAAATGTCCCAAGTGTAATGCAGAGGTACTCGCAGACAGCAGGTACTGCAGGACCTGCGGATCTGAGCTGCCCGAGACCGACCCGCAATCGATGCATGAGACCAGGCCCTTAAAGCCCGCGCGCGGCGAAGCGCGGATAGAAGGCGTGGTCGCCGAGAAGTACAGGATCGAGAGCGAGCTCGGCAGGGGCGGGATGGGCCGGGTTTACAGGGCCGAGGACATCCGCCTCCGGCGTCCGGTGGCCCTCAAGTTCCTCCCTCCCGATCTCGTGCAGGACGGAGAAGCCCGCGAGAGATTCGTCCGCGAGGCGCAGGCGGCCTCCGCGCTGGACCATCCGAACATCTGCACCATCTATGAGATCAACGAGACCGACGCGGGCCAGATGTTCATCGCCATGGCATACTACGGCGGCGAGTCGCTTAAAGAGAGAATCAGCCGCGGCCCTCTCGGGATAGAAGACGCCCTGAACGTTGCGGTGCAGACGGCCGAGGGCCTCGCAAGGGCGCATGAAGCCGGCATGGTGCATCGCGACATAAAGCCGGCCAATATCCTGATTACGCCGCGTGACGAGGTCAAGATAGTCGACTTCGGCCTGGCCAAGCTCACGGGGGTGCACATTACGACCAGCATCGGCGTGCCCATGGGTACGGTTCTCTACATGTCGCCGGAGCAGGCTCGAGGGGACCCGGTCGACAAGCGTACGGACATATGGGCCCTGGGCGTCGTGCTCTACGAAATGCTCACGGGGGTGCTGCCCTTCCCCGGCGAAAACGAGCAGTCCGTCATCTACTCCATTCTCAATGTCGACCCCAAGCCTCCGACCTACGTGCACACCGGCATTCCGCCCGCACTGGAGAAGGTAGTGACCAAGGCCATGAAGAAGGACGCCGCCGAGCGATACATGGACGCCGAGGAGATCCTCCTCGACCTCCGGAAACTCAAGAACGAGCTCGACACCACCGGCTCCATCAAGACATATGTCGGCCCCGGCGGGGGAGTCGAGGACATCGTAATCTGGGAGCCCAAGCCTGTCGCCGTCATAACCTTCGACAACCTGACCGGGGACGCGGCTTATGACTATCTCAGGAAGGCGATCCCCAACCTTCTAATCACGAGCCTCGAGCAATCCAAGTACCTGCGCGTCGTAACCTGGGAACGCCTGCAGGACCTGCTCAAGCAAATGGACAAGCCCGACGTGGACATAATCGACAAGAACCTCGGGTTCGAGCTATGCGAAATGGACGATATAGAAGCAATAGTCCTCGGGAGTTTCACCAAGGCCGGGGAGGTTTTCGCCACGGACGTCAAGGTGCTCGACGTCAAGACCAAGAGCCTTCTCAAGAGTGCCAGCTCCCGCGGCAGCGGCGTCGACAGCATCCTGCAGAAACAGATCGACCGGCTGAGCAGGGAGATCTCAAAGGGCGTCGGTGTCTCCGAGAGGAGCAAGGACGAGAGCCGGCACCCCATCGCCGAAGTCACCACCGAGTCGATGGAGGCATACAATCACTACCTCAAGGGAAGGGACCAGTATGAGCGGCTGTACAATGAAGAGGCGCGCGCCAGCCTCGAGAAAGCCGTCGCGCTGGACCCCGAGTTCGCTGCCGCGTATCTCTACCTTGCCGGCGTCCACGGCCGGCTTCGCAATACCAGGGCCCGCGACGAGGCCTACAGGAAAGCAATGAACTACGCGGACAAGGCCAACAGGAAGGAGCGGCTGTATATAGAGGCCGCGCACGCGGTGTCCATCGAGGGCGACATCAAGAAGAGGTTCCGGATACTCAAGCAGGTCGTCGAGGAGTTTCCCAAAGAGAAACTCGCGCATCAATTGCTGGCCTCACACTACCGCGTGAACGAACTCTTCTACCAGGCCGTGGAGGAATACGACAAGATTCTTGAGCTCGATCCCAACTACGGATGGGCCATGAACGAGCTAGGCTATATGTACTCCGATGCCGGCTACTTCGACAAGGCCCACGACTACCTGCAGCGGTACATCAGCGTAGCCCCGGGCGACGCGAATCCCATTGACTCCATGGGAGAGCTCTACTTCCGCATGGGAAAACTGGATGATGCCATCGCCAAGTACCGCGAGGCGCTCGAGCTCAAGCCTGACTTCTACTATGCCTACTGGGAGATCGCCTATGTAGCGGCCGTCAAGGAGGATTACGAAGAAGCGCTCAAGTGGATCGGGCTCTTCCTCGACAAGGCGCCGTCATTCGGAACCAGGGCCGTGGGTTTGCAGTGGAAGGCCTTTTATCATTACTGGACCGGGAGACTCGATGAGGCCCTGGAGATAACGCAGGGCCTGTGGGATGCGGCCGAGAGAGAGGGCAGCAGCCTGTGGAAGACCGCCGCGGATAGGCTCCGCGGCTGGATATACTTCGAAAGGGGCGACTACGAGCTGAGCCGCGGCTACTTCGAGAACTGCCTCGGCGCCCTGGGAGCAGACCCCCAGGCTTTCATCCCGGCGCAGTCAAGCTATATGCTGTGGACGCCGGACATGATTCCGTCCTTCCGCGCTGCCTACAGTTTCGCGCTGGCGCTCATAGACATCAAGCAGGGCCTCTTCGCGCCGGCCGAACTCCGCTATAACAAGGTGAAACCGCTCATGCCCGTAGAGGCGGGGTTCCTGCGGGGCGAATTGCTGTTGGCAAAGGGCAACCCGGACGAGGCTATCGCGGCATGCGAAAAGGCGCCGACCCGCAAAACGCCCTACATGAGCGACACCGACGCGATGCTCGCATACAACCTCCCGCCGATGAAAGACACCCTCGCCAGGGCATATATCGCGAAGGGCAGTCTGGAAAAGGCCATAGACGAGTACATCCGCCTCACCAGGTTCAACCCGCGCGGCAGGGACCGCAGGTTTGTACACCCCCGGTATCACCAGAGGCTGGGGGGCCTATATGAAGAGACCAGCAGGCCCGACAAGGCCGCCCGGGCATATGAAACGTATAACCGCCTCTGGAAGTCCGCGGGGGCCTAGTCCCCGCCGGACGCGGGCGCCCCGCCCCGGTCGCTTTCCGTTTCCGCCTCTCTCCTGCCGGCCGCCGCGCGCCACAATTGACGTGACATTCCGGCCGATTGCTGGTAAAACGGTCTCAGGGTGAACACCCGAAGGGGTGGTGTCGAGCACAATCCCGGTAATTCATCGCGCGCATCCTCGTCTGTGCAAGTCGCGCCGGGACGCGACGTGCAACGCAGAAAGCCCCTGTGTGGATGCGCGCGTTTCTGCGCTTGAGGCCCACTGTATATACCCGATTGGCTGTGGCGGACCGGAGGATCCTGTGATATGGTATCCGCAGGGCGCCGCTGGAGCACTTTGATGAACTCAGTCGAAATCCACAATGTGACCAAGACCTTCGGGAAGCTGGTCGCCGTCGACGACCTGTCGCTCAATGTCCCGCGCGGCAGCGTATACGGCTTCATCGGGCCCAACGGCTCCGGCAAAACCACCACGCTGCGGATGATCATGAACATCTTCTACCCCGACAGCGGGAACATAACCGTGCTCGGCGACCCGACACCCGGCGCGTGCACCGACCGCATCGGCTACCTGCCCGAAGAGCGCGGCCTCTACCGGAGGATGAACGTGCAGGAGGTCCTCCGGTTCTATGGGGAGCTGAAGGCCGGCCGCAACGTGAACCGGGAAGTCGACGAATGGCTTGGGCGGATGGGCCTGGCCGACTGGGCCGAGAAGAAGGTCGAAACCCTGAGCAAGGGCATGAGCCAGAAGGTCCAGTTTATCGCGAGTGTCGTATCCGCCCCGGAAGTCCTGATTCTCGACGAGCCTTTCGCCGGGCTCGACCCGGTGAACACGGACGTGATCAGGACGGCCGTCCTCGATCTGCAGGAGAAGGAGACGACGGTTATCTTCAGCACCCATGACATGAGCATGGCCGAGAGGATGTGCGATTTCATATTCATGATTTTCAAGGGCAAGAAGGTCCTCGATGGAACGCTGGCCTCCATTCAGGACGAGTACGGCGACGACACGCTTCGGGTGAGCTGCGAGGGCGGCGCCGCGGCTCTAAGGGACGTCGGAGGAGTGGCGAAGGTGAACGACTTCGGGCGCGTCCAGGACGTCAGAATGGTCGAAGGCGCGGACCCGCAGGATGTTCTCGCCGCCATAATGGCCCGCACCAAGGTCAGGAGCTTCGAGGTCACGAAGCCGTCGCTTCACGATATTTTCGTGCGTATCGCGGGCCCCGAGGCCCGGGAGGCGGAAGATGCGAAAAACGCTCAGAATAGCTAAGCGCGAGTACAGGTCCCAGGTCAAGACCAAGGGCTTTATCATAGGCCTGATCCTGGCGCCCGCTATCATGAGCGGCAGCCTTATCGCCATGGCCATATTCAAGGACCGCGTCGACACCACCGACCAGGTCATTGCCGTTATGGACCACTCCGGCTTGGTGGCCGAAGCGCTGGTCGAGGGGGCAGGAGAGAGAAACGCCGCAGCCGTCCACAACGATGACGGAGAGAAGGTCCGCCCGGCCTACATAATCGAGATCGTCCAGCCCGATACCACGAGGCCGGACCTTCAGAAGCTGGAGCTCTCCAACAGGGTCCGTGACGGGTCCCTTCATGCATTCGTCGAAATAGGCCCCGACGTTATCCGGCCCGGAGAGGACGGCGAAGCCTACCGCATCGCGTACTACTCCGAGAACTCATCCATGGACGACTGCCGCGGGTGGATACAGTATCCCATCAACAATCATCTGCGCACCACGCGCATGGCCGCCGCGGGCATAGACGAATCTGAAGTCAACAACTTGCTCTTGTGGATAAACGTCGACCCCATGGGCCTGGTTTCTGTGGACGAGGAGACCGGCGAAGTCAAGGATGCGAGAAGGGCCAGCGAAGGAGAGGCGATAGGGGCCCCCATTGCGCTCGTATTCCTGATGTTCATACTCACCATGATGGGCGCCGTGCCGCTACTGCAGGCGGTCATGGAAGAGAAGTCCCAGAGGATCGCCGAAGTGCTGCTCGGCTCGGTCACGCCGTCGGAGTTCATGGCCGGCAAGGTGATCGGCGGCGTTGCCGTCTCCCTTACCGCGGCTACCGTATACGTAATAATCGGGGTAATTTCGATGAAGCGCGCGGGCATGACCGATTATGTCCCCTACGATGTCATACCGTGGTTCTTCGCGTTCCTCGTGCTCAATATTACGATGCTGGGGTCGGTGATGGCCGCCCTGGGTTCCGCATGCAACGACGCCAAGGAGGCGCAGTCCGCCACGATGCCGGCCCTGATGCCCCTCATGATCCCCATGTTCACGCTTATGCCCATCGCGATGGAGCCGAACGGCGCATTCGCTACAGCGTTGTCGCTGATACCGATATTCACGCCCGTAGTCATGCTGATGCGGCTGGCCGGGCCTGCGACGATACCGGCCTGGCAACCATGGGCGGGTCTTGCGGGGGTGCTCGCGGCGACCGCCATCGCCGTCTGGGGCGGCGGGCGCATCTTCCGCGTGGCCATCCTGATGCAGGGCAAGCCGTTCAAACTGGGCACCGTCATGCGCTGGGCGCTGCGCGGCTGATTTTTTCTTGACATTTTCCCAAACATATAGTATTTTAGTAATAACTAAAATAGTTAACCGATAAGGCCGATGGTATGAAGGTGAATGACGACTGCTGTGACATGTTCAAGGCGCTCTCCGCGAAGACCCGCGTCAAGATCCTGGAGGCCCTCAAGAACAAGGGCCCGCTCGGGGCGAAGAAGATCGCCGTGATCGTGGGCGTTACGCCTGCCGCCGTGTCTCAGCACCTCAAGGTCTTGAAGCAGGCGGGCCTGGTAAGCAGCGAGCGCCATGGCTTCAGAATCCCCTATCAGGTGGACGTGGAGGCCATGCAGAACTGCCAGCATAAGCTCGTCGAGGTGTGTGCCTGCCGGCCCGGTGACGCCTGCGGCCCTCCCAGTGTGATCATGATGAGAAAGAGACCTACGCTCAGCGAGCTCGAGGCTTACAGAAAGCGCCTCGAGAAGGAACTCAAGGCCGTCAACCAGAGAATAGAGAAACTCGAGCAAAAGAAGGGTGGGTAATTTTTTTATGTTTGTCGTTAAGTTACTACTTAAATGCTTAATGCGTCCCGCGGCGAGTGTCGGGTACCGGTACCGGCACGGCCGCGTGAAAGGGGGTGAGTAGGATGTGTTGTGAACCCAGGGTTGTCAAGACCTCGCGCGATTCCGACTGTTGTTGCTGCGAGCCGGGACACGTGGTCCGCCGGTTTGTGTCTTCGAAAGAGGAAGCAGACAGGCTCGCGAGGTACAGGGACCAGCTCGAGAAGGAGATCGCCGGTATAGACGAGCGCATTGAAGAGCTCAAGAAGGAGTAGGACCGGGGCGCTTCCCGCGGGGGCGGACGCGCCCCCGCCGGAGCACTTACCGGATTGGATTGAACAGACCCCTGACAGAAGGAGATCCCGACATGAGGACATTCCGCCGGAAGATCGCAGTTACGCCGTTGCTCCTGTCGATGGCGCTCATTGCCCTGGGCATTCCCGCAACCGCCCAGGAGGTATACCAGCAGAACAGCAGCCAGGCATGCTGCGCCGGCCAGATGGCTGCCGCAATTCAATCCCCGGCGCCCTCGGGCGGCGCCGCCGGCCACACCTGCTGCCCGGACGAACAGGCCCCGGGGCTGCAGGCCGACTGCTGCCGGGCCGACGGGGCCGATCAAGCCCGGTGCGCCGCCGATTGCGAGACTGAATGTGCGGGGCAGCCGTGTGTGCCCCCGCAGGGGTGCCGTCCGGGGCCGCAGAATGCCCCGGGTTGTTGCCCATAGGGTGGGGTGTCGGTGGCAGAGGCGCTCAAACGGGCCCCGGTTCCCGAAGGCCGGGGCCCCTTGGGCCTTGACCCGGAAGCCCCCCGGTTATATGCTTCAGGGAGCACATAGGTCAACCGCACGGGCAGGTTCAAACACGGAGTGGCAGGAATGAGAAAACTGGTTGAATGCGTCCCGAATTTCAGCGAAGGGCGCGACATGGCCAAGATCGGCGAGATCACCGCGGAGATCAGCGCGACAGAGGGCGCGACGCTCCTCGACGTGGACCCGGGCAAAGACACGAACCGCACCGTTGTCACCATGGTGGGCTCCCCGGAAGCCGTCGTCGAAGCCGCCTTCCGCGCCATACGCAAGGCCGCGGAAGTCATCGACATGTCCCGGCACAAGGGCGCACATGCCCGCATGGGAGCAACCGACGTCTGCCCGTTCGTTCCCGTCTCCGGTGTCACGATGGACGACTGCGTCGAACTGGCCAGGAAGCTCGGCAGGCGCGTAGGCGATGAGCTGGGAATCCCCGTTTATCTATACGAGTACGCCGCCTCCAGGCCCGAGTGGAAGAACCTCGCCAATGTGAGGGCCGGTGAATACGAGGGGCTCGCGGCCAGGTTCGACAAGCCCGGGTGGAAGCCCGATTTCGGACCGGCAGAGTTCAATCCCCGCGCGGGGGCGACTGCGATCGGCGCCCGGGAGTTTCTCATCGCCTACAATGTCAACCTCAACACCCGCGACACCGGCATCGCCAAGGAGATAGCCTTCTCCATACGCGAGAAGGGCCGGGTCAAGCGCGACAAGAACCGCAAGGTCGTTCGTGACGAAAACGGCGAGGCGCTGCGCGTGCCGGGCAAGTTCAAGGACTGTAAGGCCGTGGGGTGGTACATGGAGGACTTCGGCAGGGCGCAGATCTCCATCAATATGACCAATTACAATGTCTCGCCCCCCCATCTCATATTCGACGAGTGCTGCAGGCTCGCCGAGGACCTCGGGGTTCGCGTGACGGGCAGCGAGCTCGTCGGCCTGATACCGCTCGAGGCCCTGCTCCAGGCGGGAAGGCACTACCTGAAAAAGCAGGGCAGGACCATGGGCGTTCCCGAGGAAGAGCTCATACATATCGCGGTTCTGTCGCTGGGCCTGGGCGACCTCTATCCGTTCGAGAACGACAAGAAGATCATCGAGTACCAGGTCTCATCGGGTGGGGGCCTTGTCGACATGAAATTAGCGGATTTCACCAACCTTCTCTCCACCGATTCGCCGGCCCCGGGAGGCGGCAGCGTCGCGGCCCTGTGCGGCGCCCTGAGCGGAGCGCTCTCGTCCATGGTGGGGGCTCTCACCCACGGCAAGAAGGGCTATGAGGCGGCCTTCAAAGAGGTTGAAGCAATCGGCGTCGAGGGACAGCGGCTCAAGGACGAGTTCCTGGCGGACGTCGACCGCGACACCGAAGCCTTCAACAACGTCATGGCGGCCATGCGCCTTCCCAAGAAGACGGATGAGGATAAGGCAGCCAGGGCGGCGGCCATGGACGAGGCCAACAAAGAGGCGACGCTGGTCCCCCTCAACGTGCTCCGCCGCACCAGGGAGGCGGCCCTGATTGCGCGCCGGATTGCCGGAATAGGCAACAGGAACTCGGTGAGCGACGCCGGCGTCGCGGCACTGACCGCACGGACCGCTGCCGAGGGCGCGTATCTCAACGTAGCCATAAACCTGCCGGGCATTGAAGACGGGAAATTCAGGGCCGAGACCCTTGCCGAAGCCGCGGAGATTCGCAGGGAAGTCGTCGAGCACACCGAAGAGACCGTCCGGCTGGCGGAGAAGACCATCTCGGAGATGAAATAGCGCGGCCTATTCCTCCCGCAGCAGGCCTATCGTCTCATAGGCATGGCGAAGATGGGGAATGACAATGCTCCCGCCTACGACGAGCGCCACGTTGAGCGCATCGTAAAGTTCTTCATCCGTATAGCCTGCCTTCACGCACTCGATCAGATGATAGTCGATACAGTCATTGCAGCGGAGCACCGCTGAGGCCACCAGGCCGAGAAGCTCCTTGGTCTTTCCGGGCAGCGCCCCGTCCTCATACGCCGCCCCGTCCAGCCTGAAGAAACGCCTCGTCCCCAGGTGGCCGCTCTCGAGAATCTTCTCGTTCGCCCGCTCGCGACGCTTCCGGAATTCGTCAAGACGCGAACTCATATGTCCCCTCCTGTTCCCTTATCGGTAGACCGTCCGGGAACACATTCTACTTCACATTGAGAGCACCCGCAACGCCCCTGCCATATCGGATTAATGCCGGCCACATGCGCTTCCGATAAAGGACTAGTGAGGGCAATCGGAAGGAGATGTCATGGTACAGTTCAGGTCATCGCGCTGGTTCGCCATGTTCCCCGATGAATGGGGCATTCTGGATGAAGAGACACTGAAAGCGGCGCTGGGCATGCCCGAGGAGCGCTTCGCCACGGTCATGGAGGCCCTCCGGCTGGACAATATCGAGATATTCGCGCGCCGCTATGGTTTCGGTTCCCTCCAGATCGGCTACAATTGCACGGAGAGCGGCACCCTCACCCACGAGGACGTGCTCGACGCCGCGAGCGAGAACATCGAGGCGGGCATCCCCTACCGGGAAGTGGCCACGGAGCATCTTGCCGGCGTCCTTTTCGAGTACATGCAGGAGGGCACCTTTCAGAGGGAGTGGTATCTCCGGACAGGAGACACCCTGTTCAAGATATCCTACGAGTGCGACTTCGAGTACAAGGAAGCGGAAAGAGCCGAAGTGGACCTCATCGTAGAAAACCTCCAGCTCGCCGACCCGGTCTAGCCACGCCACAAACCATTTGATTTCCCCCGCCGACCGGTTGTATTGTATTCGAGCGGCTTCCCCTGGTTTCCCAAGGAGGGCCCCATGGCCGACATTGAACGCGACCGCGAAGAGATCGCGCAGATCCTGAAAGATATCAACAGGGCATGGACCGGCGGAAAGGCAGACGAGCTGCGCAGGTACTTCCATGAAGACATGATCATCGCGCAGCCTGGCTTCGGCATACGCGGTGAAGGCAGGAACGCCTGCATCGATTCCTACAGAGAATTCGCGGGCATGGCGAGCATCCTGGACCTCAAGGAATCACAGCAAGTCGTGCTGGTCTGGGGCGACACCGCCGTCGCCAGCTATAAGTTCGAAATAGAATACGAGCTCGACGGCCAGGCGCATCAGGATGCCGGCTACGACCTGTTCGTATTCACCCGGCTGGACGGCAGCTGGCTCGCGGTCTGGAGGACCATTCTCCCCGTGCCCGACATGCCGTAGGCCGAATCTGAGCAAGGGAGCGCCGGATGGAGCATATCAGCAATTGGCTGCAGCATACGCTTGACGTCGGTCCGGACACGGCAATCCGCATCATCATTACCGCCATAACCATCCTGTCTCTCTACATAATCCACAACCTGGTCCTCCACTTCGTCATCCCCAGAATCGAGGACATATACACCCGCTACAGGATCCGCAAGTTCTCCGGTTATGTCATCTTCATCATGGGCGCCCTGATTTTAGGCCGCGTCTGGGTCAGGGGCTTCCAGTCCCTCGCGACGTTTCTTGGGCTCCTGTCCGCCGGTATAGCCATCGCCCTCCGCGACCCCTTCGTGAACCTCGCCGGCTGGTTTTTCATCGTCTGGAGGAGGCCGTTGGAGGTGGGCGACCGGATACAGATAGGCCAGAACGCCGGAGACGTCATAGACATACGCGTTTTCCAGTTCACGCTGATGGAAATCGGGAACTGGGTCCATGCCGATCAGAGCACGGGCAGGGTCATACATATCCCGAACGGCAAGGTCTTCTCGGAGGCACTCGCCAATTACAGCAAGGGCTTCAAGTACATATGGAATGAAATTCCGGTTCTCATCACCTTTGAAAGCAACTGGCAGAAAGCCAGGGAGGTTCTCCTCGAGATCGGAAGCCGCCACGCGGCCTCTATGAGCGGGGCCGCCGAGCGCCGCCTGAGAGAGGCGGCCAGGAAGTTCATGATCTTCTACAATAAGCTCACGCCGACGGTGTATCTGACCGTGGAAGACTGCGGGGTCCTGCTCACGGTACGCTACCTGTGCGAGCCCAGGAATCGCAGGAGCACCGAACAGGCGATCTGGGAGGACATATTGCTGGGCTTCGAGGAGCACGACGACATAGACTTCGCGTATCCCACGACGCGCTACTTCGATCTGGCGGCCGAGGGGAAGCACGCGCTGCGCAACAGGGCCGGCGGCGGAAAAGAGGCCGGCGGCTCCTGACGGAGCCCCGCTCCCTCACCACTCCATGGTTTCGAGGTGCCGGCAGAGCCGGGCGACCGTAGGGAACTTCTTCAAGATGAGCGACTGCTTAAGGCCGCTGCATATATACCTGATCGCCAGTGGCTGCCTGGCGTAGTGGCGCGCCCCCCCCGTGCTTTCGTAAAGGAGCCGCACCAGGTCGCAGATATCGGCTTTTCTGTTCTCTCTCTTCGGCGTATCCCAGTGGAAAAGGTCGAGAAGCTTGATCTCGAACTCCAGGCCGAAGCGGCTCACGATCACGTTGTCGTCGTGAAGGTCGCCGTGGTACTCGTTCACAAGGTGTATGGCCTCGACGCCCTTCGCCAGCGTATAGAGAAGGTGCACGGCCTCGAACGGCCCGAGCCTTCTCCCGGGCCTGTCCTTCAGGAAAGCAGCAAGGGTGTCCCCCATGACATACTCGGAAATGAGGAACGACACCTGCTCGCCCCTGTATCTGAACACTTCCTCCGTGTGATACTGGATGACGATGGGGCAGTGCCTCAGTTTGTGGAGCTTCCTGGCATACCGCTTGAGCGTTCGATTACCGGGGTTCCTCCGGGGAAAGAAGAGCTTCGCGGTGCGCTCTATGTCGGTGCGCACCTCTGCGATTCTGAATACCTCGCTCTCCCAGCCCGACCCCAGCCTGGAGAGTATCCTGTATTTGCCCGCGATCACGCGGCCCGGTTCGAGCTCGAAGGACTCTATCTTTTTCGGCTCCGTCGATTTCTTCTGGGCCATGCCTACAGCCATCCCTTCCGCCTGAAGTAATTGAGCATCGTGAGGCTGATGGCCCCCATCAGTCCGAGCGCCGCAAAATAGCCCCATGGCCACCCGAGTTCCGGCATGAATTCGAAGTTCATTCCGTAGATGCCGGCGACGAAAGTGATCGGTATGAATATGGTCGCGATAATAGTGAGCACCTTCATCACTTCGTTCATGCGGTTGCTGACGCTGGACAGATACGTATCCCGCATGGCCGCCATCATCTCCCGCAGCGATTCGACGGTGTCAATCACCTGGATGGTGTGGTCATATACGTCCCTGAGGTAAACCACCGTGTCGTCCGTGATAAGCGGCGCCCCGATCCTCTGAAAGCCGTTGATCACATCGCGCAGCGGCCAGACCGACTTCTTGACGTACAGCACCTCCCTCTTGAGCGAGTATATTTGCTGGAGTATCTCGGTGGTCGGGGCGGCGATGAGACCGTCCTCGATCTCGTCCGTCTTATCGCCGAACCACTCCACGATGCTGAAGTAGTTGTCGACAATCGCATCTACCAGGGAATATGCGAGGTAGTCGGGGCCCATCTTCCTGACGTGGCCCTTGGCCGTGCGGATGCGCTCGCGCACGTGCTCGAATACGTCTCCGGGCTTCTCCTGGAAGGAGATGACATAGTCGGGCCCTATTATGATGCTGACCTGTTCGCCGAGGACTCCGCCCCCTGATTCATCCACGGACAGCATCTTCACCACGACGTATATGTAATCTCCGAAGT
>CAZSBE010000065.1:0-17045 GCA_964604955.1 uncultured bacterium
GATATCGCCGCGGCGGCCCTCTCCCTCGCATATCCTTGTCAGAATCTCCCGCATGCGCTTGACGCCCTCGCGGCACGGCGTGCACTTGCCACAGGACTCCTCCTCCAGAAACTCGACGAAATACCTGGCCAAGTCGACCATGCACGTGTCCTCGTCCATGACGATGAGGCCGCCCGAGCCCATGATGGAGCCCGCCTTGGCCAGCTCTTCGAAGTCGACCGGCACGTCTATAAGATGCGCCGGGATGCACCCGCCCGAGGGCCCGCCCGTCTGGACGGCTTTGAGCTCCTTGTCCTTCAATATGCCGCCGCCGATGTCATAGACGATCTCCCTGAGCGTAGTCCCCATCTGCACCTCGATGAGGCCCGTGTTCTTGACCTTCCCGACCAGCGAGAAGACCTTGGTGCCCTTGCTCTTCCCGGTGCCGAGCGAGGCGTACCAATCCGACCCGTTCTCGATGATCGGAGGCACGTTGACCCAGGTCTCGACATTGTTGATGTTGGTGGGCTTGCCCCATAGCCCTGACTGGACCGGGAACGGGGGCCGCGGCCTGGGCCTGCCCTCGCGCCCCTCCACCGAGGCCATAAGCGCCGTCTCCTCCCCGCAGACAAAAGCGCCCGCCCCGCGCGCTATGGTGATATCGAAGGCGAAGCCGCTTCCCAGTATGTCCTCACCGAGCAGCCCGAGCTCGCGCGACTGTTCGAGCGCGCATCCGAGGTTTGAAACCGCGAGCGGGTACTCGGCCCTCACATAGATGAACCCCTTCCGGGCGCCGATGGCGTAAGCGCCTATGGTCATGCCCTCGAGCACTGCATGCGGGTCCCCCTCCATGATGCTGCGGTCCATGAAAGCGCCCGGGTCGCCCTCGTCGCCGTTACAGATGATGTACTTCTCGTCCGACGGCTGCTTGTGGCAGAGCTCCCACTTGACACCCGTCGGGAAGCCTGCACCGCCGCGTCCCCTGAGGCCGGCTTTCTTGACTTCGCTGATTATCTCGGAGGGTTTCATCCCGGTGAGCGCTTTGGCAAGCGACGCGTAGCCGCCCACAGCGATATAGTCGTCGATGCTCGTCGGGTCGATCTTGCCGTTATTGCGGAACACGATCCGCTGCTGCCTGGCATAGAACGGTACATCGTCCTCCAGAAGATCGAGTTCGCCCGAAACGGGGTCTTTGTAGAGCAGCGCCTCAACGACTTCGCCCTTCTTCACGGTCTTATCGATTATCTCGGCGACATGCTTCACCTTCACGCCGTGATAGAAGATCTTCCTCGGGAATATGACGACAAGCGGGCCGCGCTCGCAGAAACCATGGCAGCCCGTGGCCCTGACCTCGACGTCCCCTTTCCCGCCCTCATCGAGCTGCCGCCGGAACTCCTCGAAGAGCTCCATGCTGCCGTGGGCCCGGCAGCCCGTTCCCGCGCAGATCGATATGCTGACGGCCTCGGGGTCGCGGGCCTTGACGAGCCGCTTCCTCAGCGCCTCGAGGTCGGCTACCGATGCCAGCCGGGTCGTAGTTGCCATGCGCTTCTACCCCTGCATGCTGCCGGTCATCTACTCGTACTTGCCCAGGATCCTGGGGACCTGTTCCTGGGTCATGTTGCCGTAGAACTTCCCATTGACTATGAATACAGGCGCGAGGCCGCAGCAGCCGACGCACCTTACTGATTCCAGTGAGAACCGCTCGTCATAGGTGGTCTCGCCGGGCTGCACGCCGAGCTCCCGCTCGAAGCTCTCGAGTATCTTGCCGCCGCCACGCACGTGGCAGGCCGTGCCCATGCATACCTGGATAACATACTTGCCCCGGGGTCTCAGGCTGAAGGACTTGTAGAAGGTCGCTATGCCGTAAACCCTGGGCAGCGAAACGTTGAGCCTGCGCGCGATGAATCGCAGCGCTTCCTGGGGAAGGTATCTGAGTTCATCCTGTATGTCCTGCATGTATGATATGAGCATGGCGTCCGAGTAGTGATGCCTGGCGAGAATACGGTCTATGACGGCGAGGCTGGCGGGGTCATCGAAGGTCCTGATCTTGCGCTCCCTGGCCTTTTCCTTGGTCTCCGCCTCCATGCGCTCCTTCTCGAGGGCACGGGAGAGCACCTCCATTGCGGTCGCCATGGGGCTCCGCTTGGAGATGTAGTTGTAGGCGCCCCGCCGCATGACTTCGACGGCCTCTTCCACGGTTGGCTCGGCGGCCTGGACGATTATGGGAAGCTCGGGAAGCGCATCGTGCACGGCCTTGAGGACATGCATCCCCTCGTCGCCGGGAAGGTCGATATCCAGGATGAGCGCATGCGGGGGGGCGGTGCTCACTTCCGATATGAGGGACTGGCCGCTGTCCGCTATCCTGACTTCATAGCCGGCCTCGCCCAGGTTCTCTCTCAGACGGTCACGTTGCTTCTGCTGAGTCTCCAGGACGAGAACCGATAGTCCGGCCAACAGATTGCCTCTCTGAGCGCGAAGACAGTTTCATACTGAGCAGCGTCGGCGCGCACCGCTATATCCCAGTCAACATGCTTCTGCCCACAGCCAGCCTGTGAGCTCTATGTTCAGGGTTTTAGTCCCGCCTCATAAAGCTGCACTGCGATCTGGTAGGAATCGAGGTCGGTCTTGAAGACCGTAAGTCCAACTCTCTCAGCCATTTGAACGGTGTCCTCTGGCACGGCCTTGCCGCGGGCGATGATGATGCCGGAGATGTCAACCAGGTTGGCGGCGGCCACCGTATTCTTGTGCGTCTGCACCGTGACCCACAGGTTGCCCGCCTGGGCTCCAGCCATCACGTCGCTGAGCATATCGGAGATGAAGACACCATTGACTTCCTTATCATGGACGTCGTTGACGGCCTTGAGACTCAGCTTGTCCGCTAATTCCTGTACTGTCACTGCCATGCCTCCTGTCTAATCTAAGCAGCCTCTTCGGGTTCGAGGCTGAGCATGCCCACGTCCTTAAGGATAAGGCCGTGGCAGGTCTCTTCGTTCTTCCTCAGTGAGCCGGGCAGGACGATGATCTTCTTGCCCGGTGTCCGGAGCCTCGAGGTGAAGTAGTCGGTAAGTACCACGAGCTTTTCCGTCTCGAGGTCGGCGTCCCGGCCGACGTCGAAGGATATGGCTCCGTAAACCCAGATATTCTGGGATTCGCATACTCTGGATATGATATTGAAATAGCAGCTCTCGTCGCAATACATGCACTGCATGAGGCCCATGAGTTTCTCAAAAGAAACGACATCGCCGCAGCCGGTGCACTTCATGTCGAATTTTATGGACTGGGCGCTGCCGGCGTAATTCCAGTAGTGCTCCCCTTCTTTGTGCTCTTCCTTGGGCGGGACGTCCTCGGACGTGAAATACGTGCGGAGCATGCCGCAGTGGTAGCATTTCTCGTTTACGAGGAAGCCGTACCTGACACCGGCCATCTTCCATTGGTGCTTGCACTTATCTGAAGCCATGTTTTACTCCTGCGACAGTTGAGGGCAAATCATTACTAGGGGTCAGCAAACATGAAAGCAGTATAGAAGAGGCGAATCCCGGTGTCAAGACCGAAGTAAAGCCAGGAGGGGCGCGGAAAGGCGCTCCGGTGCTAGGCGAAGCAAGATTCGTATAAAACTGTTCTTGACCCGGCCTGCCGACATGGTGTAAGCTGGTACCAAACCTGCCGAGCTCTATCACGGGCATGTTCGGGCGGCATTTACCGGAAGCGGCATGGCATAACGTGCCCGGGAGGTTCGGTACACTCCGGCCCGGGGCCGGGGATGACCCCTTGGATAAGGGAGGTGAGATATATGAGGAAGGTTATTGTCTTAGGCTGCGTTGCGGTCGCCCTCGCTCTCGGCGGGGTCTACCTGGCCGGCGGGACCTCTTCCATGTCGCATGACGCCTCCCCGGCTTTCAGGGCGTTGCTCGATGAGGCGATCGCCCGCCTGGACGGCGTCCCTGAGGAAATAGTGGCGACAACGGTAGCGGACGTCCAGGCCGCGCCGCCCGAGCCCGACCCGACGATGTACGGTTACTTCACCTGCGATCGCGACAACACGGACTGCATCGAGCTCACGTACGATGCGTCGGCGCCGACATGCGTAGCGGGCCAGGTGACGTGCGACGCCGCGGTCACCTGCTCGAGGTTCTACACGTGCGACTCGCAGTATACATGCCACGGTGAAGAGACCTGTAACGGCTGCTTCACCTGCTGGTACTCCACCTGCGAGGCGCCCGGCGCGACTTATGACGGCACCGAGACTTGCGGCACGGCAAACTGCATAGAGTACACGTTCCAGGGAAATTATACTTGCGACCGCGCCCACGACGGCTCCCTGACATGCGGATATGCACAGACGTGTGACGGCTGGCCCGAATGCGGCGGCGGCCCGAGCGCCGTGGATCAGACCACATGGGGCAACCTGAAATCCATCTTCTCGAACTAGAATGGCGGGGCGGCAGCGCCGCTCCGCCCTCGACCCGGCGCGAGAGGCCCGCCTGAGGGCGGGCCTTGCCCTTTTTGACTCACTCCTTGACCGCTGCGACCTCGTGATGTTGTAATCGGGCATAGAGTATTCCACCTGGAGCGCGGGAATGCGACTGTCTGCATATGCGGTCTTCACCGGAGCCTTGCTCTTCGGCCTGGGCGAGATGGGTTTCCTTACCGAGGCCGCGGACGGGTTCATCTCCTTCTGCCTCGTCCTCACTTTCATCGCAATGCACGTCACATGGGACCTGAGGCGGCTCCGGGCTGGGAACGTCCTCACCGGTGCCGGGCTTCTCGCGGCTGCGGCTGTCCTGGGGCGCTGCGGTGAAACGCCCAGGCTGCTCGCATTTGCCCTGATCCCCGCCGCCGTTTGCTCCGCCCGGTCTGAAGATGACAGCCGCAGGCGGGACGTCGCGCTTCTCATCCCCGCGGTCGTCTTCTTTCTGATATCCCACCTTGCCGTTCGCCATCTCGCCCACCTCTGGTGGCTCGCCGACCACGCAGCCCTGGCATTCTCAGGGGCAGTGGGGAGGCTGATCGGCCAGGCCTATGCGTTCGGCGCGACCGCATCGGGCTTCCGCGTACTGCTCTTCGTGGCGTGCTGGGGCGTCGCCAGGCTCATCTGGGCCGAGCGCAGGCGCGCTTACGACTTTGTTATCTTCATGGCGATGCTCGTTGCCACTGCGGCGGCGGTCGAGCTGCTGCTGACGGCGCTGGCCATAGCCATACAGCTCTGGCTCGGCCATCTGGTGTTCCTGCTCTTCAACTCCCAGGTCATCTATCTTGTCGCCGCCCTGGGACCGGTCGCATGGTACCGGAGGCGCACGGCGCCCGTGCTGCCTGCGGCGGCCGCCGCCCCCGGGCGCCGGGTTCTCATCCGGCTGGTCACCGCCCCGCTTCTGGCGGGGCTGCTGATAGGGCTCGGCCTGACTCTCACGCTCATCCCGGAGCCGGGGCCGGGCAGAGTGCTCATCGTGGATGAGGGACTCCTCAACTGGCGGCTACCCGTATTCGGCTTCTACGGCGAGCGCTCCGGCGGCATGTTCGGCAGATTGCCCGGCTTCCTCGAGGCCCAGGGCTATGACGGCGCGCGCGTCACCCGGCCGGTTACGGCGGAGACGCTTGAGGGCTCGAAAGCGCTCATCGTCATAAACCTCATGGAGCCGTTTTCCGCGGAGGAGAAGTCCGCGATCTGGGAGTTCGTCGGGCGCGGGGGCTCGCTTCTGGTCCTCGGAGACCACACCGGGGTCGCGGGCATTCGCATGCCCTTCAACGACCTCTTAGAGCCGGTCAGTATCGAATTCGAGTTCGACTCGGCCACCTTCTGGGCCCAGGGATGGAGGGACGCCCTGGAGCTCATGCCCCACCCCATCAACAAAGGCATCATCGATGCCGAGGACATACAGATCTGGATAGGCGCGTCGCTCGCCATCCGGCCGCCGGCCAGGCCCGTGATCGTGGGCAAATACGGCTACTCGGACATCGGGGACGAAGCCAACGTGGAGCGCTCGTATCTCGGCGACCGCCGCCACAATCCCGGTGAGAAAATAGGAGACCTCGTCCTTGTGGCCGAGGCCCGCTATGGCGCCGGAAGGGTGCTGGCCTTCGGCGATACGTCGCCCTTCCAGAACGGCGCGCTGGTATCGTCGTGGGCCTTCGCGCAGCGCGTCTTCCTGTGGCTGACCGGGACGGCGAGCTATCTCCCGCTATGGATGAATATCGCGCTCGTCGCCGCAGGCATATTCGTCCTGTACATCGCCTCCAGGGGAACGGGCCGGTCGGCTTATGCCTATATCATGGTCGCGGCCGGAATCGCGGCCGCCGCGCAGGCAACCGGGCACTTCACCGACCTTCCGCCGCCTCCCCGGATCGACCTGGCCAAGGCCGTGGTCGACTTCTCGCATGGCGAGCGCTTCGACCAGCTCACCTGGTACGACGACTGCATCGGCGGGTTCGAGTTCAACCTCATGAGGAACGGTTACAGCGCCCACCTCATGAGGGAGTTCTCGGAAGAGATGGTTCTCGACAGCGAGGTTCTTGTCGTCATCGCGCCCGCGATCCCTTTCAGCCGGCGCGAGATCGATGCGGTCGATGAGTTCATGGAGGCGGGCGGGCTCTTTATGCTGAGCACCGGATATGAGGAGCGGGACCGTTCCGAGGAGATCCTCTCCCGGCTGGGCCTCGAGATCGAAAACGTTCCGCTCGCCCACTTCGAGGTGGAGATCTACGGCCAGACGGTGAGGTTCGCCGAGGCCTGGCCCCTCAGTGTCTCCGACCCGGAAGCGGCAGCGTTGGCCTACCACCCGGACTACCCGCAGCCGGTCATGGTGTTCGTCCCGCGCGGCTCGGGCGGGGCGCTGGTCATCGCCGATTCCCAGTTCCTCTTGAACAGCAACCTCGAGTCGCTTGAGACCTGGTACGAAGGCAATATCCTGTTCCTGAAGGAGGTCTTCACGCGCCACAGGGCGGGGGAGGCCGGAATATGAGATGGCTCTGGCTGACAGCTTTCTTCGCGACCTTCTTCTGGCTGCATACTGTACCGGTCTACACGCGGGGCCCGGAGAGCTACATGTGGTTCATCATCCCCGCCGTGCTCGCGGCGGCCCAGGGGTTCCGCAGGGCGGCGGTAGCGAAGTTCGATGCCCGATGGCTCGCAATGCTCATCCCGCTGGCCCTCTCGCTCCTTGTTATTCCATTCCCCTACAGCGTCGCTCCCGCGATGCTGTCGGTGGCCGCGCTTCTCCTGGCGAGCGCCTCTTTCTCGGCGGACCTCGCCTGGACGGGGTTGCCACTCGGCGCGGTGGGCATGATACTGGCGTTCCAGGCGGCCGCCTTTCCGCTGCTTTACATACTCTCGTCCCGCGTGCACGAAGTGCCGGCTCTGACCCCGCTCCTTTACGGAGTGGTGCGGTTGTTTCACCCGGGAGCTGCCCTGAGCGAGGGCTCCATCATCATCAACTACGTCTACGACGTGTTCGAGTTCCCGACGCGCCTCGAGGCGCTCGGCGTCATGCCCGCAGGCCTCTTCGCCGTGGGCGGCGTGGTCGTTCTGGCGGCGTTCCGGCGGCCGCTCAGGACGGTGCTAGGATTCCTGGCCTTCCTGGCCGGATACTCGGTGCTCCGATACGTGCTGCTGGTGTTCCTGACCGTGAGGCTCAAGACCGCCAGCGTGTTCTGGCTGCCCGGGCCCATCATGCTGAGTTATGTTCCGCTTGCGATTGCGCTCTTCTACCTATCCTGGTTCGGCCAGGCCTCCGCCGCGCCCCGCCTCAGGGCCGACTGGCCCGGGCTTAAGAGGCTCGCGCCCGCTTTCGCGCTCACGGCCCTGGGCGTCGCCGGGGTCATAGGCGCCTTCGCGTATCACGACGCCGGCACGCCCAAGGACGGGAGGCTTCTCATCGACGAGCTGCATTCGGACTGGGAGTGGACCACCGAGGCGTACGATACCGAGTGGTACGGCAGGCGATCCGGTTACAACTACTATTCCCTGGCTGAGTACCTCAAGCATTACTTCCGCGTTAAGGTCGGGGCCGAACCGCTGCTGGCGGACCTGCTATCGCAGTACGACATCGTCATGCTCAAGACTCCGACCAGACCCTTCAGCGCCGAGGAGATCGAAGCCCTCGTCCGGTTCGTGAAGGCCGGCGGCGGGCTCTGGATCCTGGGGGACCACACCAACGTCTTCGGAACGAGCACCTATATTAACCAGCTGACCGGCCGGTTCGGCCTCCGCCTGAGATACGACTCGACCTATGACCTGAGAACCATGGGCCTCTCGCTTTTCGAGCGCCCCGCGGTCTTCCCGCATCCGGCGGTGGCTTTCATGCCCCCCTACCTTTTCGCCACCTCATGCTCCATGGAGGCCCCGTTCTTCTCGGAGAACATGATCCTGGGATACGGGCTCAAGACGATGGGCCTGGACTACTCCCAGACGGGCTTCTTCCCCAGGAAGGACAGCCGGAACTACTCCTTCGGAGTCTTCGTCCAGCAGGGGGGCGTCAAGTTCGGCAAGGGCCGCGTGGCGCTTTTCACCGACAGCACGTGCTTTTCCAACTTCTTCATGTTCATCCCCGGCAAACCCGAGCTGGCTCTGGCGACGGTTGAATGGCTCAACCGCACCAACCGCCGCGCCTGGGCGAATAAGGCCCTGCCCCTTCTCGGCCTTGCCGGGCTCGCGGCCGCGGCCTTTCTCATGCGCCGGTGGGGCCGCGACCTCCAGGTATTTCTGGGACTCGCCGCCGGGTTGGCGGGCTTCGCGATTGCCGTCGCGGCCTACGACGCTCACGTGCGGGCCTCCTATCCCCTGCCCGAGCCCCATACCGGTTACACGAGCGTGGCCTTCGACGGCGAGCACTCGGGCTTCAACCTGCCCACCCGGGGCCTGACCAGGTTTCCCGAGACCAGCCTCCACACGTTCTTTGTCTGGACGCAGCGGCTCGGCCTCTTCCCCAGCCTCGAACCCACGCTCGAAGATGCGCTCACGTGCGGCGACCTCGTGGTGATCGCGAGACCCGTCAAGCCGCTCGCGCCCGACGAAGCAGATGCCCTCCTGGATTACGTGAGCAGAGGCGGGCGCCTCCTCATCATAGTGGACGGCGGCCAGGCAGGAGAGCCGACGACGGGCCTCCTCGCGCTTTTCGGCATCGGGCTGGACATGAGGACCGGACCGGAGGGGGAAGCGGAGGGGATGGCGGAGGGGATGGAAGCCGAAGAGCGGCCCTATATCGAGACGCCCCAGGGCGGCAGAATCGTTCCCGCGGCCGCGCCCGTGGGCCTCACCGGCGGCACGCCCAGGCTGCTCACATCCGACGGCCGCACGGTCTTAAGCGAGGTGGAGCTCGGAGAGGGCAGGGTCTTCGTATTCTCCGACTTCTACCTCTTCACAGTCGAGATCATGGGACATACCGGCATCACGCCCAACGCGAGGCAGCGCAGTATATCCGAGCTCGAGTACTGGATGTTGCGCGACATCCTCGATATGCCCCAAACCGAACTCTACTGGGAGTAGCCTTCGGCGTATTCTCTGATGTTGCTCCGGTAGCTCGCGTTGAGGATGGCCATGGGTATGAGGTAGCGCATCCGCCTGCCCAGGGAGAACATCCTCCCCACCGTGCGCCTGACCGAGTAGAACTGCTGCTCCGCCCACATCCGCCCCTCTTCGAGCTCGGCTGCGGTCATCTTGGCCGGCTTATAGACGGCATGGGCGATGTCGTACTTGTTCCAGTCATAGGTCGTGATGCGATTCTCTTTTTTGAGCCGCGCTGCGAGATTGGTGCCCGGGAAGGGGGTTAGTATGGCGAACTGGGCGAAGTCGATCCTGGCGTCGACGATGAAGTCCATCGTCCGCTTGAACACGTCCCGGTCGTCGTTGTCGAAGCCGAAGATGAATGCGCCTTCCACGCTGATACCGGCGTCGTGTATCCTGCGGATGTATTCTTTGAACTTCCCGACTACATTCACGCTCTTTCCGACTTCCTTGAGGCTCTCGGGGGCAATCGACTCGAAACCGACGAATACGCCCCGGCAGCCGCTCCTGTACATGAGATTGAGGAGCTCCGCGTCCCTGGCTATGTTTATGGTGGCCTGGCAGATCCACTTCACCTTGAGCGGCGTGATGGCCGTGAAGAGCTCCTTGGCGTATGCGTGGCTGCCGGCGATATTGTCATCCACGAACGCTATGAACTTGACGGCCAGTGCCCTTATCTCATCTACGACCGAGGGGACCGAGCGGAACCTGAACTTGTTCCCGAAGAAGCGCTGCACGCTGCAGAAATCGCAGCCATAGGGGCAGCCGCGCGATGTCTGAACCGTGCCCTTGACGAAGTATCCCTGCCCCTCGAAGATCTGTCTCGACGGCGTGGCGATCTGAGCCGGCTCGGGCGGCTTGCCCTTGTAGAACCTCTGGAGGGCGTTTGCCTTGAAGTCTTCTATCAGCCTGGGCCACGCGCCTTCGGCTTCTCCCACAACCACGCTGTCCGCGTGTTGCTGAGCCTCGAGCGGCATGGCCGACGGGTGCATGCCACCCAGCACCACCCTCGCTCCCCGCTCCCTGAAGTTTCTGGCGATCTCATAAGCCCTCGGCGCGACCGCGGTAAGGCATGTTATCCCAATGAGGTCCGGCACGTCGTCGTAGTCGATTTCCTTGAGGTTCTCGTCGATGAGGTTGAGCTCGACGTCCGGAGGCGTGAGCGATGCCAGGACTCCAAGCGAAAGCGGGGGAACGTGGAAGGCCCTGCCTATGATGCCGGGTTTCTTCCTGTGCCTGCCGGGTGATACCAGCGTTACCTTCAAGGCG
This sequence comes from uncultured bacterium, assembly GCA_964604955.1. Classification (GTDB taxonomy): domain Bacteria; phylum Arandabacterota; class Arandabacteria; order Arandabacterales; family JALGWA01; genus JALGWA01. The sequence goes on from CAZSBE010000065.1 coordinate 10,745, forward strand.
CCTCCCGAGTCCATGCCCTCAATTCCACTGCCGGAGCACACCCAACTATACCAGAAACATCCCCGCCGGTGCACGTAATTTTGTCAAAATGTGAGGCTGCGAGCCGGAGGCAGGGCCTAGCGAACCACCATGAGCTTGCGTTCGGCCGAGGAGCCCCGCTGCCTGAGGGCGACGAAGTAGACGCCCGGTGAGACCTTCGAGCCGCTTCCGTCCCTGAGATCCCAGAGGAAGCCGCGCTCTGCGCTTCTGCCGGCGTCCCTGACCACCCTGCCCTGGACATCGTAAATCTTGAGGGATTCCCAGCCGCCCGCCCCCGAGACGCTTATGTTGGCGAAAGCCACGGCGGGGTTGGGGTAGCAGGCGACTGTGACGGGGCCTGACGGCCCGGGGTCCACCGCGGCCGTCGGCGCGAGCCAGTCGACGATCCTGGACATGAGGAGCACGCGATCCGACCTGTTGTCTATCGCCTCGAACCCGAACGAAAGGTATACCAGCCTCGTGCCGCCGCCTTCGTACTTGATGCCGCCGTGCTTGGCGGGGTCGCTGTAGTCGAATATGACCTCGGCCGGGGCGATGGCGTCGACGACATCAGGGAAGTCCTGATTGTCGGCGCCGTCCCCTCCCCGGATGGTGAGCGAAATGCCGTCACTGACGGCGTCCCCGGGCCGTCCCGTAAGGTCGTAGAGGTTGGCGTTGGCCATGGTGTAAGTGGCGTGAAAATAGGCCTCGAAGAAAGCCCAGGTCTCAAGCGTGTAGTGCGAGCTCGTCGGGTCGCACATGCTGTAGCCGATGTCCTGGCCCGTCAGGCACAGGTTGCCGCCGGAGTTCAGATAATGGGCCACTGCAGGTCGGTCGGTGTCATCCAGAGTCGGCGCGGCCTGGCCTGTCAGCCATACGACGAAGTCGGCGAGGTCGAGGTCGGCCGAGTCCAGGGCGGCAAGCGACCTGTCCCACACGCCGTAGACGGCTCCCGTCGAGTCCAGGGCTTCCGTGTAGAAGTTCTCGAGCGCAGCGCCGCCGTCGTCATCGACCAGAAGCCCGCATGTGCCCGATATGGTGAAAAAGTCGAGCGATCTCTCGACGGCGGGGTCCCGCCGCGATGTCAGCGTCACCGAGGCCTCGCCCGTTCCGCTGTCGAACCCGCTGTCGAAGTTGACGGTAATTACACATGAGGCATCGGGATCAAGGGCTACGGCGTTGCCGACGAGATCGGCACCCGCGATATCGTAGGAGGCGGCCCAATCGCCGGGCACGACCGCCTCAAAGTCCAGGTCGAATGTGTCCCTAAGGGACCCGAGATTCGCAAACGTCGTCGGGAAGCCCGCCGAGTACCCGGAGAGCACTATGTCGCCCCTGTTCCCGCCGTAATAGCAGGCCCACTCGCTGCGCTTCGGCACGGTCGAGCACGCCTGGACGATGGACTTGTCGTCATCGTCCTGAACAAGGGCGACGGCGGACACTTTCGAAGCATCCCATCCGGGGGCGAGCGCCACGCTCAAACTGAAATCCAGGGTCTCGCCCGTGTCGATGGTGAAGGCCAGCCCGTCGGTATCGGGAAGCATGGTTCTGAAAGTATGTCTCCAGTACTTCTTCGTATTGGGAGCATTGTAATAGACGCTGTCCTCGACCACCGCCACTCTCAGCATGAGGGTGTCGGCCCCGGGGTCAGAATCGGCAATGACCCTGACGTCGACGTAGAACGAATCCACATCCTGCGACCCGACGGCAAGCACCTCAAGCGGGCTCGAAACGGCAAACCGCTGCTCGAGTCTGCCCGGAAACGAGTTGGCGTCGCACAACCTGGGTGTGGGTTCGCCGTCGATCAGAATGGTGGGCATCTCGGTCATTGCGTAGTAGTCGACGCGCGCCTCGATCTCCAGCGGGTTATCGAGGTATAAGGCGTCATACTCCCACGGCCACCACCCGTTGTACCTGATGCAGACAACCGCCTCATGGCCGTAGAGCGTGAAGAGCGAGTCCAGGCCGGGGTCGAGCACGCCCGCGCAGCCGCAACCGGCGTTCGTCGCCTGTTCGACAAGCACTACACGCCGCGCCGGGAAACACGCGCTGCCTATCAGCATCACGGCGATGAAAACAAAAGCCAATAACAAGCACTTCCGCATCAAATCCTCCAAACAGATACAAAAACGGGACGCATCGGCGTCCCGCTCCTCGCAAGTATGATACCACTAATGCCCGGCGAAAGTCAAGTGAGACGAGGACAATATGCTTCAGGCGCATCATCTATTGTGCATTTCAAGACCTGACCCCGTCTTTAAAGACCTGACCCCGTCTCTATCTGGTAAGGAGTTCGAACCTGGCCTCTCCCCTGATCTCATCGAGGTCCTTGTCCTCAATGGCCATCTTCTTATACTCGGGCGCTATCGAAATCGCCTTCTCGAGTTCCTCGAGCGCCCTGGCCTTCTGGCCCGAGAGCGAGTAATAGCAGGCGAGGTCATAGTGGAGGTACGCCACCCCCGGGCAGACCTCCCTGGCGCCCTCGAGCTCGGATATGGCTCCCGGGATGTCGCCCGCCTCTCTCATGGTCATGGCCTTGAAGAGGGACTGGTATGCGAGGTGCATGGAAAGCAACCGCTGAAGCTCGGTTATGGGGTCTTCGTGGTCGTCCACCCGGAGGTCCACGTACCTGTCGTTGAGGCCCAGGTAGCCGCCGCCCTGCCTGGCCACGTATATGGCGGCCGATTGCCTGCCGCGCGAGTCGCCGCCGGCCTCCTCCCCGGCTTTGAGCGCCCTGAGGAGCCTGGTCGCCAGGGGTCCGGCCGTCTCCTCGAAGGTCCGGGCCATCGCATCCACCGTCTTCTCATCCACCAGTATGTTCCCCTGGCAGGCGTAGTTCTCCCCCGCCTTCCCGCCGGCCCAGGCCATGCATCCCTTGCCCGTATAGGTCGCCGAGCGGCCGCGCGCGTCGACTATGCCGACCTGCCTCTCGTCCCTCCCGTCGTCCATGGCCAGCAGCGAGTCGAGTACGGCTTCGGCGCCCAGCCCCTTCTTGAGCAGGGCCAGGCCTTCGGGCCCGTATGTCGTATTGGCGTAAGCCTGCGTGGCGATGGCGCCCGCTCCGGCTTCGGCCCACGGGACCACCGAGCCCACCGCCAGGAACTTGGACGCGACGGCGACGCCGGCCTCACCCGTGGCCGGGTCGAACCCCACTATCGAGAATGTCGCGATGTTCTCCACGCGCCCCGCCGTCGCCCCGCGGGCGACGGGCGCCGCAAGCAGCAGGCATGCGGCTATCAGAACGGCTGTCGTTTTCAGTCTCACTTGTCCGCCTCCTTACCCCAGAAGAAAATGAGCATGTCGTCGAGATGCGCTCTCCAATTGCCCCAGGAGTGCCCCTCATTGAACTCCTGGTACATGACCCTGTAGTCCTTCATTTTGAGTATGTCCCTCATCTGCCTGCTTTCCGAGACGAGGTCGCCTATCAAGCCGGTGTCCAGATAGAAGTCCACGGCCTGCCTGGGGAGTTTCTCCATCTTGTCGAAGAGCTTGCCGCCGTCCAGGTCGAAGGCGCCGGACTGCGAACCGCATTTGCCGAAGATGTCGGGATGGTCGGCAGCGATGAAGAGCGAGATTGCGCCGCCGAGGGAAGCCCCCATGACGGCGGTATCCGCAGGGTCGCGGGCTATGCTGTACCTCTCCCGGACGAAAGGCAGAATCTCTTCGACGACCACGCGCTCATACTCCGGGTTGGCCCAGTACTCGAAGTTCCTGTCCACCGGGTCGATGAAGACGGCCACCACGGGCGGGATACGCCCCGCGTATATGAGGTTGTCCAGAACGTCGACCATGGAACCCAGGCTTATGTAATCACCGCCGTCGTGCACGAAAATGGTGTGATAGGCTCCGCCCTCTCTGTACCCGGCTGGAGTGTAGACATGCACGTTCCTGGAGTTATTCATGATCTTGCTCTCGAAGTGATGCACTTCGATCAGGCCATGCGGGATCGTGTCGTCGGGCTCGATCTCCGAGGGGAACACGTAGTCGGGCATGCTGAGCTCGGAATTGGGCCCGAACCCTCCAGTAACCGTGTTCGGGTTCAGCGGGTCCATCATCCACACCTTGTCGACATAGAACTTGTAGTCGATGCGCGCGTCGCGCGGGAGCTCGAGCGTGAGGTAATAGAGGTCGGTCTGATCCACCCGGGTCATCTCGTGAACCTTGGTGTCCCAGGAGTTGAGGTCGGAGGGCACGGTAACCCTCAGGCCCACCTTGCCGTAGTAGATGAAGGTCGCCAGGCTGTCCTCGACGACGGGGAAACGGTCACGGTTCTCCTCTATGAAGGCGCTTATTATGGCATCCGTTTCACCCGGCCGGGCATTCTCCAGCATCTGGCAAAGGTTTGCTATTTTTGGACTCAATACTTGTTCCCCGGCGTAATCTACACCCGAAGTCCCGGCTATCGCGACCATGAGAACAAGCGGGACAAGGGCCAGACGCGACCAGCGTGGCCTGTTACCGGCGTTCATTGCGGCCTCCTTTCCAAGACCAGGACCCGTGTAAGTGCCTACACCGGATTTATACCACACGAGACTCACGGCATTCCACCCGAAATGCCGCCGCAACCGACCGCGATGCCACAAATAACTCAGGGCCGAGGTCGTTTTTGACGAAACAACTGGAAGAGGCAGAAACTAATCTCCAGGTATGTGGATGAGCCTGCCTCAACGGATCACGCTTGCCCGGGAGAGACAGAATGAGGGGAGAAACCGATTCCACAGGAATCATCGTGAAGCAGCCGGCCCACCTGGAGGGAAAGGAGCAGGAATACTGGAAGGCCATCACTTCCCTGCTCCACAGATTTATAGGCCGAAGCAGCCTTGAAGAGACCATAAAGGGCTCGCTCAAAGACATATGCAAGCTGAGCAGGGCGTCCAACGGGCTCCTGTACCTCGCGCCGGAAGACGCGGCGACATTCGGAGAGAGACATGAGTGGTACCAGGAGAAGGTCTGCTCGCAGACGCGCCTGACCATGCTCCCCCATGAAGTGCTTAGCGCCTGGATGACGGCCCTTGCCCATGAGGGCATGATACATATCCAGGACGTGACTCAGGCGTCCCCCGACACCCGCGGGTATCATGAGGACCTGCACGCGACGGCCATCCGGACCCTGCTGATCGTGCCCCTGCAGCCCGAAGGCAAACCCCAGGGTTTCCTGGCGCTCGCCACGACTTCCGAGCCTGTATCCTGGGGCAGGGAGGACATCAACTGGTTCAAGTCCCTCGCCCAGACGCTCGCTCAGGCCATCGAGCGCAAGCGCGGCGACCAGATCATGAGGGATGTCGACAAGGTGAGGGCCGTGGTGCTGGACAGCGTCTCCGAGCTCGTCACGCTGATGGACCCCGAGATGAAAATTCTCTGGGGCAACCGCGCGGCCGCCGACAGCCTGAACCTCACCCCCCAGAACCTGATCGGCGAATACTGTTACGAGCTCTGGCACGACCGTGAGGACGCGTGCGTGGGATGTCCCGTCAAGGCATCGCTGGAATCAGGCCAGGCCGAAGGCGGCGAAATCATAACGCCCGACGGCAGGATGTGGCATTTAAACGGCTATCCCGTCCGGAACTCCGCCGGTGAAATCATAGGCGTGGCGGAAGTCACCTCCGATATAACGGAACTCAAGCGCACAGCCGTTGAGCTCCGCAAGTCCGAGGAGAAGTTCCGCAGCCTGGTGGAGCACTCGCTCCAGGGCGTCGCCGTCGTGCAGGATTTCCGCATCGTGTTTGCCAATTCAGCGCTCGCCGACCTCAGCGGATACTCGATCAGCGAGCTGATCTCCATGAGGCCCTCCGACGTGAGGGCCCTCGTCCACCCCGACGACCAGGAAATGGTGTGGGGCCGCTTCCGCCGGCGCCTTGAGGGCAAACCCGTGGACGCTCGATACTCCTACCGCATCGTCCGCAAGGACGGAACGGTGCGCTGGCTTGAGATGTTCGCCACGCTCATAGAGTATATCGGGAAGCCGAGCGTTCAGGCGACCATGGTGGACATCACCAGCCAGAAGCGCCTGGATGAGAAGATCAGCCAGGAAGAGGCCGAGTACTCCATGGCCGAACTCATCTCCTGATCCGAAGGCCTGTGGAGAAACGGGCCGAACTTGACACTGCCCCTGCCGATGTGGTACAATATCATTGAAAGCAATGAAGCCGGGAACAATGCCGACCCGGCGTTTTTTTGTAAGGAGAGCCATTGACAAGTTCTGTGAGAACCCTGGCGATACTTGCGCTCGTTGTAGTCCAATATGCCACCCGCGCAACAGCCAAATGGCACAGCGGCCGGATCG
>CAZSBE010000066.1:0-16804 GCA_964604955.1 uncultured bacterium
TGGCTCTGGATGTCATCAGGCGGGCCGTATTTGATATAGAGACGGCCCATGTCCGAGAGGGCCCCGCGCATGGTGGTGGTGAAGTTGAGGTCGGCGTAATGGACGCGCCTGTAATGCTCCTCCAGCGCCTCGTTCTGAAGGGTGCCGGGGGTCGGGTCCAGGTCCTGCCAGAACGCCGTCAGGTGCGCCTCCTGGTCGCCCGTTGACAGGGAGACCAGCTCCCCTATTTCCTCGTCTTTCATTATATAGAGCATATCCTCGATGATCTCGTGCGTGTACTTGCCCCAGGAGAGCACCGTCCAGGCCACGTCGAACTTGGCCTGGGTCCGGGCGAGAACCTCACCGTTCCCGTCCATCACCTCGACCCTGAGGAGATAAGTCCCTGCGGCGAGGGAACTTATGTCGAAGAGCGCGACGTTGCCGACCCTCCGGCCGCCCATTGTCACAGTTCTTCGCTCGGTGAAAATCACGTCGCCCGTCTTATTGGCTATGGAGTAGACCGTCACCAGGCTGTCCCCTGCCCCCTCTTCGGTCAGATCATAGATCTCGTAGAAGAGCGAGAGCTCCTTGATGAGAAGGCCGTAAAGCCTGCTGGGGTTGGGCACCACCTCGTAGCCGGACTTCTCGAAGACCCCGCCCGACCTCTTCGAAAGGCTTCTGGCGAACTCTATGTCGCTGAGGACCACTTCGCCCTGCATGAACTCCTTCGAGACGATATCCATCTCGGCCGTGCCGGTATTCTTCTTCTTGAGAAGGTACGAGACTATGGCTTTCTTCAGGGCGTTCTGGTCCTCGATAGTGACCCGGACCCGGTAGACGCCGGGATCCACCTCGAAGCCGGACTGGAAGATCTGGATTATGTTGCGGTCCTCGACCTCGCTTTCGGTGTCGGCTATGACCTCCAGATGGTTCTCGGTCCGGGCGACTTCCTCGCCTTCCGCGTCATAGACTTCGACCAGGTAGACGAGGTCCCCCTGGAACCTGTCGTCCCTGTCGATGAACTTGATCTGCTCGTTGGGCACCGTGCAGTAGACTTCCTCGGTGTTCCCCCCGTCCTCATTGTAGAAGGTGACGACGTCCGCGTGGAAGACGATATCCCCTTCGCCGGGCCGCGGGACTTCGAGGTCGGCCGCCCCCGCGGCTCCCGCAGCGAGAGCGGTCAGCGCGAGGAGGGCAAAAAGAACCAGGGGCAGCCTTGTTGAAACGGCCGCCCCTTCAATATCTCTTAGATTATGCATACTTAGAAATTGGCCCACAGGGATATTTTATGGGAGATTCCGAGAACGCCCATGTCCGAGAAGCCGTAGTCGACGCCCCAGATAGAGGGCTTGTTGGCGAGTCCGATTCTCACGAACGGGAACCTCACGCCGAAACCGCCGGTGAGTCCTTCCTCATCCCTGTTGAACCTGTATCCGCCTCTCAGCGCGAGTTCGAAGTTCGGTCCGAACTTCTGGTAGACGTACTCGCCGCCGAGGTTTATCCGCTCGGCTCCGTCCGGCGGATGATTGAATTCGAACGATCCCAGGAACCTGTGGTCCGGAACGTCCAGGAGCGGCATCGAGGCGCCGACCTTGAAGGTAATGGGCATCGGGCTCTCTTTGCCGTCGTCACGGAACTTGTAGCCGGGACCCAAGTTCTGGAAACACATACCCAGCTTGATGCCCCGGAACCCTGTGTCATAGAGGGTTCCCAGGTCGAACGCGAATGTCTCGCCGCTGTAATCCGCAAGTCCCTCGTGTATCCACTTGAGAGTGACCCCGAAGGAGAACCTGTCGGTGAACATGTTCGCATACGTCAGAGCGATAGCCATGCTGCCCGCGTCGAAGGAGTAGCCCGTCCCGTCCTGCCTGTACTCGGTGGTCTCCGGCATAGGGTCCATCTGGAGCACTGTGATGCTAGCGCCAAACACTCCGGGCAGGAACTTGTATGAAAAGACGTAGGTGGCAAACTCATGGCTGATCTCGGCCGGCCAGCTGCCATGGCTGAGGTTGAACTCGCTGCCTTCGATCAGCGCTATTCCCGCAGGGTTCCAGTAAATCGAACTCGCGTCGTCCGAAACGGCCACGAAGGCCTCGCCCATGGCCACGGCACGGGCTCCTACCCCGATCTTAAGGAATTGGGCTCCGACTGTCCCAACCTTCTCGAAGATCTCCGCGGACCAGCAAGTCGCAACAATGACAAATAGCAGAGTCAGGGCGACAGTCAGCGTTCTCTTCAACGTACTCCTCCTTCCTTCCTCTCTCCTATCTAACCACGACAAACTTGGTTATTTCGGTTCCGAGTGGTGATTCGACCTGGACCAGATATATTCCACTTACGATTTCCTGATTGTTCCTCGATACGAGGTTCCAGCCCGGGGGCTCTCCGTGGGGATCCGTGGGATCCTCAAAATAGCGGTCCCACACGAGATCGCCCGAAAGGCTGTAGATTCTCACGGTGGCCTGCCGCGGGAGATTGAGGAAGCGTACCCTTCTTCCGGAGGGGTCTCTTTCATACTCCACGAGGTCGCCGACGGCATGGCCGGTTATCCTGGCAGTCTCGTCCATGCCCGGATAAGGATTAGGCACGATACGCACCTTGCCCGTCACCCTCGCCGGGGTACCGCGCGGGTATACCAGCTGCATCGACTGGGAGTAACTGCCGTAGCGCGGCACCGGGGTCAGGTCTCCCGTCGCCGGGTTTCTGACCATCTCGGCGCTGCCGTCATCATAAGCAGTCACCGCATACCAGTACGGGATGCCGTTATGGACGTCCGTGTCCACGTAACGGTACTTGCCTATGCCGTTGAGGCCCGTGTCTATGAGCGGCAGATCCGTCTTGTTGATGTCCATCAGCAGCTGCCACTGCCTGGAAGACGGCACCTCGCTCTCATGCCTCCATCCCTTGGCCTTCCAGATGCGATAGCCGTCAAAATCATAGACGCGCTGCAGCGGGTCGGGGACCGTCTCCGAATAGTCGTCCCACTCGATCACGATCTTGCTGTCCCCCGCTATCAGCCTCTGCTTCGGCGGAGGGGGCGGGCTCGAACCCAGCCAGTGGACGAATACCTGCTGGCCGCCTGGGCCTGCCATGGGACCGCCGTTATACACCTTCTGGGCGTTGGTGGCGTTTGCGACGAGGTCCTCGAACGGGTCGCCGCAAACGAAAGCCACCTGGAAGACGAGCGTGCTCCCGGCCGGGATCTGCGCGAAAGGCCCGGCAGAAACCAGGAACCTGTAGTCCGCGGCCTTGGTGGTCGGCGGGTCGATCGTCTTCTCGGTGTCCGAGTCACCCCTCATGTAACGGTATCTTTCCTTGTCATTCTCAGGGTCCTGCTCGCCGCTGGACCAGCGCTTGAACATGTGAATGCCGACCTCGGTTGGCGCCATCCTGCCCGACTGGTCGGTGGTGTGGCCGAGGAACATGACGCCGATGTAGCCGGGGACGTCGCCGTCTTCACCGCCGGGGAAGTCGTACATGTAGCCCATGGTGATGTGGTAGTCCACCGAGACTTCGCCGCCCTCGGGACTGATTTCCCTCCGGATGACGGTCGTGTCGATGTAGGCCGCCATGTCATCCACGTAGGACTGCGGGACCTGGCGCACGGGACCGACGTCGCCGTCCACCATGAACGCTATGTAGGCGCGGTCGATGGGGTTGGCGCCGTCATTCTTCACCTTGTACTCGATGCCGATGAAGTCCTCGATGGCGGGACTCGTCCACGCGTAGCTCTCCTGCCTGACCTTGAGGTGCAGGGGAACGTGAAAGTCCTCGGTCCTCGTTCTGTTAAACGACGTCGACGAGTCATAGAAGACCGACGTGAACATCTGCTGCGAAATCGCGGCGAAGTCCTCGTCCACCTTGCCGTCCCCGTCGTTGTCATACCCGTCCAGGGGGTCCTCGTCCACCGCGTTATCGGCGTCATCGTCCTGGAGCCTGTTCCCGCTGGGCTGGCCCTCGAAAGTCGTGTAGACGATGTCCCTGGGGTCGGGCTTGGGGTAGAACTCGAGCTGGTAGACAGCCGCCGTCACGAGCGTGTCGGGCCTGTTATTGGTGTAGACCACACCGCCCACCCAGAGGCCGGCGGCGAAGAGGTACTCGATACCGCTGCCGGCCGGCCATTCGCAGGAAGGCGACGTTGGATCGGAGTTATAGTCCCCCACCATGCCCAGATTGGAGTCATGAAGGAGGACCTGGTTTACATTGTGATAAATACCTCTGAACCTGACCAGCCCGCGCTCGTTTTCAAGACCGGGATCGTACTTGTCTACTTCGGAATAGGCCAGGGCGCCGGTCGCCAGAATCGAAATCAAAAGGACGGCGACCACCGGGATCCGCACAGCGCCTCCCCGGTTCGCTGTCTTCACAATATCCATTTGCTTGCCCTCCATTCGATTACCAGTCGATCGAAATCCCGACCTTGAAGCTGCGCGGCGGCGCATATACCCGCGGATCGTAGAGCGGCACGTAGATCACTTCCGGAATGCCGAGGAGCTCGCCCTCGTCGTAGGCGCCGCCCAGTTGGTGATCAACCGAATAGTAAGCCGTATAGTTGCCGTTGCCGCCCGGGAAAGAGCCGGGGGTCAGCGTTGCGATGTTCTGTCTATCCAGTACGTTCCGTCCCTCCAGGAAGAGCGATATCTCCTGGCCGGCGATCTTGAACCTCTTGTCGGCCTTGACGTTCACCGTGCTGCGGCCAGGCAGTCTCTCGGAGTTTATCAGTTCCGCCCTGACTTCCCTCTCCCTCGGATAGATGGGAGTGTAAGGACGTCCGGCCGAGTAGCTCCAGTCCACGTTGGCGCCCCAGAGACCCGGCTCACTTATATACAGGTTGGCGCTTAAAACGTGGTTCCTGTCCCAGTCGAGCGGCAGCTCGGTAATGGGCGCGCGGTCCAGACCGCCCCCCACCACGTTGGCGCCCTGGAGCTCGTTCGAGCTCGAGCCAGTGGCCTGGGAGTAGGTGTAAGTGAAACTGCCGGCGAAACGGTGGCTGAATCTCTTGGTCAGCTTGAACTCTAATCCTCTGACCGATCCGTAGTCAAGGTTGACATAGACAACCGGGGTCGCCGTCGGACCGTATATCTGCTGGAACTCCGAGTCATCAACCAGGTCTCCGGCCTGCGTTCCGGTCAGGCCGAAGATGTCCTTGTAGAACATGGCTAGGTCGGCCACCCACGAGTTCCTGATCTGGTGCTGAATGCCGATCTCGTAACTGATGGTCGTCTCGGCGTCCATGAGCGGGTTGCCGAAGGGAAGCAGACCCGTCTCGGTCTGGCCGAGGAACTGGAAAAGCACCTCGAGCCTCGGGATCTGGTAGAACCGTCCGTAATTAAAGTAGAGGGCGTCACGCTCGGAGATAGGGTAAGACACGCCGAGCCTCGGGCTGACCTGCCACTCCGTCCTCGAGAAGAAGTTGTTCTCCTCGGTAGTGCCGAGCGTCTGAACCAGGAACCTGTTGTAGGCTTCAACCGCGTCCCGGCCGGGGTCGAAGAGGTCCAGCCTCAGACCCACCCTGACGTTCATTCCCTCGAAACGGATCCTGTCCTGCAGGAACGCGGAAACGCCCCAGCAGTGGAACTTGTAGATGTCGGTGAACACGCCGAGGGGCTGGTCGAACGAAGGATACGTGATGTCCTTCATCTCGAGCCTGTAATGGTTGAACTCGCCGCCGAACTTGACCTGATGCGTGGTGCCCTTCTGAATGGTCATGTCGGCCTTGGCGGTGGCCATGCGCGTCTCGTAACGCTGGTAGTAGGGGAAGTCACCCGTAACCATGAAGTACCTGTTCTCGGGGTCCAGCCTGTCATTGAGAGCGGGAGTCACGTACTGGTACGGCTCCTTGTCCAGCACCTGCTGGGTACTGAGCGTCTTGTAGGTCGCGACCCTCGCGGTGTAGAACGAGGTCGGGCTCAGCGTATGGTTCCACACGAACTTGTATTGATTGTGGCGGTTCTCAAGGTCCGGCGTGTGGGCCGGCCCCACGTACAGAGTGTAAGTGGAGTCGAGCGGCTCGAACCACCAGTGCTCGAGCGACTCCGACCAGTAGCCCACCCTGCTCATGGCGTGGTTGTAGAAGTCGGCCTTGCCGCCCGAGGCGAGCATCTCGAACGAGAGCTTCTTGGTTGGCGAGAACAGGTATGTGACCTTGCCCTGGCCCGAGTAGTTGTTCGCCTGCCTCTCCCTGAACCTGATGCCGAAAAGCTCCTTCTGCTGCCTCGGCTCGAGCGTCTTGAGGTAGGTGTCCGAGAAGTTGAGCTCGCCCGACACGTAGAACCTCATGTCTGTCCCCCGCACGGGCCCGCCGAAGCCCGCCATGAGGTCGTCGTCGTTGAAGTAGGTCTTGTCCGGCGCGCCGTAATCATCGGTCATGTACTTGACCACGCCCGAGTACTTGGTGCCGCCCTCCCTGGTCTTGAGGTTCACGATTCCCGACTGGACGTTGCCGAACTCGGCGTCGAATCCACCCGAGAGAACCTCAAACTCAGACAGCGAGGCGAAACTGACCTCCATCTGGCCCGCTCCGACGAAGGGGTCGCTGACCTGCATGCCGTCCACGAAGAACTTGACCTCTCCGGACCTTCCACCCCGGATATGAATCTGCCCCTGCTCGAGAACGACACCCGCCTGAACGGCGATGGCCTCCTCCACGGTATTGATGGCCCTCGTCTGCACTTGCTGGGTATCGACCGTTCGGGTGGTCTTGGTGCGGTCCACGTCGACCATCTTCTTCTCGGCCCTGACCTCCACCACGTCGGTCTCCATGACGACCGTGACGCTGAGATCGAAGTTGACTTCGGTCGTGAGGTCCGCGTTTACGACCACGTTCTCCCTGCTCTGCGGGGCATACCCCATCATCATGACCTTGAGGGTATACGTGCCTGCGGGAACGGCCTCCATCGTGTATGCGCCGCTGGGCTTGGTGAACGAGCCCAGGCCCGTCCCCACGATGACCACGTTGGCAAAAGCGAGGGGTGTCCCGTCCTTCGCATCCTTGACGACACCGGAGATCCGTCCGGCGCCCTGGGCGAAGGCGATCGAGGCAATAACCAGGAGAAACACCAAAGCAGGTAGTAAGGCCCTTCGCAAGGGACTCATTGTCTTCATCCCCCTTCTGTCAGACTCAAAGGCACAGCGCTATTATCAAAATACCCCTTCTCTAGCGTACTATACAAAGAGCACAGAAACAGTGTCAAGTGATTTTGTCCGCGTAAGTTACGGGGTATTCCCCCCTCTTCATGGACTCACTCAGACGGGAGGCCCCCAGCACAAGTCCGGCAAGGTCGGCATCGACCGCCTTCAGGCCCAATCCCCGCGTGAAAGCCCCCCGCAGGGATTGCGCGATTTCGCCGATGTTGACGGGTCCGCCGGCCATCTCTTCAAGGCACGTCGTGGAAGCCTCAATCTCCCCGCGGAGTCTCTCCCGGTCCACTCCGCGCAAGTACTTCACAATCTCGAGGTAATCGGCCCCCACCGGTATGCTGCCGTGCTGCAAGACGCTCAGGCGGCCGACTCGCTGCGCGCTGCCTACCACTTTCCTGCCCCCATGCGTGATCTCATACCTGCTCGTCGAGGCAAAACAGGGCCGGGCCCCCGCGAGGCTTGCCCGCGTCTTGCCCCGGTCTATCGAAAGGTCCGGGCCGAGGCACCTGAGACCCTCCACCAGGCATTCGGACAACCTGAGGTAGACATCTGCTGTCCCGCAGCCGGGCGCCGCCGCCATCGGAAGCACTACCGTGTACGTCAGGTCGTTCTTGTGGAGCACCACGCGGCCGCCTGTCGGCCGGCGCACCATGTCTATGCCGTCTTCGCGGGCGGCCCCGGCGTCAATGATACGCTCGGGTTCGTGGAAGCCCAGGGAAAGTGCAGGAGGCTTCCAGGCGTAGAAGCGCACGAAAGCGTCCCCGCAGCCGGCCTCGCACAGACTGAAAAGGTGGTAGTCGAGGGCCATGTTGAACCACCCGTCCCGCGCGGTAAAATCGATTAGCTTGATTGCGCCCGAGGTTCTCACTGGATAACGCCCAACCAGTCGCTCAAGAGAAAATGAAGCCTTCCGATGAGAAGCGAAACCCTGCTCATCACCGTGTAGCCGAAAGAGGCTCCGAATGAAATCATGAGAAAGTAGATTCCGACCCTGGACGCCACGCCCAGGCTGCCGCGATGCTCCCTGGAGAAGAAGAAGTAGAAGAGAGTCGTGATGAGCCCGATGATGATAAGCGGGTTTTGAACCACCCCCAGAAGCGCGAATATCAGCTCGTTGGCGTTATCGGCGAGACCCACCGACGCCACCGCCTCTTTGGAATAGAGGGGGATCATGCTGGCCCGGAACTGGGCGACGAGGTCTCCCTGCAGCGCCCCGATCACGGCAAACCCGGAGTAAGAGCCCACCATGGCCGCTATCGCCCACCTGCTCAGCCAGCTCGCTCTCTGCGAGAAACGCGTGAAGAGAAGCAGACCGAGAGCGAACGGAACCAGCATGATGTAATCGCCGCCCGAGACAAGGGGGTTCCAGAGGTTCGGGATGAAGACGTTCCAGTACTCGAGCGCGACCACGTAGCCCGCCGAAACGCCTATGAAAACATGCTCGGCCATCTTGTAGACGGGATTGTCCTTATATAGGAAGGAAAAGATGGCAAGCGTGAGCAGCACCGCGACCCAGGTCCCGAAGACCTGGCCGTCCAGCCCGCCGGTCACGGCACCCAGGATGCCGCTCGCGAGGACCATGCCACTTACCACCAGCGTCAGCGGTCTCAATCCCTCCTCCTTCTCCCGATGAAGTAGAAGACATTGGCCAGCACGATGAAGACTATGACGGCCACGTGCACGCTGGACTGCGCCGCCATGCCGGCGAGGCCGAGGCCGGGCTTTTCCAGGAGCTGCTCGTACTCAGCCGCGCCCTTCATCCCCGCGAGCAGGCCCACGAGCTGCCCCGACTGTATATAGGGGTACATCTCGGGCCCGCTGACGGCCGTCACTCCGCCGCCGACGGGGACGCCGAACCGCGTGGCGACCTGCTGCACCCATTCCTTTATGCCCGGGTATCCCGCCGAGATGTTCACGATGAGGCGGGCATCAGTCAGGTTCTCGATGCCCTGCAGCATGGGGATTTCCCCGTAGGGGGTGCCGAAGTAGTCCTCCGGAAAAGCGGCCTTCAGGTCCTCGGCAACGGAGACCATCACGGCCTCCCTGCCTTCCTTGAAGCCGAGGTTGACGTAGTCCTCGCCGTACACCCTGCCGTAGCGGGGGGCGATGTCGTCGAAGACCCTCTGGGACAGGGGCGGGCCCGGGGCCCACAGCGATGCCGCGATTATCTTGATGTCCCTCGAGAAGAGATGCTCCACGAAGGCTATGTTCATGGGATAGAGCTCGGGCAGCGAACCCGGGTCGTAGTCGGCCGCGAGGTAAACGTAGGAGCCGGGGGGAAGCGCCTCCACGGCTTCAAAGAGGCTCCTTACCGGCGGGCTGACCGAGAGCGTGACCCTGGCGCCGATGACCAGAGGCACCGCGGCGCAGATGAGCACGATGAGATAAATGATGCGTCGGTCCAGCTGCGAGAGCCTGTGAATGACTCCCTTCCTGTCCCCGGCCTCGCTCATTTGTCACTCCCCAGATAGGATCTTTCGAGCCCCAGTATCATCTTGAGGCCCGTCGAGATGGCGCCGAGGGCGGCACCTATCATGATGCCGCGCTTGGCGGCCATGTTGGGAACCTCCATTATCCACTCGGTGAAGGCCGGCAGGCCGCTCCACATGCGCTCGCCCACGGGCACGCGGCCCAGCATCACGATAACGGCCGTGGCAAGGAGCAGCGTCGCCTCCACGCTTCGCGCGCGGAAGGCCCGGAACGCCGCGGACGCTATGAAGAAGGCCAGCAGCGAGAACATGGTCGACTGCATGGGCACCATGACGTTGTTATAGCTCCAGTCGAACAGGCTGCCGCCCTGTATGCCCCCGGCGAGGCCGGCTCCGAGCATGGCCGCGAGGGAGAGAAGCAGCACTATCTTGTAGACCCAGTCCCGGCCCCGGGTTCGCACGGTGCCCGCGCTTATGCGCACGATATTGGCGACACCGAGAACGTAAGCGAAGGCCGTGATTATGATGGCCCAGTTCCTCATCATCGCCGCGGGCTCGGAGAAGATCGGATGCGGGCTGAAAAAGGACACTATCATGAGCATCCCGGCTATGAAGGCTATGATCACGGGCACTTCGGTCTTCAAGCAGCTACCTCGGAGTGAACCACTCGGCGAAGGCATCCCAGCCCAGGGTCCGGGTGAGCACTCCTGCGATCACCACTGCAATTATGAATATCTTGGCGATATCGCTTGCCTTCAACGTGCCCACGAGCTTGGGCTCGTTCGAGAGGTAGGCGCTCGCCGCGTAGAGTTCCTCCCCTATCAGCGCGTAGTCGCAGGCGGCTACGAAGAAGGGGAGCTGGTGTATGTTGGCGGTTCCCGCCACCTGGATGGCCCCGGTGGAGAAACCCGTCTCCGCGAGCATGAGGGACTCGGCGAAAAAGGACCCGAGGTAGAGATTGGCGGCCGTCTTCTCCCTCAGCATTATGCCGGAGACCCCGGCCGTGAAAGCGAACTGGACATCCGAGAGATACCTTACCGTGTCGGGCCTGTAGAGCTCGGGCCGGCCGGCCTGGAGGTAGCCCTGCTGGACCGCCTCCTCCGCCACGGGCACGACGAAGGGGCGGCAGACCGGGACGATCATGGGCGTCTCGTAGGTAGCCGCGATGCGGGCGACGTCGTTGAGAATCACCATGCTCGCGATGGTCTGAATGTTGTTCATGTCGTCGATGCCCGGAACATACAGCACCGGGCGGCCCATCTCCGTCGCCCGGCCGATGGCCTCTTCTATGGCCTTGAGACCCGCGATTCTCCTCACGTAGAACTCCCGCCCCCTGGCCGCGAGCAGGATGCATATTGCGACCGCAAGGAAGTAGAGGACGAATACCGCGAGCTGGTTGAGCCTTTCGTAATTGAGCCAGGAGGCCCTGGGTACCGCTGCGCCCGCGTCCACGGGCGCGGCCCCCGCGAAACTCAGCCTGTATGCGTAATTCCTGCCGCGCTCGAGCCCCGAGTCCACGTATTCGCCTGACGCGGCCCCTACCGAAGCCACCTCTGTCCACTCGGCGTCGCCGTCGGCCAGGCGCAGGATCAGGACCTCTCCCGAATCGGGCAGGTCATATCCCCAGGAAATGCTGAGGGCCCGGCCGTCGTCATTGGGTACGTCGCTGACCGAGACTCCGGCCGCGGCCAGGGCACAGCCTGACAGAGATGCGAGGAACATGAAGAAGGCGCAAATAAAGAGACGCGCCCGGACGGAAACCTTCACAGGAAGAAATCGAATGTGCACACGGGACTCCGGAAGTTCTCAGTCTTCTATGAGCTCGACATTCGCGCGCGGTATCACCGCCCGCGAGCCGTCGCCGAACTGCACCTCGAGGACCCTCACCCTGGCCTCCGACTTGAGCACCTGGAGCTCGGGCGGCAGGGCAGTCACCTCGCCGATGGCTCCGAAATACGGCTCCCGGATGACTCTGACGGGAGTTCCGACTGCAAGCCCGCTGGAGGACTTCAACACGTCTTCGCTCATCCCGAGTGTAGCCCTGTCGAGAGGTATGACGATCTCGGGCCTGATTACGCCGGCCCTGATCTGGGTCGCCCCGCTCATCGAAGTCTTCACGCCGTCCTTCGCCTTGAGCAGGTCGAAGGTCTTATCGGCCATGGTCATCCCGCCGAAGCCCTCGGTGACCACGAGGGTGAGACCGATGTCCTCCGAGCCCGTAATGGCGACCCCCAGGTCATAGCCGAGAAGGCTCCGGAGGTCCGAATCCCCGATGCCTCCGGCGACTATCCCCTTAACGCCCATCTCCCTGGCCCTGTTGAAAACTTCTATGGTGATGAGCGAACCGCCGAGAAGAATCTTCCCCTTCATGTCCGCTGTTATCTGCTCGGGTTTGAGCACTTCGTCCGGCCTTGAGGCCACGACTTTGAGCGGGCCGCTGACCTCGCCGCCCACACCGAAGATTCCCTGAACGAAGGACGCGGCCGTCTCCACGAGCACGCCCTCGTTTTCGAACACCTCGACGACCGTGCCGTCTACGAAAGCGTTGACCTCCACGGGAATCGCCTTCTCGCGGATTATGACCTGGCCCGTTATGCCTGAAACCGACTCGATGGTCCCGCCCACCGGCATCTTGCACTGCGACTTGAACAGCCCGAAAAAGGTCCTCGTCTCGGCGATCATCTGGCCCTTTTCGGCCCAGACGCCTATCTTGACGGTCATGTGCCGCTCGATGTCCTCAGGAAGCACGCTGAGCTTGTTGGCGACGTTCATGGTCTGCACGTTGCCGGGAAGCTCGGTTCTGGCGATCACGTCTTCAGCCTTTACCCTGTCTCCGACTTTGACGAGCACTTCGCCCTTGAGGGGCAGCCGCCTCTCCTTCCTGAAAATCGTAAGGCTTGAAACCTTAAGTCCGGGCGTATACGCGTGTGCCAATTCCTAACCCTCCAGCTCGTATCTAGAATTCAGGATAGACGTCCAGCGCCTTGTTCCATTCCGTGAGCTTGCGCACTCTCTCCTCCCGGTCTTCGGGAAGCACCAGAGGTCTGCCGCGGCAGTCGATGATGACGCCGACTACGCCGCCGTTGATTTCGGTATGAATCTCTTTTCCGTTCCCGAGCCCGACGTCGAAGCGGCGGGTCGGCGATATAGTGGCCCTGGCCGTTTCGCCGACAGGAAGCGGAATGACGGCCATGTCGCCGAAGTTCACCGATCTCTCTTCCTTCGAGCCGTCCGCCTTCTCGATCTTAATGTCGACGCAGTGGGTGCCGTCCTTGGCGCCCCCGCGAGGAGCGATGCACGTGCCCAGTTTGATGAGACAGTCTTTATGGAACACTTCCATGGCGGCCTTGGGTTGGACCTGCGCCAGCACGCCGAGCTGCGGCATCATGAAGATGGAGTCCACGGCAAGCTGCGTGATCCCTTCGGGGCGGAAGCCGTCGATTATCATGAAAGCGGCCTGAACCCTGCGCGGGGCATGCGACAGCACGCCGCCGCTCCCCACCAGGATGTCGAGGGCCATCATGTCCACCAGGGTGCCGCCGCTCTCGGTCTGTTCGAAGGTATCCGAGATCGTGCGCTCCTGCTGGACGCCCTTGAGCCCGACGGCGAGGAGCTTGTGCTGCTCGAACGCGAGCCTGAGGGCTTCCCTGCTCATGGCCTGCTCGATCATGAGGTCCTCGAGCGTCTGCGGAATGGTGGTGGGCCTGATCATCTTGTTCTTGACCCGGTTCCTGAGATCGGACTCGTCCACGGCGAACGGTACCCATCTTAAGATATTGGGCACTGTGGCCTCCGCCAGGACGTTTGAAATCGAGTAGCTCATACCGAGGTTGGCGCTCACGGTCCTGTTGAAGACTTCGCCGAACACCGAGAAGACGTCGGTCGTCGCCCCGCCGATATCGACGCCCACGACGTCGATGCCCTCCTCCTTGGCGATGAGCTGCATGATGGATCCTACGGCCGCGGGCGTCGGCATCACGGGCACCTTCGTCCATTCGAGGAGCTTCCCATAGCCGGGGGCCTGCTTCATGACGTGCTCCAGGAACTGTTCCTGGATCTTGAGCCGCGCGGGCTGCAGGTTCTCCCTCTCGAGGACGGGCCTCAGGTTCTCGGTGATCACCAGGCTCGTCTTGGTCGCGAGCCTGTCCTTCACTATCTCCCTTGCGTCGACGTTTCCGGCGAAAATCACCGGCAGCTCGTAGCCTATCCCCAGCCTCGGCCTCGGGTCGGCGGCGGCGATCAGTTCGGCGAGCTCGGCGACATGCGTGGTCGTACCCCCGTCGATTCCGCCTGAAAGCAGGATCATGTCGGGACGAAGCGCGCGGACCCTCTGAATCCTCTCATGCGGCTGCCGCCTGTCGTTGGAGGCGATCACGTCCATGACGATGGCTCCGGCACCGAGCGCCGCGCGCTGGGCGCTCTCGGCCGTCATTTCCTTGACGACTCCGGCGACCATCATCTGAAGGCCCCCGCCGGCGGAGGACGTCGAGATGTAAAGATCTACGCCGTCATCGCCCTCTTTCGGGGACAGGATACACTCGTCCTTCAAGAAAGTCCTGCCTGTAAGCTCCTCCACCTCCGCTACCGCATTGAGAACGCCTTTGGTGACGTCCTCGAACGGGGCCTCCACCGTGGTGGGGGCCTCCCCCCTGACCACGAGTCGGTACTCGTCTCCGGCCTTCTCTATCAGGATCGCCTTGGTAGTCGTGCTGCCGCAGTCCGTGGCGATTATGCTGTGAATTTCTTCAGGATCTTTGCTCACCTATGCCACCTCGTCCTGTTGCTTATCTTTCTTCTTATTCTCTTTCCTGGTCTTCTTTTCCTCTTTCTCCAGCTGCTTGACTTCCTCCTCCGTATCTTCGATCTTGCGGAGAAGCCTCTCCCAGTTCTCCCTGTTTTCCATGAGGAAAGCGAATCTCTGGTACTGCTTGAAGTTGAAAAGAGTCTGGATAAAGGGCTCTAAAAAGACTAACAGTTGACCGCCCAGGAACGCAAGAGGTTTGCTGGACTCCAGCATGAAAATCGCCGGGACCGTCAGCCTCATGTTGACGAGCTTCCTTGCCACTTTCTCGACCAGCTCTTCATCCTCTTCCGTGAACCGCCCGTCGAAGGGATGCTCAGGCTGCGTTACCGGATCCGGCTGTTCCATCGAGTTTCTTCGCGACAAAGGCCACCACTTCATCTTTTTCACTCCCGTAGAGCAGCCTGATCGACCTGAAGGGTTCGAGTCTCGTCTTCTTCTCGAACGGCGACAGGGTGATGCCCTTCCCGTCAGGATAATACCTCTTGAAGTGAGACCAGCGCCTGGCGGTCTTACCCACAGAGGACTTTATTAGAACTTCGTCGTCGTCGAGCCGGTACGTGGTCCTCGTGAAATAGCTGAAGAGCGAGGCCACGAGTATCGCCACGGACAGCAACGTGAGAAACGCGTCCCTGAAGGCCAGGAAGACTATTACGCCCACCGCTGCAATCACGGCGACGACTATCGCCGAGCGCATCTTGTTCTCCCTGAACGGGAATACGCTCCACTCGAGGACGTAGCCCTCGCGGGCCCCATCATCACTGTGCGACATCGAGACTCCTAGCGGCGCCGGCTTCGTCCACACGGCGCACCGGGGTCTTATAGGGCGCGCCCCGGACCGTTCCTGGATCGCATTCGATCTCCTCACTTATCTTAACAAGCGCCTCGGCGAAACTGTCAAGAGTACTTTTGGACTCGGTCTCGGTGGGCTCGATCATCAGCGCCTCTTCCACGATCAGCGGGAAGTACACCGTCGGCGGGTGGAAACCGTAGTCCATGAGCCGCTTGGCGATGTCGTTGGTGCGGACGCCGCCGGCGAGAAACCTCTTCCCCGAGGCCACGAACTCATGCTTGCACACGCCGCCGTATGGGACGTCGAAGCGGCCTATCAGTTTCGACAGGAGATAGTTGGCGCAGATGATCGCGTCTTCGGCCACCCGCCGCATGCCGTCGGGCCCCATCATGAGCAGGTAGCAATACGCCCTTATCATGACGGCGAAGTTGCCGTAGAAGGTGTGTATCCGGCCGATGGACATTTCACGGTCCCAGGAGAGGCGGTAGAGGCCCCCCCGTTCACTTACATAGGGCACGGGAAGGAAAGGAATCATGTGCTCCCTGACGGCCACCGGCCCGGAACCCGGCCCCCCGCCGCCGTGGGGCGTCGAAAAGGTCTTGTGGAGGTTGAGGTGCACGATGTCCACGCCGAAGTCGCCCGGGCGGGATATGCCCAGC
Source organism: uncultured bacterium (assembly GCA_964604955.1). Classification (GTDB taxonomy): domain Bacteria; phylum Arandabacterota; class Arandabacteria; order Arandabacterales; family JALGWA01; genus JALGWA01. Next base: position 15,802 of record CAZSBE010000066.1, read on the forward strand.
AGAGCGTTCATGTTGGCCCCGTCCATATAGACCAGGCCGCCGGCCTCGTGCACCAGCCTCGTCACTTCACATATATGGGTCTCGAAAAGTCCCAGCGTATTGGGGTTGGTTATCATTATGGCCGCGACGTCATCGTCGAGGCAGGCCTTGAGGCTCTCCGGGTCGATGCGGCCGTCGGGTCCCGACGGGACCTTCACGGCCTGGTAACCTGCCACCGCCACGCTGGCCGGGTTGGTGCCGTGCGCCGAGTCCGGGATGAGCACCTTCTTTCTCTGCTTTCTCTTCGCGGCGTGATAGGCGCGCACCATCAGCATGCCCGTAAGCTCGCCGTGCGCGCCGGCCGCGGGGGCCATGGTGATGTCTTCCATCCCCGTGATCTCGCAGAGACCTCTTCCGAGCTCGTACATCACCGCGAGCGCGCCCTGCGCCATCCGGTCGGGCACCATGGGATGAAGGCCCGCGAATCCCGCCAGCCCGGAGGCGTCGCCCCCCAGCTTGGGATTGTACTTCATGGTGCAGGAGCCCAGGGGATAGAAGTCCCTGTCGACGTGATGGTTGAGCACCGAGAGGTTCACGAAGTGGCGCGCTATCTCCGGCTCGGACACCTCAGGAAGGCCCACCGGGCCCTTCCTCAGGAGACCGCCGGGGAAGTGAGCCGCCGGATCCACTCTCTCGACGCCGGGCCTGGGCAGGGTGTATGCGCGCTTGCCGTGCGCGCTCTTGTCAAGCATCGTTGTACCGGGAATCATGTCCGTGTCCCTCCCCCGCCGGCACTCGCTATATGGGACACGAGCCGGTCGATCTCGGCCCGGGTCCTCTTCTCGGTAAAGGCGACGAGCAGGCTCGTCCTGAGCTCGGGATAGAACCTCCCGAGCGGGACGCCCGCCAGTATTTTCTCATCGAGGGCGCCGAGCACGAACTCCTCCGCGTCGACGCCGATGTCGACTGCGAACTCCTTGAAGAATGGCCCCTTGAATGTCAGGGGAACTCCCCGCTTTTCGAG
>CAZSBE010000067.1:0-14029 GCA_964604955.1 uncultured bacterium
ACCTGGCGATCGAGCGGATATCCAAAAGATGGAAGCGGCCGATCAAGGACTGGGTCGCAGCTCTCAACCACTTCTCGGTCGTGTTCGAGGGAAGGATCCCGGAGTAGGATATGAGTCATTTACACAAAAAACTGGACAGTCTCCGTCTCGGGGTGTCGCCTCGCGTGTACTTCAAGGAGGGTGACATTCTCCGGGTCGATCTGGGGCAAGGCCATTACGACTGTGCGTTGCTGGGTCAGATCACCGACTACTTCACACCGGCGCAGAACACCGGCCTCTTCGGGCGGCTGCGGGAGGCGCTGAAGCCCGCTGGCGTCTTGGTGATTGACGTTCCCATGTCGTCGGACCAGCCCAAGCAGGGCGCGAGTCTTGTCAGCCTCCTGACGTGGTCGATATCAGGAGGGCGCGCGCACTCCTTCGATGATTACGAAGCCTGGCTGACGCAAGCGGGCTTCCGGCGGATCGAACGCCTGGGGGAGACATGGATCAGCGCGTGTTCGGTCGCGACTGAGTAGTTCCCGGCCGGGCACAACCTAACTAGCGTATGCACCCGTCGCACCAGCCTGGCCCTCGCGGGTGATCCGCGGTCTGTCAACCTGAGGAGATCAAGAGGCTCCCGCAGAGCTCTCATGCCAGGTTAGCCACCTTCTGTGCGATTTCCACACATTCCTCGCTCATCAGAAAGTTGCGAAAGTCGTCCCATTGGGGGAGCCGTGCGGAACATGTCAGTGAGGGTGATCGTCGGCATGATTGCGCCCGAAGCCGTGCGATGTTGTCTTGAAACCGCGTAGAACTCATCAGAACGTGCAAGAAGCACAGAAAGTGTTTGAAAGCAAGGTAATTGTGTGATATTAGTGTTCGGACATTATCTGGAGACCATCTAAGCCGCAGTCAGGCCAGTGAATAGGGACCACGACAATCCACACATAAGAACAAGTGAGCAGAATCAGGAGACAAGTAACTCCGCGGCCGTGAGAGAATCTATGCTATGCTACTGTATCTGATCAATCCCTGTAACCCGCTTGTCAACATCGTCAAAGTCAGGGAGAGCCGCTGGAACCGCTACCGCATCTGGAAGCCGCTCAGCCTGATGGTTCTGGCTGGCCTGACCCCGCCGGAGTGGGAAATCACGATCGTTGACGAAAACTTCGGTGCGCCGGACTATACGTCGATGCCTCTGCCGGACCTGGTGGGCATAACTGCGTTTACCTCGCAGGCGAACCGGGCCTATGAAGTGGCCGCTCACTTCCGGCGCCTCGGAGTGCCTGTCATCATGGGTGGCATCCACGCCACCATGTGCCTGGACGAAGTCATGGAGCGAGTGGATTCCGTCGTAACGGGGGAAGCCGAAGGTGTCTGGTCGCAGGTGCTGGAGGACGCTCGGCACGGCCGCCTGAAACGCCGGTATGACGGAGGGCTCGCCGGCATAGGCGATATCCCAGCCGCTCGTCATGATTTGTTGGCTACAGGATATGCCTTCGGAGCCATTCAGACCACGCGTGGCTGTCCCTTGAACTGTAGTTTCTGCAGTGTGACCGCGTTCAACGGCGCCCAGTACCGGATGCGACCCATTGGGGACGTCGTTCGGGAATTTCGACTGATCAACGAGAAACGCGTTCTGGTGGTGGACGACAACCTCGTGGGCACGCATCCTGAACACATCGCCCGAGCCAAGGACCTCTTTCGCGCCATGGCACAGGCGAAACTGGAAAAGGAATGGGTCGCCCAGGCTACCATCAACTTCGCCGATGATGAGGAACTCCTCGAGTTGGCCGCGAAGGCCGGCTGCCGGGGTGTCTTCATCGGTTTCGAGTCACCGACGCCGGAGGCGCTTGGGGAACTCGGCAAGAAGTTCAATTTTCTGAAGGGCCGGGACTGTCGGGCCTCCGTGCGGCGCATCCAACGGCACGGAATCCTGGTCGTTGGCTCCTTCATCATTGGTTTGGACGTGGATGAACCCGGCATTGGAAAACGCATCGCCAAGGCAGCTATCCAGTACGGCGTGGACAATCTCAACCCGCTGTTTCTGACGCCCTTGCCCGGCACGCGCCTGTGGGACCAGATGAAAGCGGAGGACCGCATCGCTCTCGATACGTTCCCGGAAGACTGGAAATATTACACACTGACCTTCCCGGTAGCCCGGTATAAGCATCTGTCTCTGGATGGTATCAGTGACGAGATGCTCTCCTGCAGCCGGGCCTTCTATTCCATGCCGCGCATTCTACGGCGGGTTTGGGGCAACCTGTGGGGGCGCCGCCAGCCGTTGATCAGCCTGGTGGGCAATCTCTCATACAGGAAGAACTCCAAGCTGAGTTGTAAAGCATACGCGGACTTCAGGCGTTACCTGGGTGATAGACATGACGGCCTGGAGGAGTCATGATAGAAATGGTGCCCGGCTTCTTGAGGACAATCACTCCGTGGGAAATGACCTGACAGTGGCATCAGCACCAACCGGGGATTGCCTACGTTAGTCTCAGCAGATTGGCGACCATCCATGCCATGTCAGCACATTCCCGGCCCATCAAGAAGTTGCGAAAGTCGTCCCGTTTGGGGAGCCACAAAGGACGACCTGGCCCTGAGGGGCGAAAGGAGGGAGCAGATGAGGTCAGAGGTTGGTCGTAGTCCAGAAGCAGTGGTCCGCGAGATAAGACGTAAGACCCGCCGTAAGTTCTCACCGGAAGAGAAGACCCGGATAGTCCCAGAAGGCCTCAAGGGTCAGGAGAGCATCTCCGAGAGCTGCCGCCTGCTCTGACACCGCCAAGTTTAAGGACTATGAAATAAACCAGAGGTGTGAAGGCAACCGGAATCAATTCACCGTAAACTCTTACCTCATCGATCGTTGCCCTGAAGAGGGCGGCTCCCACGAATGGGATGATCACGAGGAGACTCCTTGTGAGATAAGTGGGCTGTCGCCTCAATATCCACGGGAACACCAACCATGATCCCCCGAAAACGAGCGGCAACTTGATCCAATCCTTCAGAGAGTCGCCAGGTGCTGTCAGCATGTAACGCAACGTGCCCAGATTGCCGGCAAGGTAACTCTTCGTGAACATTATCCCCCCCCCGGGAGTAAGTGCAATCATGAGTCCTTTGAGCCCCCACCATATCGCTACCTGTGCGATGAGGTGCCGAAGGAGCTTCCGGGGCGGAGTGTTGCCATAACCAGTCAAGGCAAAGACAACTATGAGGAATATCGATGTGTCCCTGTTCAAAACGGCAAGCCCAAGGGTCAGGTAATAGGCAAGCCATCTCCTCCGGTACATGAAGTCGCAGCCCATGACGAAGAACAGGACTGCAGGAATGTCGAAGGGGTAGTAGATGGTATTCAACAGGCAGTAGTTCCAGATCAACGGGTAGACAAGCGCGGCTGAAAACAGAATTGCAAACGCGGGAGCTAGGAAGTTCTCAAGATAGCGGCGGTAGAAGAACAGCAGCAGAAAAACCGATGCCCACGCTATACCCCGGAAGACCCATTGGGGGTCGAGCCCGAGACCATCACACAGAGCCTGCCCCAGCAGCGGCATCAGCACCCTGAACTTGAATATCCCTGCATACATGGGCCAGTCGCAACCGAAATCAATGAATCCCCTGAAATCAGATGGTGACCACGGCCGGGTCAATAGAAAATAAATGGCTGTAAACATGAGCGCCAGGTAGGCATAGGACGCCAAGACGAGGATGCGGCCGGTCCTGGAGGAGACTCCCCCTTTGGCTATCTCAGATACGCCGCTACCATGTGGCTCTGGAGACTTCATCACAAACCCCCTCGCCTTGCACTCCGAGAACCGGGTCTCGCACTCTCACCCGTCAGATCCCGCCGAAGCTGTGCACCCAGGAAGACCAACTGGTCTCGGTATCTGGTTTGCATGCCCTGATTGTATTCGAGGATTTCCTGGGCATCGGTAGCCGGTCGTTGTCCGCTGGAGTCGGTCTCGTACGCCCGGATTGGCCCTATGGGTTCGTAATACGCCGGTTGGGGGCCCGGCCGTTCCCAGATGGAAGCAGCCTCGTTGTCAGGCGCCCCCTTTTCGATCGGCGAGCCGATGAGCAGGAGAAGGATCCGCAGAGTGACGGGTGCTGAAACATCTTCTGGCTGCACTTCGCCTTCCCTGCCACCAATCCGAGCGCCTTGACTGAGTAGCCATGCACCGGCTGCCGGTACCCATCCAGCCATAGCGTTCTGAGGTGAAACGCCAGCAACTCTGCAAAACCTGAGCGACAGACAACATATCACCGTCTATATCGGCTTGTCAAGCTATAAAGGTCGCAATATAGGGAATGGATAGACCTTGTGCGGCCTCCGGGCGGGTTGGGTCATTCAGAAGCAATGCGATGTTACCTGGATGCCGCATAGGACGAGAGACGATCCGGTGGTCTTTTGACAACTCTCTGAAGCCATGATGCTTGCGTGGTATGGACTTCCCACGGTTCATATCAGCCTGGGGTCTCATTGCAATCGCATTGTTGTTAACAGGAAGCCTGATAGGTGTGTTCGGCCAGACCGGAGACTACTCCGCGGCCCCCAGGGGAGGGATCATTGTGTGGGCCGCGCCAATCGCCTTGAATGAAGTGTTTCTGGCGATATGGCTGATAGTCAGAGGACTGAATCCATCTGCAGTCGCTGGCCGCTCTGACAAAACAGATATAGACCAGATTGAGTCCAGAGCCTGACGACACCTAGATAGTAGCCTTCGTAAAAGCACTTGAAAGCAAAGTAAACAGATGGTATCCATAGCTGAGTGCTCTCTGGAAAGAGAGCGATCCAAAGGCTGTCATACGGAAACCCTGTAGGCCGCGGTTGGATAACAGGAAGACGACGGAGGAATGGACATGGGTGAGCATGGGAAGCGAGACAGCAAGAAAGAGCAAAAGAAGAAGCCCCGGCTTTCTCTAAAAGAGAAACGGAAGCTGAAGAAAGAAAAGAAGAAGTGATCCAGCCCGATATTGGAGCCTGAGCAGCCTCTATTACTTCATGCGAAGCATCTTGTTTGCGGCCGCGAACTGCCCGGCGCGTATGCGCACGAAGTACACTCCCGGTCCGGTGATCTCTTCAGCATCATTCTCGCGCGTCACATCCATCGCCGTCTCGATCGTGTAGCCAATGAGCACGGCAGTGCTGTCGAGGCCCGGAGCAGCCGGCCCAGTGAACTCCACTCGTCAGGCAACACTACCCGAAACCTTCAACCAATATGAGATCACCGAAGGCATTCTCGACCCGCGTATAAAGGAGTGTAAGACAATCGGTGGATACGGCACTCCTAGAAATCGAAATCGAATATAAGCGCCAGTTCGTTCTCTTTGAAGGGTTCGTCCTTCCCCGTTTCGCGATGCGTGTATTCGGTATGAACAGCTATGTTGACGGCCTTCCAGCCGCCCAGGTAGTACCTCAGCAGCGCAGAAAACGCGTCTACCTGCCGCTCCGCGTCATAGTCCGGAGGCTTCACCCAGTTGTACATGCCCGAGGCCACGAGCCTGTTGTTCGCAAGTCCGGCCCAGTCTATTTGCACGAGCCCGCCAGTATAGGTGTAATCCTCTCCGGCGCTCAGCGAGTTGAGTTCCTTGTCGTCAACCCCGTTCATGAAGAGGGCCTGGACATTGAAGGTCTTCCAGTTCAGGCTCGCCGAGACCCCGACCCTGTAGAACGGCGAATTGCACTTGCCATCGGTCTCCCCGGTCGGTGCAACGACAGTACCGGGTAGCTCGGCAGGCTGCCATCCGTAGTAACCGAACACGTCTATTCTCTGGCCGGCGCTCTGACCGTCGCCCGGGCCGAATGTCTTGGACAGCGTGAGGTAGAGGTCCTTGTGCCTGTTATTGTCGGGATTCGCCCCGGTTCCGTTCACGACGCCCGCGGCGTACTTGAAGCCCTGCCTGAAGTGGCCCGTGGCCTCAACACCCATCTGGTTGTCGTCGAAGACGAAGGAACCGGACTGCGGCGCGAAAGCGTACACCTCATACGGCGCGAAGACGTAGTACTTGCGCTTGGAACTCAGCGGGTGACAGGCGGGCTCGTATCTGCCCACCCTGAGATTGAGAGCGCCCTGGACGAGATTGCTGAATACAAGATTCACCGATTCGAGTGTCGCTATCTGGGCGGGATTGGAGCCGTCCCCGGGGCCTGAGTAATCAGCCGCCGGTTCGTCGATTCTGGGCGTGTAGATGAAGAGAAAGGAAATGTTCTCATGCATAACCCCCGCGGCAAGCACGTCGAGGCCGAATATGTTGAACCCCAGCGTGTTGCCGTCCTTGACATCATAGTATGCAAGTCCGGTGGTCGTACGCATAGAAATGGGCAGGTGCCCGTCGAATACTGTTCCTTCTCCACCCTCCTGGCCCGGGATCTGGTAACCGTTGTCTCTGAATCGCTGCCCGAAATCATTCAGCTTCGGATAAGCGACATGGCACATGTTGCAATTGAAACCGTGTTTCCTGGCGAAGGCAGGTATCGCCAGAGCCGTGGAAGGCACTATGATCAGTGTTACTGCCACTAGCACCGCGAAGTGATTAAGTCGTCTCATGGCGCTGCCCCCTCACTGTGGAAGTTCTTCGGGCGGCACGGGCTTCACGTCGGCCACCTCGGGATTCGTGCTGGTCATGGCCCGTTCGAGAAAGGCAATAAGCGCCTTCTTCTCATGGGCAGACAGTCCCAGCGGGACTATGAGCGGATCGAGATTGGCGTTCGAATCCCCGCCCCTGTCATAGAAATCAACCACGGCCTCGAGGGACTTCTCGGACCCGTCGTGCAGATAGGGCGCGCGCAGGCCGACATCTCTCGCTGTAGGCGTCTTGAATGCGCCCGTGTCCCCGGGGTGTTTCGTGACTTCATACCTGCCCAGGTCGGGGTTGCCGGTTCCCCTGTGCATGACCCCGACGTTGTGGAACCTCCCGTCGCTGAGGTTCCCTCCCCAGTGGCAGGCGGTGCAGTGTCCTTTGCCGTTGAATATTTCGAGACCCTTCTTCTCCATTTCAGTGAGAGCGGTTTCCTCCCCGCGGACGTACCTGTCGAAGGGGGAATCCGTTGTGACCACTGTGCGTTCATAGGCCGCTATCGCCATGGCCACCTGGTCAACCGTGATGGGTGTCGTCCCGAAGACCGCCTTGAACTCCTCGATGTAACCCGGTACATCGTTGAGGGTCCTCACCATGCCGGCATGGGTATTCCCCATCTCAACCGGGTTCTCAACAGGTCCCTTGGCCTGCTCTTCGAGACTCGGTGCCCTGCCGTCCCAGAACTGAAGCGGGAGGTAGGCGGAGTTCGATACAGGGGGAGACCTTCTGCCCCCTCGCTGGCCGCCGATGCCGAGGCTGGTGGGCCCCGCGTCCGACCACCCCATGGCGGGGTCGTGACATGTGGCGCAGCTTACTGTGCCGTCCTTGGACAGCCGGGGGTCGAAGTACAGCTTCCTCCCGAGCTCGATCTTCGCCTCAGACTGGGGGTTATCGGGCGGAACCGGTGCCGGGGGAAGACTGCCTATCCGTACAGGCCCGAGCGAGTGGAACCTGACTGCGGTCAGGGGACCTGCCGGAGGGGTTCCTGCCGATAGAACCTGCGGTACGACCAGGGCTGCCAGCACAAACAGAATCGGAAGCCTGTTCATGATTGGCTCCTTTGGTTGAAGGCCAAACGGCGTCAGCCCCCGGGGCATGGATCATTCCTCGAACATCACCAACGACTCCCCCCGGAAGTCGCCGACACGCAGCTTATATTCCACTGATGTGCAGGTCAATGCATTTCTCGCATGCTGAAGCGCGGGAATTCTGTTTCTTAATGTTCTTACCGGCAATCAGGAGTCGGATCAGACCGCGCCACGCAATCTGCACTTTGGGGACTCTTAGGGGTACACAAAATCCTGGACTGAGGTACACTTATTGCACTTCCGGTATAACTTCGCAGTAAGCTGCGGTATTGCTGGGACGATAATGAGAACAAGGGACTTAAACAGGTAGACTGGACGAATGATTCAGCAGTAGCTGACCGGCCCACCAGAAGGGAGAACGTGCTATGGAGGCGTACATTGGTCAAAGGCACTCCACGCCCTGGGCTCAAGTCCCGGCCGGAGAGCCAGCCAAATGCCTGGGAGCGTGCCGGCACCCGTTGACACCGGAGGGCAGCGCGGCTAGAATCAGTGGACCCGCCCCGGGTTGTGTTCGAAATGGCAATAAGGAGCCCGAATAATGTACGTGCCTGCATGGGGGCTGAAGCTCTGCAATCTTTTCTTCGGCCTGTTATGCATGCTTACCTGCGCGACTCTCCTGGCGCCGGCCCCGGGGAATCTGCAGGCGGCGCCTCCGGCGGCCACACGCGGTGCCGGATCAGGTACCGCTGGTGATACGGGTCTTGCCCAGTTCTCATTCGGCTTCAAAGCCGGCATCAGCCTCTCGCAGCACGTCGGCACCATGGATCGGAATGCCGAATACGAGGTATCCAGCACCTGGCGGAGGGGATTCGCAGCGGGTGGTTTCCTGGCTTTTCCGATCACGTCCCGCTTCAGCCTGCAGCAGGAGGTCTTATATGTGCAGAAGGGCTCCAGGCAGCACATCGGCGTCGAGATTCTCGATATCCCTACCGTTCTGGAGGTCACCTATTACATGGACTACATCGAGATCCCGGTGTTCCTCAAGTTCGCGTGGATGAAATGGGAACACAGCGAGTTCTACTCGTTCGCCGGGACCGCAATGTCGCTCAAGGTCCACGACCGCTACAGGCTCTCGGGTGAAGTCAGAGACGGAGAAGAAGTCCTCCCGCTCCGGGCGGATGCGGGCATGTCGGAGGTCGACATGTTTGATTTCTCCTTCACCTACGGCTTCGGCATGGAATTCCCTGTCTCAAACCGGACGGCGCTTGTCGAATACCGTTTCACCATGGGATGGAATACGCTTGCCATGCCGACATATTCATACGTTCCCTTCGGTGATGAGGAGATTCTGATAGAAAACGAACCCGTCCCCCTTAAGAACCAGAGTCATGCTATAATGATCGGGATTACTTTCTAGGAGGACAGCCATGAGACGGGTTGGGCTCGCCGCCTGCATTCTGCTTATTTGCTCACAGGTTCATGCCTACCGGTACTGGAACGACATACGCAGCAGTGCGCTGCTTCCGGATTCCACGATTACTGTGAGAGTGGAGAACCTGTCCGGTGCCGGGGTGGAGAACTATCTTCTATACAATGAGATGGGGATACAGGAATCTGCTATGTCCCTGGCAGTCGACGGGCCGGCCACGCTGCAGGCCGCCGTTCCTGGGCCCCTCACGGCTCTTCGTTACTACGGCTTCCGCCTGCTTCAGAATGGAGACGTCGACCTCATGCCCGTGCGTATTGCGGACGGGGCCGATCCGGAGCCTGGAGACCTCACGCGGGTCGCGGTCGATGAGGCCGGCGACGAGGTCTTCGGGTATGCGAATCTCGATATCGTGGACTGTCGGATGAGTTTCTCTGGAGACCGGCTGTACGGAAGTCTTGCCAACGTTGGGGGAGGATTTCCGGTCATACAGGGACTCACGTTCTTCGGTTATCTGATAGGGATCGCCGACCCGGCTCTGGCGGATCCGGACACCGTGCTTGGTCTCATGTACACCTTCGAGCAGGCGGGCATCATCAGTCCCGGTCTCTACAAGATAACCGGGCCGGCCGTCGGTGATCTCGTCAAGCTGGGTGAAATAGTAGTCGAGGAATTCCCGGCTGACAACACCCTGATGCTCTCATGCGACCTGGCGGACCTCACGGGCGATCCCTATTTTCTGTCCTGGTACGATGCCGAAGACCCGATAATCGGAGTGGCTGGCTTCACCCAGCGCATCACAATCCTGGGCGGCCCGGCTGAAGCCGACGTAAGCCCGGGGGGCGTGTGCTCTCTCCGCGAACTCGGCATTCCCGCAGGCGTCAACCAGCTTCCCGAACTTGAGAACCTCGCTCTTGAGGGTGAAGGGCCTGCCGCAGTGGCCATGATTGATTACAGCGATGCCGACGCAAACTGCCCGGTGGTCGCGGAGATCGCTTTCGACGGGGGCATCCCATACCCCATGTACCCCGTGTCTCTGGACTATACCTCACCGGTAACCTACAGCACGGAGCCCGGGATAGAGCCTCTGGCGGAGAACTCCTGGACCGGAGCGGTGCTGGTCTTCAGCGACAATCTCTCCGATTCCGTGAAGTACGACGCTCCCGGTGTAGGAATTCCCCTCGATGATATGCCGAATAAGCCGGGTGGCCTCACGGCCTGGGTCGCCCCAAACCCGTCGAGGGGCGCGGCGGTCATAGAATTCAATATGGCCGCGCCGGGGGTCATGAGGGCCGACGTCTATGACGCGAGGGGCGTTCTGGTGAGGAGACTCATCGAGAGGCATGCGGGCCCGGGCCGCGGTCTCGTGATGTGGTCGCGAAGAGATGACAGCGGGGCTGAAGTCTCTCCCGGAGTGTACTTCTGCAGGATCGCCGCGCTGGGGCAGGAGAGGTTGCTCAAGCTCGTGCTGGTGCGGTAGCCTCATCGATTCCTGAACAGGAACCCTAGAAACTGCAGGATGCCGAAGCCACCGCGTAGTTCAGCCAGGCGAAATTGTAGACTTCCTCGACGTCGGCGCCGCCCTCAAGGGTACGGTAGCCCGCTGATATGCGCCACCTGTCGTTCAGGTTGCAGCCGATTTTGAGCGACAGGTCTTCGGCGCGCCCGGGTCCACCCGCCAGCGCGTCGAGGTCCAGCGTCAGATGCCAGCGTTGCGCAAACACGTAATCGGCGGCCAGGTGCAGCAGCGGCACGAAACCCAGGTCCGTCTTGCTGGCAGTCCTGCCCTGCTGCGCCAATTCTATCTTGGCGTCCCTGACCTTGGCCGTGAAGCCTATGTGGAGAGTCCAGCGATCATTCCGGTAGAACCTGTAACGGTAGGTTGCTCTCCAGGAGTTGAACTTGTAGGTTGCTTCGGTCGAAACCCCGGGGTCAAAACTCTCTCCTTCGAAATCCACCTGTGTCCGGAAAACTCCCTCCTCGGTATAGGAAAGAGGCGCCAGCAGCAGCCGGATGCCGTGCTTCGGGCTTATGTTGCAGGTCAAATACAGGCGCGCCGACAGCCAGGGTCCCCTTCCAGCGAGATCTACCAGCGAAAACCTGGTGCCCCCGCCGGTATTGGGTATCCGGACGTCATTACGACTCTGCCAGTCGAGCCCGGCTTCGATCTCAGCCTCGAAACGCCGAAACTCGCTGCCGTACGCCGCCCCGAAGACCGCCGTCAACAGCAGCGGGATCACAATCACAGCCGGAAGCGACCTGGTCCGCATCTTTACCCCCATATGCCCGCCCGTTCGGGAATCATGAACTCGGTGTCCACAATATTCTAGAGCTCTACCTCCGGGCGGTCAAGCCGAACCGCGGCGGGCCCCCATCGGACTGTCCGTCTACGCGCGGGCGGAATAGGAGAAGGTGTCCGCCGGGCCCTTGCCCTTTTGAGCTTGACAAAATCCTGGACTGAGGTACACTTATTGCACTTCCGGTATAACTTCGCAGTAAGCTGCGGTATTGCTGGGACGATAATGAGAACAAGGGACTTAAACAGGTAGACTGGACGAATGATTCAGCAGTAGCTGACCGGCCCACCAGAAGGGAGAACGTGCTATGGAGGCGTACATTGGTTAAAGGCACTCCCATTCTCATACCGGGCTTTAACGGTATTGGAAACCTTCGGGTGTGGTCCGCGGGCTACGGAGGTCACATTAAACGGCCTACCTAACGCGACATAAAGGCGAAAGCCAGCCCGCCGGACCCGGAGAAGGTCGGCGGGTTTTTTGCTTATATGGCGGGGGATAGGTCCCCTGCGGAGTTGAGAGATGCAATCGGCATACTACGAAGACGAAAAACATGACGGCATGAGCTCGAGGAAGGCCCTGGGGCGGATGCTGCCGCTTCTCAAGCCCCATCGGGGCTGGCTTGCGGCCTGCTTCGGGCTTCTGGCCCTTTCGAAGGCCGCGCATATAGCGGGCCCTAACCTCATCCGGCATGCAATAGACGTGGATATCACCGGCAGAGATTACAGAGGGCTCCTGGGGACGGTGGGGATCTACGTCCTTCTCCAGGCCCTGTTCCTGGTGACGACGTATATCTTCCGGCTGAGGATGGAGATCATCGGCCAGAAGGTGATGATCGTGCTGAGGAGACGGCTCTTCAACCACATCCTGAGGCTCTCGATATCGTTCTTCGACCGCAACCCGCCGGGCAGGCTGATGGCGCGGGTGGAGTCGGATACCGAGGCGCTGCGGATGATGTTCACCAATACGGTCGTGGCCATGGTCGGCTCGGTGCTCCTCGTCACGGGCATGTTTGTCTGGATGTTCGTTGTGGCCCCGAAGCTGACGCTGGTGGTGCTCACGGTGTTCCCCATCGTTACGGTGGCGCTGTACTTCTATCTTAAGGCGACTACGCCCATGTGGCTCGTCATAAGGAAGCGCATGGCGGACATAACGGCGTCCCTTACGGAGTTCCTGCAGGGCATGCAGGTCATTCAGATATTCGACCGTGCGGAAGACGTCAAGCAGAAGATGAACGACGTGAACCGCGCCAAGTACAAGCCGCAGGTCACCGCGGAACTCATCGTCGTGGTCATGTTCAACTTACTTTTCTTTGTGCAGACGCTGATCATAGCGCTCGTCCTCTACTTCGGCGCCAAATGGGCCGGGCAGACCGGGCTCACGATCGGGACGCTTGTGATGTTCATAACATACGTGCGCATGTTGTTCGAGCCCGTGTTCATGGCGGCCGAGGAACTCGCGGTCGTGCAGAAGGCGGTGGCCGGGGCCAAGCGGGCGTTCGGACTCCTGGATAACGATGAAATAGTGCCGGACCCTGTGAGGCCGGTCAACTGGCCGGGACTTCAGTCGGAGATCGTGTTCGAGAACGTGTGGTTTTCCTACTCGCATGACGACAACTACGCGCTCCGGGACGTCTCGTTCACGATCCCCCGGGGCAAGCGCTTCGCTCTGGCCGGGGTCACGGGCGGAGGGAAGTCAACCGTGATCAACCTGCTCTTCAGATTCTACGACCCGCAGAAGGGGAGGATACTGGTTGACGGTATAGACTTAAGGAACATCAGGCTGCCGCAGCTGAGGGCCAAGTTCGGGCTGGTGCTGCAGGACATCTTCCTCTTCCCGGGAAACGTCGCGAGCAACGTGTCGCTGTCGGGTAACGGCGACAGCAGGGAGAAGGTCGTGGAGGCCTGCCGCATGGTTTCAGCCGACCGCTTTATTGAGGCCATGCCGGACAAGTACGAGTCGGAGCTCTCCGAGCGCGGGGCGAACCTGAGCCGCGGAGAGCGCCAGCTCCTCTCGTTCGCGCGGGCCCTGGCGTTCGACCCGGAAGTCCTCGTTCTCGACGAGGCCACGAGTTCGGTGGACCCGGAGACCGAGAGGCTCATACAGGACGGCCTCGAGACGCTGATGCGCGGGCGGACATCGATCATTATAGCGCACAGGCTCTCGACCATACGGAATGTCGACCGGATTCTGGTGATCCGTGAGGGCGAGATCATCGAGCAGGGGCGGCATGCGGAGCTCGTCCGGCAGGGCGGGTATTATTCCGACCTCGTGAAGCTCCAGTTCGCTGCCGGGAACGGGCCGGGGGTGAAGCGATCATGATGAAATATCTTAAATGGTTCTGGCGCTACTACAGGCATCACAAGCGGGCGCTTGCGACGCTGCTCACGCTCTCCTTCGTGTCGAGCGCGTTTCTGGTAGTGCACCCCATACTTCTTAAGAACATATTCGACATATTGAAATCGGGTGAGACCAAGCCGACCAGGCTCGCCTTCCTGAGCGAGTTCATGGATTACCTGGGCCGGGGCGAGATACGCAACTACGTCGTGATGCTGATCCTCTTCGGGCTCGCGGGATTCGTGGTGCGCTCTATTCTGGTGGGGCAGCGCGCCTACATGAACATCAGCCTGGAATGGGAGTTCAGGCAGCGCGCCTTCAGCGACATAACCGACAAGGGGCCGGACTTCTTCAACAAGTTCAACACCGGGGACCTGGTGACCAGGCTTACTGAT
>CAZSBE010000067.1:14039-16479 GCA_964604955.1 uncultured bacterium
AATCGGGCAACTTCCCCGGGGGCAGGTCGAACATGACGTATCGGAGGGGAAGCTGGCCTGGTTCGCCTGTAGCGGTATATTCCGCTGCTACGAGTCGCTGGCGCTTATCCTGTTCAGCCTGGTGATGATGCTTTCGATCAACCCGATGTTGACGCTGTGGACGGCCGGGCCGCTACCCGTGCTCATCTTCATCTACATGAGAAGCTCGTCGCTTCTGGACAAGCGGTTTGACTTCCTGCAGAAGAAGATATCCGCGGTCAACGACGCCATGGAGGCGTGCTTCTCGGGCATCCGCGTGATAAAGGCCTACGTGCGCGAAGAAGATCAGAAGCGGCGCTTTGCAGAGGCCGCCGAAGCGCGCCGTAAGGCCGAGGTCGCCGCCGTCAAGACTCATACGATCATCGAGTCCTTGTGGATGTACGTGTGGCAGCTGGGGATAGTGATAGTGCTCATGGCGGGGGGCTACTACGTCATACGGGGGACGCTGTCGATCGGAGAGTTCGTCGCGTTCGATTCCTACGTCATGTTCCTGATCTATCCCATGTTCGACGTGGGTAACTTCCTGGTGAAGGGCCGTCGGGCGGTGGTTTCGGTCCGCCGGCTGCGGGAGCTCGAGGACCACGGCGCCATGATCGACCCGGCTGAGGCAAGAATGGGCGAGTCGAAGGTTCCGCGCGGCAAGGTCGAGTTCGAATCGGTCACCTTCAGGTTCCCCGGGCAGGATCGCGACATCCTCAAGGAGGTTTCTTTCTCGGTAGAGCCGGGCGAGCGCGTTTCGCTTGTGGGGCGAGTGGGGTCGGGCAAGAGCTGGGCGGTCAGGTTGATACCGCGCCTGGTCGATCCCCTGGAAGGCCGCGTCGTGATCGACGGCGTGGACCTCAGGGACTATGATCTGGGCGGGGTCCGCAGGTCCATCGGGTATGTACCGCAGGAGCCCATTCTCTTCTCGGATACCGTTGAGAACAACATCCGCTTCGGGCGCGATGGCGTGGACGAGGAGACTATCGACTGGGCCGTGGATGTGGCCCAGCTCAGAGAGGAGATCGAGGCCTTCCCGGACGGCCTCAAGACCGAGATCGGCGTGCGAGGCATGTCCATCTCCGGAGGCCAGAAGCAGCGCCTGGCGCTGGCCCGGGCGCTAGCGGGCAAGCCCAGAATACTGATACTGGACGACTGCACGTCGGCCCTCGACGCGAGGACCGAGGCGGCTCTCTGGGACAGGCTGCATGAGGTTATGCCGGATCTGACCTGCTTCATAATAACGCACAGGCCGGCGACCCTGGAGCTCGTCGACGACATAATCGTTCTCGATGAAGGGGCGGTCGTAGAGCGCGGCACGCATCATGACCTGTTGGAACGGGGAGGAGTGTACACTAAAGTCTACCGCCGCATAGCCCTCGA
This sequence comes from uncultured bacterium, assembly GCA_964604955.1. Lineage (GTDB taxonomy): Bacteria > Arandabacterota > Arandabacteria > Arandabacterales > JALGWA01 > JALGWA01. The sequence goes on from CAZSBE010000067.1 coordinate 15,441, forward strand.
AGAGGCCGTGGGCCGGCAGCATCCGGACAGATAGCGACTTCGGCCCGGGCCGGCCCCGGGACGGAGAGTGCCGGTGGGGGACCTGGCGATTGTGCATTCTGAGACCTGACCCCATCGACTGACCCCATCGAATTGTGCATTTTGAGACCTGACCCCAGTTGACTTTGGCGGAGGAATTGTGGTATCTATAGTCCGGAAGACGAGGTGAAAAAGTATGTCCGGACATTCAAAGTGGAGTACCATCAAGCGCAAAAAGGGCAAGGCCGATGCCCAGCGCGGGAGGCTGTTCACCAAGATCATTCGGGAGATTACGGTGGCCGCCAAGGACGGCGGCGGCGACCTCAACGCCAACCCGAGATTGAGGACCGCGGTGGACTCGGCCAAGGCGGCTAATATGCCGACCTCCAACGTAGAGAAGGCCATCAAGCGGGGCACGGGTGAACTCCCGGGCGTCAATTACGAAGAGTACACCTACGAGGGTTACGGGCCGGCCGGCGTAGCCATCATGGTCGACACGCTGACCGACAACAAGAACCGCACTACCTCCGAGGTGCGCCACATCCTCACCAAGCACGGCGGGCACATGGGAGAGGTGGGATGCGTTTCCTGGATGTTCCAGCAGCAGGGCTCAATCGTCGTGGACAAGGGCAAGGCCCATGAGGACGAAATCATGGCGGTCGCTCTCGAGGCCGGCGCGGAGGACGTCAGGGACGAGAAGGAGTTCTTTGAGGTCGTGATGACCCCCGGGGATTTCGAAAAAGTGAAGCGCGCCTTCGAGGAGAAGGGCATCGCGTATTCAGGCGCCGAGCTTACCCGGAATCCGCAGACTTACGTGAAGGTCGAGGGCAAGCAGGCGTCGCAAATCCTGAGAATCATGGATGCCCTGGAAGACAATGACGACGTGCAGAAGGTCTATGCGAACTTCGACGTCCCCGATGAAGTGATGGAGGAACTGAGCGAAGAGTAGGTCGATGATCGTTATTGGAGTCGATCCCGGCACCAGGAGAACAGGCTACGCAGTGGTGGAGGCAAGGGGTGA
>CAZSBE010000068.1:0-16291 GCA_964604955.1 uncultured bacterium
CAGGCCTGATCTGCGCCTTGAGAGAAGCGGCGAGAAGGCCGGTTTCTCCAGGAAGACCGAAGAAGCCCTGCTCACCGAGGGCGTTCTCGACTACCTCTGTGACAGGGCCTACCCTCACATGGTCGAGAAGGGCGAGGACGGCGGGTCGCTGTTCGTGCTCCACGACTCGGCGCTCGGGTTTCAGCGGATCGACTCCGAGGTGGGGAAGATCCTCCGGCAGGTCCTCCTCGAGGAGATGAAGCCGGAAGGATCGGCGGGGCTCACCACCGGGCAGGTCGACGAGTTCCTCGAGAAGTGGATCGAGAATGAGAAGCGCGTGGTGCCGGCGCTTCAGGTCCTGCTTCGCCGGAGGTTCGAGACCGACTACGCCGAGCGGAGCGAGAGGCTTCACAACATACAGCAGCTCCTCAAGGCCTACTCGCTGTTCGAGAAGGATGTCAATTATGTCGTCAAGGACGGCAAGGTGATGATCGTCGACACATTCACCGGGCGGCTCATGCCTGGAAGGCGCTACAGCGACGGGCTCCACCAGGCGCTCGAGGCCAAGGAGGGCGTCAAGGTAGAGCGCGAGACCCAGACCCACGCGACCATAACCATTCAGAACTACTTCCGCCTGTATGAGAAGCTCGCCGGCATGACCGGGACCGCAGAAACCGAGGCCGGAGAGTTCGATGAGATATACAAACTCGACGTGGTGGTCGTTCCCACCAACGAACCCGTGAGAAGGGTCGATTACGAGGACGTCATCTACCTTACGAAGCGCGACAAGTACAACGCCGCGATCGATGAGATCGAGAAGATGCATGAACTCGGCCGGCCGGTTCTGGTAGGCACCGTGAGCGTCGAGGTGTCGGAGACCCTGGGCAGGCTGCTCAAGCGGAAGGGCATAGAGCACTCTATCCTGAACGCCAAGTACCACGAAGAGGAAGCGAGAATAGTCTCCAGGGCGGGCGAGCCGGGCGCCGTCACCATCGCCACCAACATGGCGGGAAGGGGAACCGACATCAAGCTCGACGCCGGCGTCGTCAGGTGCGACCGGTGCTGTTACAAATGCGCCACCGGCCGGGACTGCGACGCCTGCCCCAAGGACGCCGACATCGGCGACGCCTGCCGCGAAGAGATGCCCTGCGGGCTCCATATCATAGGGACCGAGCGGCACGAGTCGCGCAGAATCGACCGCCAGCTGCGGGGCCGCAGCGGCCGCCAGGGAGACCCGGGTTCGTCGCGTTTCTACCTTTCGCTCGAGGACGATCTCATGAGGCTTTTCGGCTCCGACCGCTACGCAGGCGTCATCGCCAGGATGGGCCTCAGGGAGGGCGACGTAATCGAGCACCCGCTCATCACCAGGACCATCGGGAGGGCCCAGAAGCGAGTGGAGGCCAACCACTTCGCGATGAGAAAGCACCTGCTCGAGTACGACGATGTCATGAACAAGCAGCGGGAGGTGATCTACGCCAAGAGGCTGCTCGCGCTCGAAAGCGAGGACATGGGACAGGAAATCAGGGAGATGATAGAGAGCGTGGTCGAGGCCAAGGTCGAGGAGTACGTTCCGGCCGGGTCGGACGCCGATGAGTGGGACATTCCGAAGCTCCGCTCCGAGCTCGAGATGATCTTCCTGGTCCCCTTCGAGCTCGACTGGGAGGGCGTCCCCGACCGCGATGAGCTCAGGAACATGGCGCATGACACGGCTATGCTCGCATATGAAGCCAGGCATAAGGAGCTCGGCTACGAGATCATGAAGAGGATGGAGCAGGCCGTGATGCTCTACGTTATCGACAACGAGTGGAGGGACCATCTCTACGAGCTCGACGGCCTGAGGTCGGGTATCAGCCTCCGGGCCTACGGGCAGAAGGACCCTCTCCTTGAATACAAGGGCGAGGCCTACGACCTGTTCGTTAGGATGAGCGAGAAGATCGACGCGCGCACGGTGACGCTTCTGTTCCGCGGCCGCTGGATCGAGCAACCCGCCGGGCGGCCTGAAGCCTCCCGGTCCATCCGGGCGATCAAGCCGCAGGCTCTGCCCGCGCAACTCCCGCCGGGCCCGCCGGGGCCGGGGGCACCGCACAGAACGGGCCCACTCGGCGGCCGGATGCCGGGCCCCGGAGGCCCCCCTCCGGGACCCCAAACCAGCAGGCTGGAGCCCAAGGTCGGGCGCAACGACCCGTGCCCGTGCGGCAGCGGCAAGAAGTACAAGAAGTGCTGCGGAGCCTAAATCGGAAAAGCTTGCTTTATGCCCTATGTTATGTTAGTCTATCACTCGCCGGATTTCTGAAGCGAGGGGCGTCATGGACGAAAAACTGGCTGAGATTATTATCGCGGTTGTTGACCGGCTTGTCGACACGGAGGCGAGTTCCGAAACAGTTGCAAGTATCACCGAGTTCTTGATGGGTGAGGGGTACACGGTGGGGGAAATCAACAGCGCTTTCATGTATTTGTATCAGAGCATAGATGAGCGCTTCTTTGATGAAGGCAACATAATGCTCGAGATGTCCCCGAAGGGGACGATCAGGGTCCTGAATGACTTCGAGAGAAGCCTCATAAGTCCTGAAGCATATGGCTACATCCTTCAGCTGAGCCAGCTCGGTCTGCTTACCGACCTTCAAGTTGAAGAGGTGATAGAGAGGGCCATTTATTTCTGCAGCGATAAAGTCGAACTCAACGACTTGAAACAAATCGTCCCATCTATTATCCTCGAGGGCGTGCCCGGATTCCGGCCCGGATTGATTTCATGGGGAAACGGCGGGATGGGTGGGTCGGCTGCCCACTAGAGCGCCCGCCGGGAGTCCGAGGTTCAATGTCATTCTCTTCAGTGTATAACGCGGGGGATTAGTGTGGCTAAGAGCAAGTCGCCCGACGGCGAGGCTCCCCTGACCGGGGCGCCGGAGAAGAAGACGACGAGCAAGAAGACGACGAGCAGGAAGACTACCGCAAGGAAGGCTGCCGCAAGGAAGACTGCCGGGAAGAGGACTACGAGGAAGAAGCCGGCGACGAAGGCGCCCGGGAAAAAGACAGCGCGCAGGAAAACGGCCGGGGCCGCAAGGTCTGGAGCCGGGAAGGCCGGGGCCGGGTCCATGAGCGGCAAGGCGCTCGTCATAGTGGAGTCACCGGCCAAGGCCCAGACTATCAACCGGTTCCTGGGGCCGTCTTACACCGTAAAAGCTTCCATGGGCCACGTCCGCGACTTACCCAAGACCAAGCTTGGCGTCGACGTCGATAAGAACTTCGAGCCCCTGTACGTCCAGATTCGCGGCAAGAGCAAGATCATCAAGGAACTCCGAGCGGCCGCGGACAAGGCCAGGGAGATATACCTGGCGGTCGATATGGACCGCGAAGGCGAGGCGATCGCCTGGCATCTCGCCGCGCTGCTCGCGCGAGAAGGCTACGAGCCCAAGCGCGTCATCTTCAATGAAATCACACCCGAGGCCATCAGGGAGGCGTTTGCCAATCCCACGACCATAGACATGCGCAAGGTGAACGCGCAGCAGGCGCGACGGATCCTGGACCGGCTCGTCGGATACCAGGTGAGCCCGCTGCTGTGGAAAGTCGTGAGGAGGGGAGCGAGCGCCGGCCGGGTTCAGTCGGTGGCTCTCAGACTCATCGTCGAGCGCGAGGAAGCAGTCGAGAAGTTCATCCCGCGCGAATACTGGACCATCGAAGGCGATTTCGAGTCCCCGCGCGGGGATGCTTTCACCGCGAGGCTCGAGAAGGTCGGAAAGGCCAAGGCGGAGTTCGAATCTCTCGAGAGGGCCCGGGAGATCGAGAAGATACTGTCGACCTTCGACTACTCGGTCACCGGCGTAGAGAAAAAGGCCAAGAGGCGGAACCCGAGACCGCCCTTCATAACGAGCACGCTCCAGCAGGACGCGGCGCAGCGCCTGGGGTTCAGTCCCAGGCGAACCATGCGGGCCGCGCAGCAGCTCTACGAGGGCATGGACCTCGGAGAGAAGGAGCGCGTCGGACTCATAACCTATATGCGTACGGACTCGGTGCGAATCGCGGCGAGCGCCACCGCGGAGGCCCGGGACTTCATAAGCTCCAGGTACGGTGATTCGTACGTCCCTGAGAAATCCAGGCACTTCAAGAAAGGCAAGAAGTCCCAGGACGCGCATGAGGCGATTCGCCCCACTAACGCGACGCGGACTCCCGGGGACGTCGAGAAACACCTCACCGCCGATCAGGCGAAGCTCTACCGGCTCATATGGGAGAGGTTCGTGGCGAGCCAGATGAACCCGGCCGTATTCGAGGTCACGACGGTGGATATACAAGAGAGGCAGTACCTCTTCAGGGTCACGGGGTCGGTGGAGAAGTTCGACGGCTTCCTGAGAGTTTACGCGGACCGTAAGACGGACGAGGAAAAGAAAGCCGCGCTGCCGGTGCTCGAAGAAAGGGATCCCCTGAAACTCCTTAAGATCTCGAATGCGCGCCACGAGACGCAGCCGCCGCCGCGCTTCACGGACGCCAGCCTCATCAAGGAGCTCGAGGACAAGGGCATCGGGCGGCCCAGCACGTACGCGGCGATCATCGGCACCATCATAGAACGGGGCTATGTCGAGAGGGAGCGCCGCACCTTGAGCCCCACCGAACTCGGCAGGGCCGTGCTCAGCATACTCCTTAAGATACTCCCTGACATATTCGAGGTCGGGTTCACGGCCCGCATGGAGACCGAGCTCGACAAGGTGGAGTCGGGAGAAGACGATTGGGTCGAGGTAGTCGGCGGCTTTTACAGGCCTTTCAGCGCGGACCTCAAGAAGGCGGACGCCATGAAGGCCGAGCTCAAGGGCATTGTCACCGAAGAGGTCGACGTCAAGTGCGAGACCTGCGGCAAACCCATGGTGAAGCGATGGGGCAGGCACGGGCAGTTCCTCGCCTGCTCGGGTTTTCCGGAGTGCAAGACCACCAAGCCTCTCGAAGAAGACGATGTCAAGGTCGAAGCGGTCTGTCCCGAGTGCGGCAGTGAGATGATGGCCCGCGTGGGCCGCTATGGCAGGTTCCTGGCGTGCAAGCGGTATCCGGAGTGCAAAGGCACGCGGGCTTTCACGCTGGGGATCAAGTGCCCCGTCGAGGGCTGCGACGGCGAGCTCAAAGAGAAAAGGACCAAGAAGGGCCGTGTGTTCTACGGCTGTGATAAGTTCCCCAAGTGCAAATTCGCGACATGGGACAAGCCGGTCGACAGGACATGTCCAGCCTGTTCATACCCTATAATGGTGACCAGGGCGGCGGGGAGCAGGGCCGGTCAGCTCAAGTGTCCGAAGTGCAAGCATGAGGTAGATGAATGAGCCGGAGGCCGGGTCGCGTCGTTGTCATAGGTGGCGGGCTGGCCGGATCGGAGGCCGCCTGGCAGGCCGCGAGACTCGGCGCCGACGTAACCCTTTACGAGATGAGGCCCCGCGCGATGACCGAGGCCCACAAGTCGGGCGACCTGGCCGAACTCGTCTGCTCCAACTCCTTCAAGTCCGAACACCTTTCGAACGCCAACGGCCTTCTCAAGCTCGAACTCAAGATGCTGGGGTCCGTGCTGATGGACGCTGCAGGCAGGGCGCGCGTTCCGGCCGGCAGCGCACTGTGCGTCGACCGCAAGCGGCTCTCGGAGTTCGTAACGCGGGCCCTTCAGGCTCATCCCCGGGTCACGCTGGTCCGTGAGGAGGCGTCCTCGGCGGTTGAAGGCGCGGTCAACGTGCTGGCCCCGGGTCCGCTCGCCTCTCAGGGCATATCCGCCTATCTGGAGAACATAGTCGGGACGCAGAACCTGTTCTTCTACGACGCCGTCTCCCCTATAGTGGAGGCGGACTCGATAGACATGAACAAGGCCTTCAAAGCTTCGCGATACGGCAAAGGTGACTCGACGTACATCAACCTTCCCCTGGACCAGGACGAGTACCGGCGGTTCATAGAGGAGGTGCGCGGCGCGGAGCTGGCCGACAGGAGGGAGTTCGAAGAGGACAAGTTCTTCTCGGCCTGCATGCCCATCGAGGAGCTGGTCAGGAACGGGTCCGAGACCCTGGCGCACGGCTGTATGAAACCGGTCGGGCTGGCCGATCCCCGCACGGGCAAGATGCCGCATGCGGTCGTACAGCTCCGCCCGGAGAACCTGGATGGCACTCTCTACGGCATGGTGGGATTCCAGACCCGCCTCAAGTACGGCGAGCAGAAGCGCATCTTCGGCATGCTGCCCGGTCTCGAGAGGGCGCGTTTCGTGAGACTGGGCGCCATTCACAGGAACACCTATATCTGCGCGCCCCGCGTGCTGCTGCCCACGCTGGAGCACCGCGTCAAACACGACTTGCTGCTTGCAGGGCAGATAACGGGCGCGGAGGGCTACGTGGCGAGCATGGCGACCGGGCTCCTGGCCGGCATGAATGCGGCCAGGAAGGTCGCGGGCCAGGCATGTGTCGTGCCGCCGGCCGAGACCGTGCTGGGCGGGCTCGCCAGGTACGTGGCGCAGACCGAACCCGCCGACTTCCAGCCCATGAACCCCAACTTCGGCCTGCTGCCGGCCCTGGGCGAGAGGGTGCGGGAGAGGCTCCGCAGGAACCTGCTTCTCAGCGAGAGGTCCGCGCTCGCCATGAAAGCATGGCTCTCGCAAATAGGCCTGGGCCGCCAATCCGGTGAGAGGATGAGCACCGATGGAGTCCTATCTTAGAAGGTTCGCGCTCCATCTCAGCCTTGAGCGCAATCTATCTGACCATACAGTAAGCGCTTACGAGAATGACTTAAAGCAGTTTCTGGAGTTCCTCCGCCGCGAGCTCAATTGCAGGAATCCCAGGGTGGCCCAGATCGACAAGCTCTCCGTGCGCCACTACATGAAACACCTAACCGGCAGCGGCCTCAAGGGGAGCACACTGAGGCGGAAACTGGCCGCCATAAGGTGCTTCGTCAAGTATCTGGTCGACCGCGAGAGCGTCAGGGTGAACCCCGTGCTCACGGTCAAGATGCCGCGGATGGAACGGCGGCTTCCAACCTACATCGACAAGTCCGACATGAGGCGGCTCTTCGGGGAGTTCACGAGGGACGACTTCACCGGCCTCAGGGACCTGGCCATACTGGAGACTTTCTACTCAACGGGTGTCCGGCTCGGAGAGCTCCACACGGTGGACGTTGCCGACGCCGACCTCTTCAGCGGGACGCTCAAGGTCAGGGGCAAGGGCCGGAGGGAGAGGATAGTACCGCTCGGGACCGTGGCGTCCAGGGCCATAAAGCGTTATCTGCTCGAGCGGGCGAATCATCTCAGGACGAGAGGGCGCATGCAGGAGCCCGCGCTGCTCGTCAACAGGTTCGGCAAGCGTCTCGCGAGGCGCGGAATACAGAGGGTCGTCCGCCGATACCTGGAGCGGGTCTCGAACGGGACTCAGATGAGCCCGCATGTGCTGAGGCATACCTTCGCGACCCATATGCTGGACGAGGGGGCCGACCTGCGGGCCGTCCAGGAGCTGCTGGGCCACGCGAGCCTTTCGAGCACTCAGATCTATACGCATGTCTCGACCGAGAGACTCAAGGACACATACAGACGCGCGCATCCGCGGGCATGAGGTGAGAGCGATGAGTGAAGAGAAGAGCAGATTCGGCATCATAAGGGGGACCACAGTAATCGGCGTGAGGCGGGGCGGCAAGGTCGCCATGGGCGGGGACGGCCAGGTCAGCATGGGCGAGACCGTCATGAAAAGGAAGGCGCGCAAGGTCAGGCGCATATATGGAGACAGGATACTCGCCGGCTTCGCCGGGAGTTCGGCCGACGCCCTCACGCTCTTCGACAAGTTCGAGGCCAAGATCGACGAGTACAAGGGCAACCTGACGCGCGCGGCGGTCGAGCTTGCAAAGGAGTGGAGAACTGATAAGATCTTGAGAAGGCTGGAGGCTCTCCTGGCCGTCATGGATGCGGAGCATTCGCTCGTGGTGGCGGGCAGCGGCGAGGTCATAGAGCCCGACGACGGGATAGTCGCACTTGGGTCCGGCGGCGCCTTCGCTCTGGCCGCGGCAAGGGCGCTCGTCAAGCACTCCGATCTCAGCGCGGCCGAGATAGTGACGGAGTGTCTGACCATCGCCTCCGGGATATGCGTCTATACCAATGATGAGATAACGATAGAGGTGCTGGAGTAGATGAGGCACGGCAGAGGACAGCTGACACCCGGGGCCATAGTCAAGGAGCTGGACAAGTATGTCATCGGCCAGAACAAAGCCAAGAAATGCGTGGCCATAGCGCTCCGGAACAGGTGGAGGCGCCAGCAGATCAAGGGAGACCTCAGAGAAGAGATCATGCCCAACAACATCATAATGATCGGGCCGACCGGCGTGGGCAAGACCGAGATTGCCAGGCGGCTCGCGAGGCTGGCGCGGGCTCCGTTCATGAAAGTAGAGGCCTCCAAGTTCACGGAGGTCGGTTACGTGGGCCGCGACGTCGAGTCGATGATACGCGACCTCACGGAGCTCTCGGTGAGCATGGTCAGGGAGGAGAAGACGGCCGAGGTCGAGAAGATGGCGGCGGCGAACACGGAGGAGCGCTTGCTCGATCTTCTGCTGCCGCCGGTCCCGCAGCCGGCCGCCCACCTGCCCGGCTCCGGCACCGAGCACGAGACGAAGGTGAAGACCACCCGCGAGAAGATGCGCGAGAAGCTCGTCAGCGGCCAGCTGGAAGACAGGCAGGTGGAAGTGGAGATCGCGCCGCGGGGGATGCCACTGATAGAGATCTTCACGCCCGCGGGAGTCGAAGAGATGGACATCAACCTGCAGGAAATGTTCGGCGGCATGCTGCCCGGGAGGAGGAAACGCCACAAGGTCACCGTCCGGGAGGCCCGCGGGTTGCTGGCCCAGGAGGAAGCTCAGAAGCTCATCGACATGGACAAGGTCGTCTCCGAGGCCGTAGACCGCGTGGAGAACTCCGGGATCATCTTCATTGACGAGATAGACAAGATCGCCGGCAAGGAGTCGCCACACGGGCCCGACGTTTCGCGCCAGGGCGTGCAGAGGGACCTCCTGCCGATAGTCGAGGGCTCCAGCGTTCCCACGAAGTACGGCATTGTGAGAACCGATCATATTCTCTTCATCGCCGCGGGCGCGTTTCACTCGGCCAAGCCGGCGGATCTCATACCCGAACTCCAGGGCCGGTTCCCGATCCGGGTCGAGCTTGACAGCCTGACCGGCGAGGACTTCGAGCGCATACTGGTCGAGCCCAGGAACGCGCTCATCAAGCAGTATAAGGCGCTCCTCAAGACCGAGAAGGTAGACGTCGTCTTCACCCATGACGCGATAACCGAGATCGCCGCGATAGCGTCCAAGGTGAACGACACGGCCGAGAACATAGGGGCCCGGAGGCTCCATACGGTAATGACGACGCTGCTCGAGGACTTGATGTTCGAAGCCCCGGGCATTAAGAAGAGACGGATTACGATCACGGGGGCCGAGGTCAGCGCCAGACTCAGCGGCATAGTCGAGGACGTGGACCTCGCCCGGTATATCCTCTAGAGAAGGGGTGTGTCAGGAGGGCAGTAAGCATGTGGGACCGCAAGCACTTCATGAGCATATATGACCTCGACAGCGCCGAGGTCAAGGAGCTCCTGGACTATGCCATCGAGACCAAGAAAAAGGCCAGGGCGGGCAGGCTTCCCGAGCTGCTCAAGGGCAAGTCGATGGCAATGATTTTCAGGAAGCCGAGCCTGCGGACGAGGATGAGTTTCGAGATGGCGATGGTCGGGGCCGGCGGCTACGCCTTCTACGTTTCGGACGAGGAGATCAAGCTCGGCCGGAGGGAGGCCGTCTGCGACGCCTCGCAGGTCGTTTCGCGGTTCGTCGATATAATGATGATCCGGACCTTCGACCATGCAGAGGCCGAGGAGCTCGCGAGATTCGCGAGCGTCCCCGTCATCAACGGCCTCACGGACCTCTATCACCCATGCCAGGTCATGGGAGACATCATGACCGTCATGGAGCACAAGGGCAAGATCGAGGGGCTCAAGGTCGCTTTCCTCGGTGACGGCAACAATGTCGTCAACTCATGGATAAACGCGGCCGCCAGGCTCGACTTCCAGTTCGTGCTCGGCACGGCCCGGGGCTACGAACCCGACGAGAAAGTCCTGTCGCGCGCCCGGAAAGACGGCGCCAGGATCGACATAGTGTATGACCCGGTGGAGGCCGTGAGAGACGCGGCCGTCGTTTACACGGATGTATGGACCAGCATGGGCCAGGAGGGCGAGGCCGCGAAGCGCACCGAAGAGATGCGGGGCCTCCAGCTCAATGAGAAACTCCTGGGCTCGGCCGCGCCGGACGCCATTGTGCTGCATTGTCTGCCCGCCCACCGCGGCGAGGAGATAACCGACGGGGTAATGGACGGCCCGCAGTCGGTGGTGTTTGACGAGGCAGAGAACCGCATGCACATTCAGCGGGCCATCATCCTCAAACTGCTCTTAAGATGAGAAAACTCCCAGCTTACGTTCTTGTCGGCGTCTGCCTGCTTGCGGCTGCCTGCGCGAAGCGGGGCATGCCGTCAGGCGGGCCGGCCGACACTGCGGCGCCCTACGTGGAGGCGCTCGAGCCGGCCAGCGGGTCGACCGAGGTGAGCGCTGACGCCGAGATCCGCATTACGTTCAGCGAGTCCATGAAGAAGCGCACCGTGGAGACCGGCGTGGTCGTGAACCCTACGGTGAGATGGCGGAAGCGCCACTGGGAGGGGAACGCATACGTGCTCGTTCCCGAGGACGAACTCATTCCCCGGACGACGTACCTGGTTTCGGTCACCAACAAAGCTACCGATTCGCACGGCCTCAAGATGAAGTCGACCTTTGTGGGTGGCTTCTCGACGGGGGTCACCATCGACGCCGGCCGGCTGGCGGGCAAAGTGGTCTGGAAGAACGTCAGCGTGGAAGACGCCGTGGTCCTGGTCCTGGCCGCGGACACGCTCGCGATCGGGACCGGCTTTCCCGGCGTGAAACCCGTCTACCTCACGCTCACCGGAGAGGGCGGCCTGTATGAGGTGCCCTTCGTCGATACCACCGGCACATACTGGGTGCTGGCGTTCATGGACAAGAACGCCAATGCGGAGCGCGATGAGGAGGAGATCGTAGGGTGTTTCGGCGGCAAGGTGGATTTTGTCGACGGCGGCGAGCGTATGGGTGTGGACATACTGCTATGCAAGGATACGCTGTGCGGCTCCGTCAAAGGAAGTGTGGACAGCCTGACGCTTTCGCTCTACCCTCAGGTGGGGGTGCAGGTGAGTTCGGCCGCGGATACCCTGCTCTCATATGAAGCGATGTGCGACGGCAGGGGCCGCTTCAGGATCACATGCGTGGAGCCCGGCCCTTATTCGGTGGGGTTCTATGCGGACGCCGATTCGAATTCGGTGATAGGCGGGCCCGACTCGCTCTTCTACGAGGTACCCGGCCCGGTGGAAGTCCGGCCGTGCATGGACATAGAGCTGAGCCCTCCGGTTCCGGAACTCCCGGAAGCCGGGGCGGTCCAGGACAGCGTCCCCCGGGCTGCGGGCGGGGCCGAGACCGGCGGGTGATAAGAGATGAAGATCAGGTTTACGAAAATGAGCGGCGCGGGCAATGACTTCGTGTTCCTGGGCCCTGCATTCGCAGGTCTCAGGAAGCGCGCGCCGGAGCTGGCCGTGAAGCTCTCGGAGCGCCGCAGATCGGTAGGCGCGGACGGCCTCATAATAGTCGATGACACCGGCGAGAGCATTTTCATGCATTACTTCAACAGCGACGGGTCGGAGGCCGACTTCTGCGGGAACGGGGCCAGGTGCTTCGTCCTCTACTGCATCGAAAAGGGACTCTGCAGGGGAACGGTCGAATTCGATACGCGTTCGGGCAGGCATACCGGCTCGATAAGCCCCGAGGGCGTCCGCGTGAGCATGGAGCCGCCCAGGCTGGTGGGGGACGCCATGCTGGAGGTGGCCGGCGATACCAGGCTGGTCACGCTTGCCCGGGCGGGTGTGCCGCATGCGATTCTCCTCAGCGAGGACGTGGCCGGCATCGACGTAGAAGGGCTGGGCCGCCAGATAAGGATGCACCCTCACTTCGCGCCCGAGGGCGCCAATGCCGATTTCGTGGGCACGTCCGGCCAGGACGGTTTTCGCATTCGGACTTATGAACGCGGTGTCGAGAAGGAGACTCTGGCCTGCGGCTCGGGCTGCGTGGCCGCGGCGCTTGTCCTGAGGGCTAAGAACATCACCGGGAGCAGGACGGCTTTCCGCGTTGCCTCCGGTGATGTGCTTAATGTGGAGCTCCCCCGCAAGGGAGAGGATGGAGAAGCCTACCTGGCAGGCCCCGCCGGTATAGTGTATGAAGGGGAGACTGATCTGGAGGAGTGATCGCGTATGTTTGAAGGCACCTATGTTGCAATGGTTACGGAGTTCACCGACGGGCGAGTGGACCTGGACGGAGTGCGTTCGCTCGCGGAGAGACTCATCGCCGGCGGCGTCAACGGTCTCGTGCCGGTGGGGTGCACGGGCGAAGCGGCCACGCTTTCAGCCGAGGAGCGCATCGCCGTAATAAAAGCCGTGCTCGAGGCGCGGGGCGATAATAAGTCGGTGAAGGTCATACCGGGCACGGGCACCAATGCCACGGCCTCCTCGGTCGAGCTGACGCGCGCGGCGGCCGAACTCGGCGCGGACGGCGCCATGCTCATCACGCCCTACTACAACAAGCCGACTCAGGGTGGCCTCATCAAGCATTACAGAACGGTCGCCGAGAAGGTCAACATACCCATTGTGCTTTACAACGTTCCGGGCAGGACCGGTGTCAACATGCTGCCCGAGACCGTCCATGAGCTCGCTGCTATCGACAATATCGTCGCCGTCAAGGAGGCGAGCGGGTCCATAGACCAGGTCTCGAGAATCGTGAGGTCCACGCCGATCACGGTTCTCTCGGGCGACGATTCGCTGACGCTTCCCATGCTGGCGGTGGGCGCCAGGGGCGTGGTCTCGGTGGCCGGCAATGTCGCGCCCGGCGATGTCTCGGACATGGTCAGCTCGTTCCTGGCCGGAGATGCGGAAGAAGCCAGGCGAATCCACCTGAGGCTGCTGCCGCTGTTCCACGTGCTGTTCGTGGAGACCAACCCGGGTCCGGTCAAGGCCGCGCTCAAACTCATGGGCGCCGGAAGCGGAGAGCTGAGGCTTCCGCTCGTTCCGGTCTCGGGAGAGAGCGAGAGCGAGATACGGGCCGTGCTGGGCGTGCTCGGGTTCATCGGAGGTTAGGGCCATGTTGAATCTCTGCGTAGTGGGAGGACTGGGGCGGATGGGCCGCGCCATCGCCGGCCTGGTCGCGATGGACCGCGGCTTCAGAATAGTCTCCGTGCTCGAAGCCGGCGAGTCTATGAAGGCGGATCCGGACGGCCCGCGCGCAGGCGGCCGGGCCCAGGGCGAAGTCCTCATGACCCGGGACGCTGCGCGGGCAATCGAGCCGGCCGATGTGGTCATCGATTTCTCGCTCCCGCCGGGCTTCGAAGCCGTGCTGGCGGCCCTGCTTGAGAACCCCCGGCCCCTCGTTACGGGCACGACCGGAATAGAGGGCAAGGACGACAGGCTCGAGCCCCTCGCGGAGAAGGTCGCCGTCGTCAGCGCCCCTAACATGTCCGTCGGCGTCAACATTCTCTTCGCCCTCTCGGGTCTCGTCGCGGACCTCGCGGGCCAGGGTTCCGACATCGAAATAGTCGAAACCCATCATCGCAACAAAAAGGACGTCCCCAGCGGGACGGCCATCGAAATCGCAGAACGGGTCAGTAAGGCGACGGGCAGGCAGGTGACCGTGGGGCGCGGGAAAGGGACCCAGGCCAGGGGCGGAGAGGTCTTCATACACTCGCTGAGAATGGGTGGAGTCACAGGCGAGCATATCCTGGGCCTGGCGCTTGAAGGAGAAGTGCTCAAGATCGGTCATACGGCGCTCTCGCGCGACTGCTTTGCCGCCGGGGCCCTGAGAGCCGCGCGGTTCGCCGCCGGGGCGCCTCCCGGCATATACTCAATGCTCGACGTTCTCAAACTCAAATCTCTGGAGGGTTGATAACCTTGAAGACCACGTCCTGGATCATACTGTTCATCGGCATCGTATTCATCGCCGCAGCCATAGCTTTCTTCATAGTCATCACGGCCGGGGGGCTGCTTCCCGAAGGGCGGCAGGGCTCGTTTTCGCTGGGCAAGAAGATCGGGCTCGTCGAGGTGACAGGCACGATAGTCACACCCACCGAGTACGTGAACCAGATCGTGAGATTCGGAGAGGACTCCAGCATCAGGGCCCTCCTCGTCAGAATCGAGAGCCCGGGCGGGGGAGTAGCGGCTTCCCAGGAAATCTACGAGGCTCTGAGGAACGTCAGGGACGGCGGTACGCCGGTGGTCGTATCCATGGGCGGCATCGCGGCGAGCGGCGGCTACTACGTAGCCTGCGGCGCCGATTCGATCGTCGCCAATCCGGGAACGCTGACCGGGAGCATCGGCGTCATCATGAACTTCCCCATTGCCCGGGAACTCATGCGTAAGATCGGACTTGAGTGGGAAGTACTCAAGACGGGCGAGTTCAAGGACGTGGGCTCTTTTGCGAGACCGATGACCGATCGCGAGCGCGACCTGCTCGACGGGATACTGGTGGACGTATACGACCAGTTCGTCACGGTGGTCGCCATGGAGAGAGGCATGAGCAGGGAGGAAGTCGAGAAGATAGCGGACGGCAGCGTATTCACAGGCAGACAGGCCCTTGATCTGGGACTCGTTGACCGCATAGGCGGCCTCAGGGACGCCCTCGACCTGGCGGCCGAAATGGGCGGGATAAGCGGTAAGCCGACGGTTGTCAAGCCGCACAGAGACCTCTGGACCATCTGGGATCTTATCGAAGACCTTATGGGCACGGCCTCGCAGGTCGCCGGCCAGAGCGTTTCCCTGGAGTACTCATTCAGGTAAGTCTTTTTATTAAAATAAGTTTGACAAGTTCTTGGGGGATTTGCTAACTTCCAGTGGGCAAAAGAGTAGAGGTAATTACCTTGCCTATATTCGAATATGAATGCGCTAAGTGCAAGAATGTATTCGAGGTAATCTGCTCAGGCGGTGACATAGGAAAGATAAGGTGTCCCGGGTGTTCCTCTTGCAGGGTCAAAAAGCTGCTTTCTTGTTTCAGCGTCGGTTCGGCTGCTGCCGGGGCGCCGGCCGGTAAGAACACAAGCGCCTGCACTTCGTGCGCCACCAAGAACTGCGGTTCTTGTGGCTGAGGAAGGTCATGCTAAGGAGGGTATGCGATGACCAAGGCCGACATTGTCGAAGAGGTAGCTAACGCAACGGGTCTGACCAAGCGGGACGTTGGCGTTGTGGTCGACCTGCTCCTTGAGACGATATCACAGGCCCTGGCGGACAGGGAGCGCATTGAAATCAGGGGGTTCGGCAGCTTCAAGGTCAAGACCAAGAAGGCCAGGATGGCGAGGAATCCTAGGACGGGTGAGCGGGTACAGGTGCCTGAGAAGGTCGTTCCATACTTCAAAGCTTCGAGACAATTCATCAAGCTTGTTGACTCCGCCTAGCAGATAGGTTAGATATTAAGATACCTGTGTGATTGGAGGTGTTTAGTAGTTGCCTTGCGGACGTAAGCGTAAGAAGCAGAAGATCAAGACGCATAAGCGTAAGAAAAGACTGAGACGAGACCGGCATAAGAAGAAAAAGAGATAGTGGTCCTTAAGTGGAGCCGACGAGGGAAGACATCGTATCAGTCCTGAGCGATGCTGACTCCCAGGGCCTGAGAGGCAGGGAGATCGCTCGCCGGCTCCATGTTCGGGCCAAGGACCTTAAGTCCTTCAGGCGCCTTCTCGACGAGCTCGAGGCAGAAGGTACTGTTGTCTTGGGCAGGAGAAGGCGTTATTGCCTTCCCGGCCTGTCGGGCCACGTGACCGGGCGCTTCTCGGGCTACGGAGTCTCGCGGGCATCGCTCATTCCTTCGGACGGTTCACCGGCTCTTACCATTGGCGGCGAGAATTTCGGCGGCGCGAAGCACGGCGACATGGTCGTGGCGCGCGCCGTGAGAGGCGAGGAAGGCGAGCTCCGGGCCCAGGTAATCAAGGTCATAGAGAGAGCGCCGGCTGAGACCATAGGCGAGGTCTATGGTACGGACGAGGGACCGATGATCGGCGTCGAGCCGGGGGGACGCTACAGGCGCGTGATGATGGATGAAAAATCCAAAGCCAGGCCCGGTGATTTCGTGGTCGTCAGGGTGGACAACTGGGGCGAGCCCTACGAGAAAGCCAGGGGCCGCGTATCGGAAGTGCTGGGAGGGAAGCTCACGCCCGGCGAGGATTTTGCGAGGATAGTAAGAGAACACAACCTGCCGCT
>CAZSBE010000069.1:0-16208 GCA_964604955.1 uncultured bacterium
AGCCTCCTGTAATTGTAGTCCTCCTTGAAGAACACCCGGTCGATGGCGGCGCTGATTCTCCTTCGTAAGGGGGAGAAGAGCAGCGTGATGACGAATATGGAGATCAGCGAGAACAGCAGGTCGGCCCTTCCTATGAAACGGGAAGCCAGCGTGCCCATCCCGTACACCACCACGAAATAGACCGATGCCAGGACCGCTGTCAACACGGTGTAGATGAGGCTGCGCCTGACGACTATGTTCACGTCGAAGAGCCCGTACCTGACGATGGCGTGCCCGAAGGCAATCGGAATGAGTATGAGCGGGAACACGGCGAACTTCTCTCCGGGTATCTCGATCGTCGGTTTCATGCTGACGATCAGGAACACGAGAACGATGGGCAGCGTCCCGGCCACCGTTCCCCAGACGGCCAGCCTGAGTTTGCGCTTCACGCTCTCGCTGGGGGCCGTCAGGAGGGAGTGAATGAACGATACGAGTCCGAGCATGAAATAGACGACGAAGTACACAGCGGTGATGCTCTCGAAGACCATAAGCGACCGGCTGTAACTCATGCCCCTGCGGAACACCATGATGTTGAAGAACTCCGAGAAGATGAGAAACACGACCGCGGGTATATAGATGTATGCTTCCAGCCCCGGGAAACGGCGCACGAGGCCCTTGCGCTCCGGAAACACCAGGAAGAAGTGGAGCAGGAAGGCGGGCAGGAAAAGTACCATCACGTCGTAGAGAATGGCCTTGTAGAGGTAGCGCGCAGCGCCGACTTCATAGCTCACGATATTGGTGAGCAGCAGGCCGAAGGCGACACAGAAGAGGTAGAAGACGAGCGCCACCCTGTCGGCGCGCCTGAAGTACACGAGAAGTCCTATGCCAATGAAGCACAGGCCCACAAGAACCAGCAGGAGCTTGCGCGCCACTTCTCCGGCCGGCTGGTTGCCGAAGGTCACCGGGACCGTGAGCGTCCGGCCTGCGCGGCTGACCTCGTAGACCACGGTGTCGCCGGGCCTTGCCTTCAATATGCATTCGGAGGCCTGCTTGACGTTGGCGCAGGCGACGCCGTCCACGCTCAGGATGCGGTCGCCGATGCGCATCCCCGCGAGCCTGCCTGGCGAACCCTCGGCGACTCTCCGCACGGTGACGTTTCTGAGGACGATGCCGCTATAAGGCTGGCCGGGAAGTCTTGCGGCTATAAGGACTTCTATGACTACGAGGGCGATCGTGATGATGACGGCCAGAATGCGGAGCCTGGCGTGGAGTCGATACCTCGGCACCTGATGGTTGGAGAGCTCGCGCTGATCACCAGGTGCAGCTTTCATATGCCGACCTCGCGGCGGTGTTCTCGAGTTTCGGATAGAGCCGGCTCCGGTGCCAGATTACGGCTGGCGTCGGCGCAATGTCAAGCTCTTTAAGGCCTGGAGAATTTTCTTGCCATCGGGCGCGGCAACTGATAGTTTACTCTCCGTAGCGAGGAGGAACCAATTGACCAGGAAAGGCAGAAAGCTAACCAGGAAAGATATCAAAGATGATGGATTCGCCGAATTCGCCGGCGAGTCCGTGCTATATGTGAAGCATCATTCCAGGCGCATCATCGGCCTGGCGATCGTTGTCATAGTCGTCGCGGTCGGCTTCACTTTCGTCATCAAGCAGAGAAAGGCAGCCGAGGTCGAGGCCCAGACCATTCTCTCGCGCGGCAATTTCGATCTCAAGCAGGGCAACTATGCCGCCGCGCTCCGCACCTACGCCGGCATCCGGCAGAGATACAGGGGCACCTGGAGCGCCGCGGACGCCACCTTCTTCGCGGCAAACGCCTATTTCGCTTCGGAGAGTTACGACTCCTCGATGGCTCTCTTTAACGAGTATCTGAACCAGGGCAAGCGGCGGCAGGACCTCACCGTCTCGGCGAAGGCCGGCATAGCCCAGTCTCTGGAAGAGAAGGGCCTTTACGAGGAAGCCGCCAACAACTTCCTCAAGGCCCAGCAGGAGCATCCTGACAATGTGCAGGCGAGGGACCTTCTCCTCGGGGCCGGCCGCTGCTTCAGGCTGGCGGGCAACGTCGACCGTGCGGTGGAAGTCTATAACGGCCTTATTGAAACGTATCCCGACTCCCGGGAGGCCGAACTGGCCAGAATGCAGGTTCTCGAGCTCGAGGTAAGGTCCAAGAGAGGCTCATGAGTCTTTCTCCGCTCAGAGTTGCTTTTCTCTGGCACATGCACCAGCCCCACTACAAGGACCCCCAGACCGGCGTGTACCGCCTGCCGTGGGTGAGACTGCACGCCCTCAAGGACTACTATGATATGGCGGCGCGGCTGGAGGACTTCCCGCGCATCAAGGCCAACTTCAACCTAGTTCCCTGCCTTGTCGAACAGATCCTGGACTACGCGTCCGGTAAGGTGGTCGACTCCCTTCTCGAGCTCTCGAGGAAGCGGGTCGGTGCCCTGACCGGGCCCGAGAAGGTCGCTCTCCTGCGGAACTCCTTCCTCGGTAACAGGAGCACCATCATAGAGCGCCACCCGCGTTACCGGGCGCTCCTCACCAAGTGCGGCCCCCTGGGTTCGGAGGTCGAGGCCGCGGCGGCTCTCAGGCGTTTCTCGGAGCAGGACCTGCTGGACCTTCAGGTCTGGTCCAACCTCGCCTGGTTCGATCCTGGCTTCCAGCGGGACCCCATGGTCGCGGACCTGCTGGCGCGCGGAAGGGGGTTTACCGAGGAGATGAAGGCCAGCCTCATCGCACGGGAGTTCAAGATCTTAAGAGACATAATCCCGCGCTACAGGGCTCTCCTCGACGCGGGGCGCATAGAGCTTACGTCATCGCCCTACTACCATCCCATACTTCCGCTTCTGTGTGACTCCGAGAGCGCGAGGGAGGCGGTGCCGGGCATAACGCTTCCGGGCAGGCGCATCGAGTTCGAGGCCGACGCCCGAGCGCAGGTGGAGATGGGGCGGGCCTATCTGGCGGAGGTTTTCGGATCCGTCCCGCAAGGAATGTGGCCGCCCGAGGGGGCTCTTTCGGAGCGCTGCCTGAGGGCCGCATGCGAGATGGGCGTAAGGTGGGTCGCTGCCGATGAGACCACGCTGGAGGCGTCCCTGGGCGTGAGTCTCCGGAAGCTTCCCAGGGACCGGGTCGGCAGGCCGGACCTGCTCTACGGGCCGCACAAGTTGGGATGCGACGGGAGGGAGGTCGCGCTCGTCTTCCGCGACCGGCTGCTGTCGGACCTCATAAGTTTCTCTTACATGAGGCTGCGCCCCGAAGAGGCCGTGGACGATTTCGTCTCGAGGCTGCGGGGCATCGCTGAGGACCTCGGCCGGAGGGCCGAGGAGGCGCTGGTTCTCATAGCCCTGGACGGCGAGAACTGCTGGGAGTTTTACGACCAGGACGGCGACCTTTTCCTGAGGACTCTCTACCGGAGGCTCTCGGAAGCCGAGGACATCGAGACCGTGAGGATCTCCGACGCGCTCGACGACATCAAGACGGCCCGGGAGATCAAGCGCGTCTCAACCGGATCCTGGATCGGGGGCAACCTCGCCACCTGGATCGGCGGCGAAGAGGATAACCGGGCCTGGGACCTTATTTGCGACGCGCGCGAGGCCCTCTCGGCTGCTGAGCAGGGGGGAGGGCTCGATGAGGCGGCGCTGGCGACCGCCTGGCGGAGCATCTACGCGGCCGAGGGCAGCGACTGGTTCTGGTGGTGGGGCCGGGAGTCGGGATGCCGCGAGGCTTCCGAGTTCGACACTCTGTTCAGGGCGCATCTGATGGAGGTTTACACGGCCATCGGTGCCAGCGTGCCTGCAGCCGTCCTCGAGCCCGTGGGCGAAGCATGCGCGCCCGATTACGCCATCAGCAGGGAGCCCGTCGCGCTCATGAAGCCCGTCCTGGACGGGAGGGTGACCACGTTCTATGAATGGAAACTCGCGGGGCGCTACCAGGCCTACAAGGACGGTTTCACGCACGATGCCGAGGGCGTAATCAAGGCCATCTACTATGGCTTCGACCGGGAGCACCTGTTTCTGCGCATCGATACCACTGTCTCGCCCCAGGAGCCCGAATTCGCAAGGCTCTGCTTCCGCATCGAGTTCATTGCGCCCCGGCGCGTCTCGGTATCATTCCAGGCACCCGGGCCCCGGTCGGCCGACGACAGGGGTCTTGTCATAGAGTCGGCCGACCCGGCCGGCGCCATCGCCGCCGCACTTGAGACAACCGAGGTCTCGATTCCTTTCGCCGCCGTCTCGGCGCCGGGGGACAGCACCATGTCCCTCAGGGTCGCGGTTTCGCGCGAGGGCAAGGAGCTGGAGCGCCGTCCCATACACCGGGCCATCAGCCTGCGGGTCCCCGGACCCGATTTCGAAGCCGAGATGTGGAGCGCCCTTTAGAACCGCCCGGCGCAGGCGTCCCTGAAGAACCCGCCTCGAGCAGGTCTGGCTGCTGAGGCAACGTCGCATAATATACATTATGTAAACTTACATAATATACTCAAAATTACGGGGGTCTGGGCATATGGAGCATATAGGGCCTCTCGGCTCCCGGGGATGTGCTTGGCGAGCCAGATGAGGCCCGAAGGGCCGCCTGCGGCATCTCTGGGCCCAAGGCAGCACTTCAGGCGGGTGAATCGGCTCAGGCTGCGGCGCGGCGGCCGCAGGTCAGGCTTTCTGCATCCTGACGAGGCGCATGAGATAACCGGAGGGTTCCTCGACGCGCTTCGCCGTGGTGAAGCCGGCCTCCTCGTAAAACTCTTTCGGGCCTGCCGGCCAGTGGATGGCATCGGGCCAGGTGGGGTCCCTGTCGGCGACATAGACCAGCGCACCTCGAAAGTGCTTGAAGGTCTGGCTGTCAAGTAGGTGCCCCAGCAGGGCTTTACCTATGCCGCGGCCCTGGAATTGAGTCGGGACCCACAGGCAGGTAATGAACAGGTAGTCGCGGAAATCCATCCCGAGAGACGGCAGCACGTCGCCCGTGCCGCCCTTGCGCTGCCTGCAGGGGCAGAGGTCCTGCTCTTCAAGCATATCCCGGGGCATGAATTCGATCATGCCCGCGGGCTGATTGCCCTGGTATGCTATGAAGGTGGACGGCGAGAATTTGGCGTTGGCGGCCACGAGCCAGTCCCTGCTCTCCCGGGCGAGCTCGTGATCCTCCCATTTTCCCAGGTGACTCCAGCACACCTCGAGCCGGTCGTTGAGATTGCCCGGGCCTATGGGCATTATTCGAAGTTCCTCTCGCAGCACGCTCTGCCTCCCTCCTGCTACTCCTCAATATATTAATATATCGGAACCCACGGAGAACCATATAGCGTAAGTTGTTACATAAAGTCAAGTTATTTGGAGGGAAAAGGAGTCGGGCGCCGGCAGAACCGGCGCCCGAGAAGATTGATGAGAGATGGAGCTCTTTATACTTACTCCGCGTCTACGACAACCGAGCCGGCCAGCATGTCATGCAGTGCCTGCTTGCGTTGCGTAAACCCGGCCATGATGAAACCAACCAGCAAGGTCATGCTCGAAAGGTACTTTCCGTAATACCGGGCCGAGGCCCGCTTGAAGCTCATGCGGTTATTGAGATTGTCGGTGACCGCCATGCCCAGGGCCATCTTGCCGATTGTGGCCTGGTGCCTGGAGCTCTCCATTCCGGCCCAGTAGAGCCAGGGAGCCGCGACGGCAATGAGAATGCCAAGGAGGCGCGCCCCCGGACCGCCGACTCCGCCCAGTCCCACGCTGAATCCCATGCCGGCCGAGAGGATCAGGACGACCAGGCCGACGATGATGAAATCGATGGAGAACGCAGCGAATCTCTTCCAGAAGCCCGAATAGACTACATTGTCTGTGGTCTGTTCCACGTCACACCCTCCTCGCTCGAATGAGCTTGAATCCCCATTTGCCCATCTAATCGGACGAGCGGGGGCGCCGCTTTAGGGTTTTTCGCTGGAAAGTCTTGCAGAAGATTGGATTCTCTTGGAAGGCCTCGCAGGTTGGCGGCCGGGGCCAAAGAAAGAGGGGCGCGACCGGCGCGCCCCCCTCCCGTTGATTCGCTGTTTCGAGCGTTCTTCCTCTACTTCATCTCCTCGGCCATCGGCTCGTAGACGCCTCCGAGATTGTCCGCCAGGAACTTCTCGGCAATGGCGTAGAACTTGAGCCTGTTCTCGGACTTGAGGAAACCGTGCCCCTCGTCCTCGAAGAGCACGTATTCGTATGCGATCCCCTTGGCTTTCATGGCCTCGACAATCTGCTCGCTCTCGGCCTTGTTGACGCGCGGGTCGTTGGCGCCCTGCGCGATGAGCATGGGGATCTTTATCTGGTCGACCTTAAAGAGCGGCGACCTGGACTCGAGGAACTCCATTTCCGTCGCCGGGTCTCCGACACGCCTGTGGAAAAGGTCTAAGAGCGGAGTCCAGTAAGGCGGAATGGTCTCGATGAAGGTGATGAGGTTGGACGGGCCCACACCCGCGACGGCGCAGGCGTAGACGTCCGGCGTGAATGTCGCGCCCGCCAGCGCGGCATAACCGCCGTAGGACCAGCCGAAGATGCCGACGCGGTCGGGGTCGGCGATGCCCTGTTCGACGGCCCAGGTGACTGCGTCGGTGAGGTCGTTTTGCATCTTGCCGCCCCACTCCTTGTCACCCGCGTTGAGGAATTCCTTGCCGTAACCGGTCGAGCCCCGGTAGTTGACCTGGAAACAGGCATAGCCGCGGTTGGCCAGCCACTGGGCCTCCGAGTTGTATCCCCAGGTATCGCGCGCCCAAGGTCCGCCGTGCACGTTGAGCACCATGGGCAGGTCTTCGGCGGCCACGTTGGGCGGATACGTGATGTAGCCGTGAATGGTCAGGCCGTCGCGCGACTCGAAGGAGACCGGCTCCATCTTGGCCAGCGTGTATTCGGCCAGGGCGGGCTTGTGGTAGAACATGAAGTCGCCCGTCTTGGCCCCCCTGTCCCAGGCATAATAGGAAACGGGGCCGTCATCCACCGTGAAGGCCACGATCCAGACTTTGTCGTCATTACTGCGGCTGGTAACCGTGAAGTCGCCTTCCTGGAGCTCCCCGATGAGTTCCATGTCCTTGCGGATGGTATCGTCGAGTATGATCCAGTGGTCCCGCTCCTTGAGAACGAGCGCGGCCTGGATCTCCCAGGTGTCCGGGTTGACCATGATGTTCGAGACGTCGTAGACGGGGTCTTCCGCGAGGACCTCGACTACCTCGCCCTTCTTGAGTTCTATCTTGACCAGGCGGGCGGCGTTCACCCCGCGCGAGTCCATGCAGTACATGTAATTGCCGTCTTTGGTGAAGGTGGCGGGCTGGCTCGTCAGCGCGTCATCCGGATCCCAGGTCAGCACCTTGGTGAAACTGTCCTTCTCGTTCTTCCTTGTGAGCAGGTCGAAACCGCCGGCCGGTGTCGCGGCCATGGCGCCCCGGACCTTCAGATCGAAGTCCACCATCCAGCCCACGATATTGCCGGGGTTCCTTGCGACCCTCTCGGTCTCGCCCGTCTTGAGGTCCAGATGATATACGTCGAAGAGGCGGGCGTCGTCCTTGTTCATGGCAATGAGCATCTCGTCCGGATGGTGTTTGCTGTATTCGACTATCTGGACCTGCACGCCCTCGTAAGGGGTCAGGGCCTCGTTCTTGCCGGTCTCGATATCCGCGCTGAAGAGCTGCCAGTTCTCATTCCCGCCGATATCCTGCAGGTACATGATATGCTTGTTGTCCTGTGCCCAGAAATACCTGTATACGCCCCGCGTCGTATCGTCGGTCACCGGCGCCGCGTCATCCATGCCTATGGTCTTCACCCAGACGTTGAGGATGTCATCCACCGGGGCGATATACGCCAGATGGGTGCCGTCCGGAGAGACATTGGGCCGGGCCTTCTCCGGATCTCCCATGAGTACTTTCCGCGGGACAATCTTCGTCTTCTCGGCGCCGCAGCCTGCGACAATCGCGGCGGCCAGGCCGAGGGCCAGAACAAAGATGAGCCACCTCGTACTTCTGAAATCCATTTCTCCAGCTCCTTCTCTATGGGACGCACTCCGGCGCCCCGGACCTATTTCGACGGAATCGAGACCTTCCACCCAGAAAGGAGATTCCGGATTACTGAACGCACAAACGCCCTGTCGACATCACCTCCCTTCAAGAGGTTATTATCCACCCTCAGATTGCCAAGTCAAGCGGATAAAAGCCTCCTCCCCGGTGCCTATTTGGAGCCGGCTACGGGCTGCCCGGCGGCTATGCCCTTGCGCTCGAGGAGCCCGGAATAGAGGCTGTCGAGCTTCTCGAGCACACGGGTCGGCGAGTACCTGAGGAGGGCCTGTTCCCGGGCTGCCCTGCCCAGGGCCTCCCTCCTGGCGGGGTCTGCCATGAGGCCCGAGACGGCCGCGGTGATGCCTTCGGCGTCGCCGCTCTCCACAAGGATGCCCGTTTCGCCGCCTGCGAGAACATCGGGGATGCCGCCCACGGCGGTCGAGACGACCGGCCTGGCCGCGAGCATGGCCTCTATGAGGGATATGGGAAGTCCCTCCCGGGCCGAGGTTATGAGATAAAGGTCCATGGCTGCGAGGAGTTCGGGTATGTCGGTCCTGTTACCCAGGAAGAGAACGCTGGCCTCCAGCCCGAGGTCCGCCGACCGGGCCTCCAGCTGGGCCCGCAGGTGGCCCTCTCCCACCATCAGGAACTTCATGCGCGAATCCGCTTTGATGAGCCCGCGCGCCACATCCAGGAAGAGGTCGTAATCTTTGGCCGGCACCAGCCTTCCCACCGTGCCGACCACGAAGAAGTCGTCTATTCCAAGGTCCCGTCTTACGGCCTTCCGCGTCCCCTCGTCCACTTCGAACTTCGCGGGGTCGACGGCGTTTTCAATGAGAATGAGCTTGGAGTCGGGCGTGCCCTCATATTTCTTGCGAAGGGCCCTGATGTCTTCGGACACCACGATACGCATGTCCGTGCGCCACAGGGCCAGCCGCTCGAACAGGTGATGGTAGGGCTTCTTCCACAGCGTCTTGCCGTGCTCATGCGTAATGATAACGGGCGTCCCGGCCAGCCAGGCAGCCAGCCTGCCGACCAGGCCGGGTTCGAAAAGATGAGTGTGAAGCACGGAGATATGCTCTCTGCGCAGAAGGTCGGCGAGTTTCATCACGGTGCCGAGGAAGTATCTGCGCCTGTAGCCCAGCTCGAAGATCCTTACGCCGGCCCACTCGAGCTCTTCGGCGAACTCGCCGCGGCTGATCATGCAGCAAATGGAATGGTCGAAACGGCTCGTCTTGAAATGGGGACCCAGGTAGTAGAGGTTACGCTCGGCGCCTCCCGCCGCGAGAGTGCCGATCAGGTGGAGTACCCGGAGCTTCTTACGAGAAGGCATGTGGTCCCCTCACGAAACCACGAAATTGATGAGCTTATCCTCAACGTAGATGACTTTCCTCAACGTCTTGCCCTCGAGCCACCTGGCTATGGACTCGTCCCCGCGGGCGGCCCTCTCGGCCTCCTCCCGGCCCGCGCCGGCCGCCACGCCGATGCTGCCGCGGAGCTTGCCGTTTACCTGGACGACGACATTCACCGTGTCGGTCTTGAGCAGAGCCTCGTCATACTCCGGGAACGGGGTCTCCAGGAGCGTCGTGCCATGGCCCATCATCTGCCACATCTCCTCGCAGACATGCGGGGTCATGGCCGAGATCATCTGCACGGCCGTCTCGGCCGCAAACCGGAGTACGCCCCGGGTGTCTTCGGGAATCTCGTCGCCTGGCTTCTCGGGGATCAGCCTGTACATCTCGTTCACCAGCTCCATGACGGCGCTGATGGCGGTGTTGAAGTGAAACCTCTTCTCTATGTCGTCCCGGACCTTCTTTATGGCCCAGTGCGACTTGCGAAGCAGCGCCAGCTGGCCCTGGGAAAGCCCCTCGGTCGCGGGCGTGCCGCGGCCCGCCTCCAGGTCCGAAACGAGCTCCACCGCGCGCCACAGCCTTCCCAGGAAGCGCGAGCATCCCTCGACGCTGCGGTCGATCCAGTCGACGTCCTTCTCGGGCGGTCCCACGAAGAGCGTGTAGAGTCTCACCGTGTCGGTTCCGAAGCGCTCGATGAGGTCGTCGGCCGGGACGGCGTTGCCCTTGCTCTTGGACATCTTCACGCCGTTCTTGCAGATCATGCCCTGCGTGAAGAGATTTTCGAAGGGCTCGCGCGTCTTCAGGTAACCCAGGTCGGAGAATACCCTGGCGACGAATCTCGAGTAGAGAAGATGCAGTATGGCGTGCTCGATGCCGCCTATATACATGTCGACCGGCACCCAGTAATCGGCGTCGGCCCGCCGCCAGGGCCGCTCGGCGTCGGCCGGGTCGAGGTATCTCAGGTAGTACCAGGTGGAATCGACGAAGGTATCCATGGTATCGGTCTCGCGCCTGGCCGCCTCTCCGCATCTGGGGCAGGTCGTCTCCACGAAGGCGCCCAGGGTCTTGAGCGGCGACTCGCCCGTCGGCTTCCACTCGTCGAGCTCGGGAAGCAGCACCGGAAGGTCGGCCTCCGGGACGGGCACGGCGCCGCACGCGTCGCAGTAGATTATGGGAATGGGCGTTCCCCAGTAGCGCTGGCGCGAGATGAGCCAGTCGCGGAGCTTGTACCGCACGCAGCGCTCGCCGATGCCGGTCTCCTCCATCCAGTCGGCGACCTTGCGCTTGCCCTTTTCGTTGTCCAGGCCGTCGAACCGGCCCGAGTTCACCATGATGCCCTGCCCGACATAGGCCTGGTCCAGGCCGGCCGCGTCTTTCAACCGGCCGTCGGGTGAGATCACCAGCCTTATGGGGAGGTCATACTTTTTGGCGAACTCGAAATCCCTCTGGTCATGCGCCGGGACGGCCATGATGGCGCCCGTGCCGTATTCGCCGACGACGTAGTTGGCTATCCACAGGGGAATCCGCTCGTCGTTGACGGGGTTGACCAGATGCCTCCCGGTGGGTACGCCTTCCTTCTCCTCGTCTTCGAGTCCCCGCTGGCTCGTCGTCCCCCGGTATTTCCTGACGAACTCCAGCGCCGCCGCCTCCTCGGGCCTCCCCTTCACTATGGACTCGATGTCGACATGGTCGGGCGATATGACCGCGTAGGTAGCCCCGAATATGGTGTCCTGCCGCGTGGTGAAACAGGGTATGGTCCTGCCGTCGTCGAGCTTGAAATGAATGTCAACGCCCTCGCTGCGGCCGATCCAGTTGGCCTGCATGGTCCGGACGCGCTCGGGCCAGCCCTCCAGGACCTCGGCGTCCCTCAGGAGCTCCTCGGCGTAATCGGTGATCCTGAAGAACCATTGTTCCAGGCGTTTGAGCTCGACCTCGGAATCGCAGCGCTCGCATGCGCCGCCTATCACCTGCTCGTTGGCGAGCACGGTCGAGCACTTGGGGCACCAGTTGACCGATGCCTCCTTCCTGTAGGCGAGACCCTTCTCGTACATCCACAGGAAGATGAGCTGCGTCCATTTGTAATAGTCGGGGTTGCAGGTGGCGACTTCGCGCTCCCAGTCGAAGCCCACGCCCCAGGCCTCGATTTGCTCGCGCATCCTGCGGATGTTGCCCTCGGTCCACTCGCGCGGGCTCGTGTTGTGCTCCAGGGCGGCGTTCTCGGCCGGAAGTCCGAAGGCGTCCCAGCCTATGGGGAACATCACGTTGAAGCCGAGCTTGCGCTTCCAGCGCATGAGCGCGTCACCGAGAATGTAGTTGCGGCCGTGCCCGACGTGGAGCTCGCCGGAGGGATAAGGGAACATCACGAGGCAGTAGTACTTGGGCTTGCCGTCCATTCTGGTCGTATGAAAGGTGCCCCTGTCCTTCCAGTACTGCTGCCACTTGGCCTCGATCTCGGTGAAATTATAGCCTTCCATGTAGCCTCACCTGCCCGTTTCGCGCAATGAAGAAATGCGGTTGGAGGTAATTTACCCCGCCCGGAGAGGGTCTGTCAAGCCATCTTATCCGCGGGCTCCGGCCTCGCGGGGCACCATGGTCTTCTCGACGCGCCTTTCCCCGCCGTGCCGGAGCGCGACGAAGCAGGCGGCCGAATCGTGGGCCGGGGGCCGCTACCGGTCCAGGGCCTCAAGGTAAGAGTATGCGCTCATGGCTGCGAGCGCGCCGTCACCGGCGGCGGTCACCACCTGCCTCAGGGTCTTGGACCTCACGTCGCCCGCGGCGAGCACGCCATCCACGGACGTCATGCACCTCTCGTCCGTAACGACGAAGCCCGCATCGTCCAGCTCAAACTCCTCTCCCAGCATGCCGGTATTGGGGATGATGCCGACATAGAAGAAGACGCCGTCGGCCGGGGCGAACTCCCTCTCACCGGTCTTCTTGTTCTCGAGCTCGATGCCCTCGACCTCGCTCTCGCCCTTTATGGCGACGACGGTCTTGGAAAGAAGCGGCGTTATGTTGGCGGTGTCATCGACTATCTTCTGGAGGAACGGGGCGGCGCGGAACTCGTCGCGCCTGTGGATGAGCTTGACCTCGCCTGCGAACCTGGCAAGGAAGATGGCTTCCTGAAGAGCCGAGTCGCCCCCTCCTATCACGGCGACGGTCTTGCCGCGGTAAAGCGGCCCGTCGCAGGTCGCGCAGTAGGATACGCCCTTGCCCGTGAGCTCGGTCTCGCCGGGGACGCCGAGCTTCTTGGGAGACCAGCCCGTCGCGATAATCGCGGCTCCGGCCTCTACTGTCCCGCCCTTCACGCGGACCTTGACGCCCCCGTCATTCCAGACCTTCTCGACGTCCGCGCTCACTATCTTCGCCCCGAAGCGCTCGGCATGCTCTTTCATCTTATCGCCGAGTTCCATGCCGTTGACGCCCTCGGGAAAGCCCGGGTAGTTGTCTATAAGATCAGTCGTAACGGCCAGGCCGCCGGGATAGCCCTTCTCGTATATCGTGGCCGAGAGCCCCGACCTGCACGCATAGAGGCCGGCCGTAAGGCCCGCCGGTCCGCCGCCGACTATGACTACTTCGCGGTCCATGCTTACCATCCCTCCAGGGTCCTTGATACGATGTCATCGGCCAGTGTGGTCATCACCTTGGCGGTGGCCTCGTCCTCGTTCAGCGTCTCTTCCTCCCCCTCACTGTAGGCCTCCCACGCGTTCATGGTGTCGTCCTCCCAGAGGACTTTGCCTTCCCTGAGATTCTCGAGGACCACCGAGATGGATATGCTTACCCGGAACTCATCGACCGTGGCCGCCCGGTCGAAAGTGAGCGCCCCTTTCTCGTACCTGACGATGACGCCCCGGAGCATGACGTCGGCGTCCTGCTCGGATACGACTGTGAGACGGTTATCGGAGGCGAAGGCTTCGGTCACGGCCCGGGTGAGGTCCTGCTCGATGCCGTAACGCGTGGTCTCGTTTTCGAACGTGGGGATATAGATGCGCTTGATGCTGGACGAGAGCGTGG
Source organism: uncultured bacterium (assembly GCA_964604955.1). Taxonomy (GTDB): domain Bacteria; phylum Arandabacterota; class Arandabacteria; order Arandabacterales; family JALGWA01; genus JALGWA01. The sequence goes on from CAZSBE010000069.1 coordinate 13,351, forward strand.
GAGACGCCGAGTAGCCGCAGCCGGAAACGATGAGAAAGAAAAGGGCGACCGCTGTCAGATACACATACGGAGTGAAGCCTGATGCTGATCTCTTATGTGGCGGTCCCGCCATCCCTGGCACCTGCAACGGTCTCGAGCACCTTCAACTTGTAGCGCAGCTTGTCGCGCTTGATGCCGAGCAGCCTTGCCGCCCGGCTCTGGTTGAAGCCGCTCTGTTTCATGGCCTTGTCGATTAGTTCCATCTCTATATTACCGATAAGGCCGTCGAAATCAATACCGTTCTCAGGAAAGCCCGATGACAGCGCTCTTTCGAGGATTTCCAGGGTCTCGTTGGCCTCGTCGCCGCTCATCTCGCCGAGCGACAGGTGCTCGGGCTCGACGAAGTCGCCGTCAAAGAGGAGCACGGCGCGCTCGACGACGTTCTTGAGCTCGCGGACGTTTCCCGGCCAGTGGTACTCGTTCATGGCGGCGATGGCCTTGGGCGAGAAGCCGCGCACGTTCTTGGTGAAGACCTGGTTATAGTTGTTGAGGAAATGCTTGGCCAGCATCTCGATGTCCTCCACCCTCTCCCTTAAGGGTGGGACGCGCAGCGGAACCACCTTGAGGCGGTAGTAGAGGTCCTCGCGGAAACCGCCGTGCCTCACGGCTGTCGAGAGGTCGCGGTTGGTGGCCGAGATTATGCGCAGGCTCACCTTGATGTCGCGCGTCCCGCCCACGCGCTTGAAGGTCATGCGCTCCATGACCCTGAGGAGCTTCACCTGTATGGTGAGGCTCATCTCTGCGACTTCGTCCAGGAACACGGTGCCGCCGTTGGCCAGCTCGAAGAGGCCGAGTTTCTGAGTCTTGGCGTCGGTGAAGGAGCCGCGTTCGTGGCCGAAGAGCTCGCTCTCTAAGAGCTGCTCGGGCAGCGCCCCGCAGTTGAGTTCCATGAAGGGCTCATTCCGCCGCGGGCTCAGCTTGTGGACTATGTTGGCGACGAGCTCCTTGCCCGTCCCGCTCTCGCCCTCGATCAGCACGGTCGTCGTCTCGCTTCGCGCGAGGTTCTCGATCATGCCCATGAGATCCAGCATGGCCTTGCTTCTTCCCACCACGAAGTCGAAGTCGAACTTGAGGAGCTGCTTCTTGCGCCAGTGGGCTATCTCCAGCCAGAGTTTCTTGGATTCGAGCGCCCGCCTGATGGTGAGCAGCAGGTGGTCGATGTCGACCGGCTTGGGAATGTAGTCATAAGCTCCCGCCTTGAGCGCCTTGACCGCGCATGAGACCTCGCCGTAGGCCGTGATCATGATGACGATGGTTTCCTGCTCGATCTCCTTGATCTTGTTGAGCACCTTGATGCCGTTCATGCCGGGCATCTTGTAGTCCAGGATGACGACTTCGGGCGGGTCGCTCTGGAAGAACTCGAGCGCCTCCTCGCCGGACGCCGCGACGCAGACGTCATGCCCTTCCTCCCCGATGGCCTTGGAGAGGAAGTGCCGTATGGTGTCCTGGTCGTCGACTACGAGTATTCTAGCCATGACGCGCGTCCCTTATGGGCAGGGTCACCGTGAACACGGTCCCCCGGTCCTTGCCCTGCGAGACTTCTATGGTCCCGCGATGTCTCTCGACTATGTTGCGGCTCAGGTAGAGGCCCAGCCCCGTGCCGCTCGCCTTCCCGCTGTGGAAGGGCTCGAATATCCTGTCTATCTCGTCGATGGGTATGCCGCAGCCGTTGTCGGCGAACTCGACCTGGATGCTGTGGCCCGAGCAGGCCATGCGGATGCCGACGCGGCCTCCGGCAGAGCATGCCTCCACGGCGTTCTTGATTATGTTGATGAAGACCTGCTGGAGCCGGTCGGGGTCCGCCTTGATGGGCGGCGCGTTCTTATCGAGCGCCACCTCCGTCTTGACCTCTTTCTTCAGTATCTCCTCGCTCAGGCAGAGGAGGCTCTGGTTAATGACCTCGCCGACGTCGGCCTCCACGAAGATAAGGGTCGGCGGCTTGGACACGGAGTAGAGGTCGTCTATGATACGGTTGAGCCTGTTTATCTCGGTCAGTATGAACTCGACCGTCTCCCCTTCGGTCGCCCCGGACTGGAGCTTTCTCGCCAGGTACTGGACGCCGGCCGAGATGCCCGTGAGCGGGTTCTTTATCTCATGCGCGATGCTGGAGGTGAGCCTGCTCAGAAGCTCCACTTTCTCCTCGTGGAAATCATCGGCCTCCCCGGGGTCCATGCCCCTCCGTAGATTGGCGACGAGGCTCGCCCCCAGGAGCGCCTTGACCTCGAGGCCCATGTCGCCCTCGCCTTCGGACTCGCACACCGCGAGACACGCCAGGCGCATGCCTTCTTCCAGGCCGAGGCGCCGCTCGATTCCCGGGACGGGAAGCTTGCTGAGCGGCTGGTAGAAATATGCGACGCTCGAGTCCATGGGGATGAGCTCGCACCACGTGCCGTCGCGCGGGAAGACCTCGTTGGAGATGATTATCTTGCCCCTGCCTCCCCTCGGCCTGTCCTCGCGTATGAGCTTCGCCAGCGGTCCCCTGTCGTCCAGAGACGGCACGGACATGAGGCTCGTGAGTCCGGAACGCCCCGCGGCGATGATGCCGGCCGACTTGCCCTGGGCGTCGGTCTCTATGAGCGCGATGAGGTCGAGGCGGGCGCTCACGGCCGCCTCGACCACGAAGGACTGGAGCCCCGCGAGCCGCGAATTGTCCTTGGGAGTGGCCGCCGTCCTGTCGCGGCATGCGGCCGCCCCCCGGCCGTCGGGGACGCGGGCGTTGATCGACTTCACGATAGACTTCAGGTCCGGCAGAGAAAGCATACTCATCCTTCCGGCAAGTGCAGCTGCTGATACATTGTCGTCCTGGGTATAATTCGGCA
>CAZSBE010000070.1:0-15534 GCA_964604955.1 uncultured bacterium
AGTTCAAGCGAGCGCCTCACGGCCTTCAGGTCCACCGCGACTCCGGCGGCCCGGTTGTACCGCTCGTCCAGGGCCGTCTTGATGTCCATGGCCACATAGTCCAGGAGGCCCTCACGGAGGAGCAGCTCAAGCATATCCGGGTTGGTGCCGTTGGTGTCCAGCTTGACCGACATTCCCCGGCCCCTGATCTCCCGGACCAGTTCGGGCAGACCTTTCCATATGGTCGGCTCGCCGCCGGTGATCACGACGCCGTCGATCCAGTCGGCCTTGGCTGTGAGATAGGCCTCTATGAGGCCGGCTTCGACATCGGGGAGACTGTCCGGCGCAGTTACCAGAGCGCCGTTCTGGCAGAACGGGCACCTGAAATTGCAGCCGGGCAGAAACATCACAGAGGAGAGCTTGCCGTCCCAATCCGAGAAGGATGTTTCGATGAAGCCCTTTATTGCAGGCTTATTCATTCCCCGCTTCTTGAACAAAATACTTCCGGAACTCTCTGGAGACGGGCACCGTCTTCACCCATCTGACCACCTCGTCACCGTCTCTATCCAGGATCACGGTGGGAATATCGTAGACGTCACGGTAGGCGCCCTCAGCGAGACCGTCGGGCGTGTCCATATCGACGTATTCCACCGCCACATCGTTGCGCTCCCACTTTCTCGCGAAGTACTCGATCTTCTCAACGGCCGCCTTGCAGGCGTCGCATTCCCTCTTGCCGAATACGCATACTCTCACAGCTCGAGACTCCTATGTCTATCGGCCAGTTCGGCCTTCTTGCCTTCATTCCAGCCCGATATCTTGGAGAAATAACCGGTGACCCGCGTGATGCCGTCCACGTTCGTGGAACCGCAGGTCGGGCATGTCTTGCTCAGGCCCCGTGCCACTTTGCTGCAGGCGTTGCAGCTGGTGAACTCGGGTGAGAACGCGATCTGGGCGTTCCTGGTCTGCCTGAATGTCTTGATGACGAAATTGGCGATCGACTCTCCGGACGGCCTCGAGTCCGCGAGCCAGACATGGGAGATGGCGCCGGCCTCGATGAGATCGTGGAACTTGCCTTCCTTCTTCACCCTGTCGATCGCGTTGATGGGCTCGCTGACGTTGAGGAAGGTCGAGTTCGTGTAGTACGTCCGCTTGTTTTCGATGTCGCCCTTCATGAGCCGCTCGGCCCGCGCACCGTACCTGTCGAGGTCGAGTCTCGCGAGCCTGAATGCCGTGCTCTCCGCCGGGGTCTGCTCCAGGACGAATTTCATTCCGTACTTCTTGGAAAGCTGCTTGGCCTTGATATTGAGATGCGCAACCACCTTGAGGCCCAGCTTGAAGGCCTCATCGCTCTGGTGCAGCTCCTCGCCCACGTGGGCCTGCACCAGCTCGTTGAGGCCCAGGAGGCCGATGAGGTAGCTCGCCCTCTTCATGCGGAGATAGGGCATGTCGTCCTTCTCCATGTTGAGGAGCGCGAGCGGTCCGTCCTCGCCCAGGTTTAAGAGCGACTGGATGAAGTTCCTCTTCTGGATATGGGCCTTGACCGCGAGCTCCAGGAACTGGTCCAGAATGGAGAACAGTCTCGACTCGTCGCCGGCGGCCAGTATCCCGGCCCTGGGCATGTTGAGAGTCACGTTCTGAAGCGCGCTGTACCTCATTCTCCACGGGTGCTTTGCGTCTTCGAAGTCTTCCTTTTCAAGCTTGAAAGAGAGGCGGCAGCATTCGGAGATCTTGGCGGTCTCACCGCGATCGAAGACGAAGTAAGTGTTCCCCTTCTCCGCCGCGACTTCACTTATGTGATACAGGAACTCGTCGTGCCGCGGAGTCCGGAAGAACTTCTCGGTGATGTGTACGAGCGGCTTCGGAAAGAAGAACGGCCGCCCCGTGCCGTCACCCTCCATGTAGACGTCGAAGAGGGCCCAGGCGAGGCGCTGCGCTTCGGTCTGAAAATGGCTGTAGGTCTTTCCCGTCATCTTGCCGCCGGGACCCATGGCCTCGACGTTCTCGAAATGCTTCGGGACCTCCCAGTAGATATTGATGTCGCTGAATATTGCCTGCCCTCCCCTGGCGACGCTCTGCTGGGAGTACTCGAAGATGAGCATCTGGGCAATCTGCTTCATCTCCTTCTCGGAGAGGCCCACGAGGAAGGGCGCGAAGAATATGTTCACCGCGTCCCACCCTATCGCCCCGGCGAAGTGGCCCTGCAGCGCAGCCGAGAACTTGACCATATGCGCGAGCAGCGTTTCGGGGTACTTGGCCGGTTTCGCTATCGAGAGAGCGTTGGGGAGACTGAGTCCGAACTTCTTGACGTACTCGAGCGACTGGCCCGAGCAGTAGGGCCTGTTGATGAAGCCCAGATCGTGAAGATGAATGTCGCCCCTGGCGTGTGCGTCCGAAACGTCTTCGGAGAACACCCTCATGAGCCCGTACTGCTTGTTGATGGACTCGGCCAGAGTCATGCTGGTGGCTTCCGGGTTGTGCGGGATGTTCGCATTCTCACGGTTCGGCGAGGTGATTATCCTCTCAGCGTCGTACAGCGGGACGCCGAGCCTGGCGTGCTTCTTCCTTGCGTCTTCGAGACCGTGCTCGATGAGCTTCGCATTCACGAGCTCCCGGATAAGCGACACGGTCAGGACCTTGACCGGCGAGTTCAGCACCGTCTCTTCTACTTCCTCGCTTATCCTCTTGGCGATGCCCTCAGGAACTCCCGCCTCTCTCACCATCGCCTTGACGATTCTCTGCTTGTCCCACTGGATGATCTCGTCACCCGAAGTCCTCACAAAAAGCGCGAGCTCGGTCGCGTCCAGCCCGGGCGCCCTGTCCTTGGCCTCGGCTTCGATCTCCGGTCTGCTCTTGGGATCGCCTCTCCTCTTCGATCTTTCATGCCGGTAGAGGATGAACGACTTCGCCGTCCTGGCGTGTCCCCTCTTTATGAGAGTTTCCTCGACGACATCCTGAATCCGTTCTACGTCTGGTATGCCCCTTCCGTGTTCTATGAAGAGTGAAAAAACCACTTCATCGGTCAGCCCATCCGCTAACGCCCTTCCTTCACCCTCCTCCCGTCCGCTTGCTCTGAAAATCGCGTTCGCGATCTTGCCGCGGTCGAACTTGTCAATCTGACCGTTGCGCTTCCGAACGTGCCTGAAAACGCGTCTTGCAACTTCCCGGTGAATATCCAGAATCCCATTGTCGGTAGTTGATAACTCAACTTGTTCACCCTGGTCGATCCCCGGCGTGGTAGGCTCCATCCTATTATCCTCCAGGTGTGTTCACTTCCCGGTTTGTCTTGGCCTCCTTCACTAACGTCCGCAGTTCGTCCATGAATTCGGTAATATCTTCAAACTTCCGGTAGACGGAAGCGAATCTCACGTAGGCCACTTCGTCGAGCTCGCGCAGATGCACCATGACCCTTTCGCCGATCTCGCTCGAAGGCAGCTCGTTCCGGAACTCGGCCCTGAGTTCCCCCACCACGTTGTCGGTCGTGGTCTCGAGGCTCTCGCGGGGAATGGGCAGCTTGCCGCATGCATTCAGTATTCCCCGGAGGATCTTCTCCCGCTGGAACTCCTCCCTGTTCCCGTCTCTCTTGATAACCATGAGCTGGGCGGGCTCTATGTACTCGTATGTGGTATATCTGTGGCTGCAGTTTATGCACTCTCTGCGCCTTCTGGTCACCATTCCGTCCTTGATGGAGCGGGAATCGACGACTTTGTCTTCTTCATAGCCACATGACGGACATTTCATACTTTCTACTCCAATATATTGGGCTGGAAGCGAAGTTACACCCCACATATGGGGCTGTCAAGCCTTTTTTTGAATCAAGGAAATCCGCAAAAATACGGGGGTTTTGGGCATTTTCATCCAACTAAATCTAAAAATACCCATGAAACTGCACTAACGGAGGGTCTCCACCTCGATTCCGGCCTCTCTCAAGAGGGATTTGGAGAGGTCATCGGGGTAATCGCGCGCCACAACCAGGCGCCGTATGCCGGCGTTGATTATCAGTTTGGCGCAGAGCACACAGGGGAAATGAGTGCAGTACAGGGTGGAATCACGGATGCTGACGCCGAAGGCCGCGGCCTGGACGATGGCGTTCTGCTCCGCGTGTATGCCTCTGCAGAGCTCGTGACGTTCGCCGGCGGGCACATGCCCCTCAGCTCTCACGCAGCCGACCTCCAGGCAGTGCTTGAAACCGGAAGGGGCTCCGTTGTAACCGGTGGCGAGTATCCTCTTTTCTTTTACGACTATCGCCCCGACGTGCCTGCGGAGACATGTCGATCTCTGGCTTACATAATCGGCTATCGAAATGAAGTACTCGTCCCAGCTGGGGCGCTCGCCCTTTTCATTTGTTTTCATAGTCTGTGATCTTGCGGACTCTCCGTTCATGTCTACCGCCTTCGAAAGGAGTCTTCACCCAGACGTCGTAAGCGGCTTTCGCCGTTTCGATTTCGTCGAACTTCTGGCCGAACACTATCACGTTGCAATCGACATGTGCGCGGCTCTGAACAGCTGCATCGGCATTGCAGACGAGCGCGGCTCTTATGCCCTTGACTTTGTTGGCGGCTATACTGATGCCGATGCCGGTCGAACACACGAGTACGCCGAAATCGCATTCTCCGCCCGCCACGGATTCGCCCACCCTGAACGCGAAGTCGGGATAATCGACCGACTCCGGACCCCACGTGCCGAAGTCGCGGACCTCGGCCCCCGTGCCCTCGATATGTTCTTTCATCATGTCCTTGAGTTTCAGGCCCGCGTGATCGCTTCCGACTGCAATCTTCATTTCTTCCCCCTTGACGTATGCAGCTTCTTCACCCTGGGAATGATTCTCCTGATCTCGTCGCTGAGCGCTTTGCCGCACTCGCGGTAGGCTTCAAGAGGCCCGCCGACCGGGTCGGATATCCCGCGCCGCCCGCTCCCCGAAAACTCCGAGAGTACATGCACTTTCTCAGCGGCCTCCGGCCACATGTCCAGGATGCTGCGAGCGTGTTTGCGCTCCATGGTGAGAATCAGGTCGGCAAGAGCGACCCTCCTCGCCGTCACCGGCCTCGACCTGAACCCCGCGAGCGACGCGCCCATCTCCCGCGCGACCAGCCTGGAGTTTTCGGCCGCCCCCGCCCCCTCTAATGCCGATACGCCGGCCGACGCGACCGATATGCCGTCGATCCCGCGCTTCTCAAGGTCCCTCTTCATCAGGGCCTCGGCGAGAGGGCTCCGGCAGGTGTTGCCTGAGCAGACGAATAGAACGTAGTAGCGCTTCTTCATCCGGCATTCCCCGTGACCGCCTCCCGGCCCTCGCGCAGAACGACCACCTTCCCCGACCTTACAGTCACTATGGTGGAGGGGTCGGAGCTTTCCATCCTGCCGCCGTCGAGGAGCAGGTCTATCCTGCCACCGAAGCTCTCGAGCACCTCACCGGGCGATACCGCCGGCGGCTTTCCCTTCGGGTTGGCGCTAGGTGCCGCAAGCGGGACCCCGCAGGCGCCCAGGAGGCACTGGCTCAACGTGTCGTTGGGCACCCGGAGCCCGACCGTGTCCCTTCCACCCGTGACATAGGCAGGCACCGCGGCGGCCGCTTCGAAGAGTATCGTGAGCGGACCGGGCCAGTGCTTCGCCATGAGGCGGCGGTGGGCCTTCGTGATCCTGCGGGCAAGTTCCGAAACCCAGCCGGCGTCGTCCACTATCACTATAAAGGGCTCACCGGCGCCCCGCTTCTTGACCTCTCTCAGCCTGCCTACCGCGCGCTCGGAGAAGATGCTGGCCGCGAAACCGTAAACGGTGTCGGTGGGAAAGCAGACGACGCCGCCCGCGTTGATGACCTCAGCCGCGCGGGAAACCGCGCTCCATTCGGGCATGTCTCTGGTGATCCGTATCACTTGGGTCCGCACTCTGGTAACCTCAGAAACTCAGGAACGCAAACCTGAGAATGAAGAGTATCGCGAGAACGCAAACGACCGGGTTGAGGTCCCTCCACTTCCCCGAGAACAGCTTCATGAGTGGATAGCTGATGAAGCCTATCGCGATCCCGTTAGCTATGCTAAACGTCAGAGGCACGGCAATCAAGGTGAGAAACGCAGGGATGGCCTCATCGGGCTCTTCCCACTTCACCTTGCGGACTACGCTCATCATGAGGCTCCCCACAATGATGAGGGCGGGCGCCGTGGCCGCGGCCGGGACCATGGCCGCTATAGGGGATATGACAACGCAAAGGAAGAAGAGAACGGCGACGACGCAGGCAGTGAGCCCCGTTCTCCCGCCCTCGCTTATGCCGGCGGCGCTTTCGATATAAGTGGTCACGGTTGACGTACCCAGCAGGGACCCCACGATAGTGCCGGTCGAATCGGCCAGCAGGGCCCTGCTTGCGCGCGGCAGCTTGCCGTCGACCATGAACCCGCCGCGCTCCCCTACACCGACAAGCGTGCCCATGGTGTCGAATAGGTCGATGAACAGGAACACGAATACGATGTTGAGAAGGCCGAGCTTGAGGGCGCCCCCTATGTCGAGGGCGAAGAGAGTCGCCCTGAACTCCGGGATGCTGAACAGCCTTCGGGGCGTCTCGACATGACCGAAAAGCGCGGCGATGAGCGTCGTCGCGAGAATCCCGAAGAGTATGGCGCCCTTGACCCTGCGCGTCATGAGTACCCCGGTCAGTACCAGCCCGAACATGGCGAGCAGGGCCTCCGGCGACTTCACGTCACCGAGCGCCACCATGGTGGATTCGTTCAATTCTATCAGGTTGGCTTTCTGCAGCCCCATCATGGCAATGAAGACGCCTATGCCCGCGGCGATGCCGACCTTCAACGCTTCCGGCACCGAGTTGATTATCACAACGCGCACTTTCGAGAACGTGAGCACTACGAATATGCAGCCGGACAGGAAGACGCAGCCCAGCGCCACTCTCCATGCGTCGGCGACACCGAGGGTCGCGGCGATGAATGGTACCGCCGTGTAGGCGAAGTAGGCGTTTATCCCCATACCGGGCGCGAGGGCGAAAGGGTAGTTGGCAAGGAAACCCATTACGAGCGAGGCGATTCCGGCCGAAACGCATGTCGCGAAGAGAACGGCGTCAAAGGGCATGCCCGCGTCGGCCAGGATAGCCGGATGCACGAAGATGATGTAGGCCATCGTCATGAACGTGGCGAAGCCGGCGACCACTTCCGTTTTGACGTTCGTCCCGTGCTCGCTCAGGCGGAAGAGGCGTTCGAACAAGGTAACCTCCCTATGTCTCGGGTTCCACGTGCACCATCGCGTCGCTCACATGGTCGATGCTCTCCCTGAGATGGCCCTTGACACGGGTCGCTATCTCGTGGCCCTCCGTGACCGTGAGACCTCCGTCGACCTGTATGTCGATATCGAGGAAGTAAGACCTCCCCACCTTGTGCATCCTGGTGCGCCTGACCCTCTTTACTCCCGGAACACCCAGTGCCTCTCTTTCGACGTCCTCTATCATCTCGCGTGACGGCGCCTCGTGGGTGATCTCGCCGACGTTGCTGCGGATCAGGCCCACCGACGTTCTGATGATCATGTAGGAGACGAAGAGCCCGGCCACCGGGTCGAGGTAGGTATACCCCATTCTCGCTCCCACGATCCCTATGAGGGCGGCCAGCGAAGAATAGGCGTCCGACCTGTGGTCCCATGCATTGGCCATCACGCTCGGGCTGTTGGTTATCTTGCCGACCTTGCGCGTGTACCTGAACAGGGTTTCCTTGATCGCGATCGAGAAGATGGCCGCGTATAGAGCCAACGGTCCCGGAGTGGTCAGCCCGCCCCGCCCGAACAGGCAGCGCACGGCCCCGAGTCCCACGACAATACCGGTCGCAATCAGGATGAGAATCACTCCCAGGGCGACAAGCGTATCGATGCCGCCGTGGCCGTAGGGGTGGTCCTCGTCGGGAGGCCTGGCGGAGGCTTTGAGCCCGGCATAGACAATACCCGTGGCGACCACATCGGTAGCCGAGTTCAGGGAGTCGGCGAGCAGGGCCTGGCTCCTGCCGAAAAGCCCCGCTGTCAGTTTGACCACTACCAGGCAGACATTTACCCACAGCCCGATCCTGGTGCAGGCCTCCGCCTGGTAGAGGTTCTTCCCGGAAAAAAACCTGTTCTCTTTTCCCGTCATTTGCCGGCCAGCGTCCTCTTGTAGGCCCTGAGCTTCCTCTGGAGGCCCTTGTCATTCAGCGAGAGAATCTGCGCGGCGAAAATGGCCGCGTTCTTCGCACCGGCGCTGTCTATGGACATGGTCGCAACCGGAACTCCGGTGGGCATCTGGACGATGGAGTGAAGCGAGTCCAGGCCGGAAAGCGGCGAGTTCGCAAGCGGCACGCCGATGACAGGGAGGGTCGTCACGGATGCGATGGCTCCAGGCAGATGGGCGGACATGCCCGCGCCCGCTATGAACACCTTGATCCCCTGCTTTCTCGCGGCCCTGGCAAACTCGGCGGTCTTGTCCGGATTCCGGTGGGCCGACATGACGAAGAGCCTGTAGCTTATGCCGAACTCATCGAGCATCTTCCCGGTCAGCTCCATGACCGGCATGTCCGACTTGCTGCCCATAACGACTGCCACGTCATACCTCGTCAATTCTACCTGACCTCCGTTTTCTCCAGCCTCGCAATTCCCTTATCACCTATGTCGCTTCTCATGTACTTGCCTTCGAACTCAATCTCCGCGCATCCGTCATACGCCCTCCGCTGGGCCTCCCTGAGCGAGCGTCCGCAGCCGGTTACACCCATGACGCGCCCCCCGGAAGTAACCAGAGTGTCCTCAGCCGTAAGGCTTGTGCCGGCGTGAAACAGCATCACCCCGTCCAGGGATGCGGCCCTCTCCATACCCGCTATGACCTTGCCTTTCTCGTAGGCGCCTGGATATCCCCCTGAGGCGAGCACCACGCACACGGCCCAGCGCGACGCCTCGACGATGCGGTTTCGCCCGATGGAGCCGTCAGCTGCGCGTACGAGGAGGTCGCCGAGATCGACGTCGACCGCAGGCAGGATCGCCTGCGTCTCGGGATCCCCGAAGCGCACATTGTACTCGATGACGAATACCCCGTCCCTGTTTATCATCAGGCCCGCGTAGATGACGCCCCTGTAGTCGAGGCCGTCCGCCCTGAGCCCCTCGAGTGTCCTCCGGATAACGGTCTTCTCTATTTCGGCCAGCGTATCGGCATCCACCAGCGGCGCCGGGCAATAGGCCCCCATCCCGCCCGTGTTGGGGCCTTCGTCTCCGTCGCCTACCGGCTTGTGGTCCTGCGACGCCGGGAGCAACGCGTAGTTCTCCCCGTCGGTGACGGCGAGTACGGAGACCTCCTCGCCGCGAAGCCTCTCCTCTATGACGACCGTGTCTCCGGCCTCTCCGAAGACGCGCTCTTCCATCACCTGCTCCAGGGCGCGGTGGGCTGCCTTCCTGCTCCTCGTTACTATCGCGCCCTTGCCCTTCGCGAGCCCGCTGGCCTTGATGACGACCCTGGCCCGCGAAGCGTCCACATAAGCATGTGCCCGGGCCGGATCGCTGAAGATTTCGAACTTCGCCGTCGGCACGGAGTGCCTCGCCATGAACTCCTTGGCAAAGGCCTTGCTGCTCTCGAGCCGGGCGCAGTCGGCCGTCGGGCCGAACGCGCGGATGCCGGCGGCCGCGAGACGGTCCGAGAGCCCCCGCGCCAGGGGATCTTCGGGACCGACGATGACGAGGTCCGGGGCTTTCCCGCGGCAATACTCCACTACGGCATCGATGTCGTCGGGTTCTACGTCGACGTTCCGGCCGGCCGGCGCCGTCCCGCCGTTCCCGGGAAGGTACGTGACCTCCCCGCCGGGCTCCCCCCCGGCGATCTTATGTCCGAGCGCATGCTCTCTGCCGCCCGATCCGACGATGATTGTATTCAAGACGCCTCTCCTTCACCGGTCCCGCGGGCCTCCTCGCCCCGAGCCGGCCGCGGTCACTTGAGCCTGACGACCCTCCGATAGCCGGATACGCTCAATGCGCGGTCAAGGTCTTCGACACTGTCGACTACTACTCCCCTCGATATGGAAGCGTGGACCACCTCGCGGCCGGAAATCGCGATGCCCACGTGATTGGGCGGCTTTCCGAAGAAGACCAGGTCGCCCGTTCTGAGCGAGCGTCTGGATATCGGCCGGCCCGCGGCGAACTGCTCGACGGCCGTCCGGGGCATATCCACACCGAGCGAACCGAAGACGGCCATCACAAGCCCCGAACAATCCACGCCCGTTATGCGTGTTCCTCCCGACCTGTAGGGAACGCCGTGATAAATGCTGATCTCGTTCAGGAGGTCGTCCCGGTTCACCACCGGAAGTTCCGAATCGGACGCGCTCCTGTCCACGGTATAGAGCGGGCTGGACCGGCCCGAGCACGAGACCGCCGCGATAAGAAGGCATGCAAGCAGGGCCAGGAGTCTCGTCGTTTTCATCCCGTCACCACCGGAAGCAGGCCCCAGGCCTTGGGAAAGATGTAAGCCAGCGCGTCCCGGCCGGCGATGGCCTCCGCCATCGAGAGCGCATCGCTGAGGCTGTCCGCATACGCCACTCCCAGCCCTTCGACCAGCTCTCTTCCCAGCTCCGTCACCAGGATCATGTTCAGGCGCTCGCGCTTCTGGATAAACGAGAGCGCGGTGTGGCCGTTGAGCTGGTAGTCCCTGTACAGGCTCCGGGCCACCTCCGCCGAATCCCCGTATTTGAACCAGGGCATGAACGTGTCCGACCCTATGCCTTCCCCGCAGCCGAGCACGCCGACGAGGACGCCGCCGTCTCTGACGCTCGCGGCCGCGTGCTCGAGCGACTTGTGCGCCTGAATCAAGTTGACGTCGAGCGGATGCCCGCCCGCGCTCGCGACGGCTATGTCGCAGGGCACGTCCAGGGGACAATCGAAGAGGCGGCGCACGACCTCGGTCCCCGCGGCATGGGCCTCGATGAGATCGCCGGAAATGATGCCCGCGACGGTGCCCCACCCGTCCCTTATCACGTTCACGAGGTAGATGTCGCTGTCAAGGCAGGCCACGGCCTCAAGCATGTCCTCGTGAACCGGGTTGCCCCGGAGAACGCCGCTCCTGCATCCGGGATTCATGCGGCCCGTTTCCATGAGCGTAAGCCTGTGATTGTTCCGGACCGTTTTCACGCTGGCCGCGCCCGGGATTATCATCTTCCTGCCGCCCGTGAAGCCGGCGAAGTAGTGAAAAGCGAGCCCGCCGATGAGGACGGCGAGATCGGAGCCCGCAACCGCCCGGTTGACCTCGACGGGCGTGCCGCGCGAGGTAGTGCCGAGGTTTATGAAGTCTCCGGCGTTGTGACCGTCGTTCTGAATGACCTCGAACTCCTCGAAAATCCCGTTCCCTACCAGCGCGCGCATCTCGCGATCGCTGTGGACGGCGTGGATACCCGATGAGATGAAGATCCTGATAGCGGAAGTCTTGATGCCGGCGGCGCTGAGGGCTTCTATGATCGGCGGCAGGATGTCTTTCGCTACGGGGGGGCGCGTCTTGTCGGGAATGGCGATCGTGACCGACGACTTCCCCGCGGCCATTTCGCCGAGGGCGGGCGAGGCCACCGGCCGGGCCAGCGACCGCTTCAGGAGCTCCCCGACCGGCCCCTCATCCGGCGCCCTGGGGGGAAGAAAGACGCGCGCATCCGGCATCAGAGACGTATCCAGATGGACCTCTCCCCTGCCGTAGCCGAGAGCGATTCCGCCTGTGTCGGGCCGACCCCTGGTTCGTTCCACACCCGGAGTCTACCCGCCGGAATCACACCTAGTCAACCCTCTATCACGCGCGCCCCAGGGGACAATCCCGGCCCGATGCGTCAGGCCCGGGCGCCATCGCGCCTGAGCGGAATCCCCAGCTTCTTCATCTTGGCGATGAGCGCCGGGCGGCTTATGTCACCGAGGGCCCGTGCCGCATGCGTCTTGTTCCAGCCGTGCTGCCTGAGGGACGCCAGTATCCGCCTTCTCTCCACCGTGCGCACCTCGGCCCGCAGGGTGGTCCTCTGAGTGCGGTCGGAGCGCCCGCCGATATCCCCCGAGAACACATGGCGCCGGACGGGCTCACCCGACGGGGTAAGGGTCACCGCCCGCTCGATCTCGTTTTCGAGCTGGCGCACATTGCCCGGCCAGTCGTACCCGGCCAGCGCGTTCATGGCGTCCTCATCGATGTGGACGACTTTCTTTGCCATGCACGAGGAGAAGCGCATGAGGAACAGCCCGGCGAGCAGGCGTATGTCGGCCTCTCTTTCCCGAAGCGGGGGAAGCCATACCGAGACGACGTTCAGCCTGTAATAGAGGTCCTGTCTCATCCTGCCCTCGGCCACCTCCTCGTCCAGCCTCTTGTTGGTCGCGCTCAGGAAACGAACGTCGATATTTCGCGAGACTGTGTCCCCCAGCCTCCTGATCTCACCGGCCTCGACGGCCCGGAGCATCTTGGCCTGAATCAGGGGGCTTACGTCACCGACCTCGTCGAGGAAGAAGATGCCGCCGTCGGCCGCCTCCAGAAGCCCCCGTTTCTCGGCCCTGGCCCCGGTGAACGCGCCCGACCTGTGCCCGAACAGTTCGCTCTCGAGAAGCTGTTCGGGAAGCGCGGCGCAGTTCTGCGCGACGAAGGGCCTGTCCGCCCGCCTGCTCAGCATGTGAATCGCCTTGGCCACGAGTTCCTTTCCGGTCCCTGTTTCCCCCGTGATGAGGACGTTGGACGGGCTTTCGGAGATCCTGGGAAGAGAGAGAAGCACCTCCTTCATCCCGGGGTCGCCCGAGACTATTCCGCACACGCAGATGGGCAGGCGCATGTCTTCCCTTCGGGCCAGCGCCGAACCGAGGACGGGCAAGATGCGCCTGCACTCGTAGCCGGCCTTCACTATGCGCGACGCGCCGGATGCGGGATCTTCGCCTACAGGCCCGTCCCACGTCACGAGCAGGACGCCGCAGGCGCCGTCACCCTTGACTGGCATCGCGAGCAGCGCCCTGACGTCAGTCCCGGAGAGGTCGGGCCGGGTCGAGGCGACATCACTGATGAAGGTAGTTGAAGCAAGGTCACCGGCCGCTCCGGCCACCAGCGCCAGAGCCCTGTCGGGATCGTGCCCGAAGGTCTCAACGACGACCGCTTCCCGGCCTTTCCCGATCTCGGCCAGTACGAGCCCCGATATGCCGACGCGGGACGACAGCGAGACGTATGCTTCATGGGGTGAGCCGGGCATAGCATCCGGGAGTTCCGCCAGGGCGTCGGAGAGGCTCGCGTCCACCCTGCGCCTTACCTCCCGCGAGATCTCCCCGCCGGCACCGGGGCCCGCGAGGCGCTCCGCGCGCTCGACGTGCCTGAGCGCAGCCTCCTGCCGGCCCGTATCGAGGCACATCCCTGCGAGGCCGCACAGGGCCCGCGTCATCCCGGCAGTGATGCCGCAGGTCTCGAAACCCGCAAGCGCCCTTTCGAGATGGCCGGCGGCATCGTCCCACGACCCGCCCTCCGTCCGCACGATGCGCGCCATGACAAGTGCAGTCTCGGATGCTTCGGCTATTGAACCTATCCGCCTGAAGAGGCGTTCCGCCTCCCTGAGCCCCTGGACCCGGCTGGCTTTCCCCTTCTGTGTGAGACCGATCGTGCGCCTGCACCTGGCCACCTCGAACCGGTCCCCTATCTTCTCGGCGATCTTCATCGCCGCCTCTGCGGTCTCACGGGCGGCCTCCATGTCGCCGCGCTCCAGATAGAGGTCGGCCATCCTGGACTTGACTTCGGCCTCTACGTCCCTGCACTCCGAAGGCGACCGGTCGGCGCATTCCACGAGGACGGACTCCGCTCGCGCGAGCTCGCCGGAGCGGGTCAGCACCTCGCCGAGCGTCTCGAGCGCTATGGCGGTGGCCCGCGGGTCTTCAAGCAACTCGCTTCTGTCTATCGCCTCGTCTATGAGGTCGGCGGCGCCCGCCAGGTCCCCGTCCAGCATCTCTATTCTGGCCCTCGCTATTACGCCGAGCACGCGCAGCCTGCCCAGGTTCAGCGATTCAGCTATGCCAATGGACTCGACGATCGCCGCCCGGGCCCTCTTTACGCTGCCCGTCTTGTATGCGGTGTTGGCGAGGTTCAGAAGCCGCACCGCCAGGCTCGCGTCGTTCTTCTCGCCCCTCGCCACCCCCACGGCTTTCTCAAGACACCGCGCCGAGAGGTCGAAGCGGCACAGGTTCTTATAGGCTATCCCCAGGTTGTTGAGTGCGTTTCCCAGGCACGCGGGGTCTCCCCCCATCCTTGCGAAAGTCGCCGCCTGCTCGAAGCACTTCACGGCCTCCTTCCACTTGCAGACCCTCAGGAGAACATGCCCGAGCACAAGATAGATGCGCGCGTCGCTCTTCCTCGCGCCCGTTTGCTCTTCGGCCTGGACCGAGGCGCAGACATCTGCCGCCTCGCCGTACCTTCCGAGAAGACAGAGCAGCGTCGCTCTCTCGGCCAGCAGGTCGCGGCGCTCGGGGCCGGCGAAGCCGGTCATAACGTCCGAGAGGAAACAGAGAGCGTCTTCATGCTTGCTCTGTCTTCTGAGGCAATCGACCACCTTGAGGATTATGTTACGCTTGGCGCCCGCGCTGCCGCCGGGGACCTTCCCCAGCGCATCTTTGTAATAGGCGAGCGCGTCAGAGAGGTTGCCGACCGACAGGCAAAGGTCGCCCAGGTCGACTTGCCCTTCTGTATTGCCGTGTTCAGTCCCATCCCTGGGAAATTGTCTTCCTTGGATAGAAGTCTCGGATCGCATTGGATCACGCATTACTAAACCTCCCCGCAAATCTGCCGGTTACTTCTCCAAGAAAAACTTTCTCCCGGGGAACCTGACCCTGATGTGGAAGCGCTTTTCGCGAGGTCTGCCGGTCCGGCGCAATGTCCTCTCAGCCAGCCGCCCCTGGGAACAGTCGAGTCTCAAGCTCGCTTGGAGCTCGTCGTGCCGCTTGACGGTCTGCACCTCGTCGGGGTCCCCGTCCCGCTTGCAGGGGACCCGTCGTGCATGCACAGCCGTTGCCGCGGCGCCAACGAGAAACACGATGGTCACAATGACGATGAGTATTCTCTTCATGCCCTCGCCTCCTTACCGCCATAAATGAAAAACGGGAACCTAGCTCCAGTCCCATTGCGAGACTAGAGACAGGTTCCCGCGCTTTATAGCAGTTCGCTACTCTGCGAACCTATACATTAACTCATAAATCGGCGCCGGGGTCAAGCCGAAATGCTAGCACGTTTTTGCCGGCCGCGGCCGGCCGGCTCACCTGAGGATGCGGAGCCCCCCGGCAGTGCGCTCTGCCACCCTGTTCTCATCGTTATCCTTTATGATGAGCGCTCCCTCATCCGCCCCTCCCCCGGCCTGCACGCGGACGCCCTGGTAACATGTCCACAGCGTGGCGACGAGGTCCTTCTTGGAGCCTGTGCTGCGGTTATACCAGTCGGTAGCGCTTATGGTGAGCGTCCACTCCGTGAAGTCCCCGTCAAAGGAGGTCCTCGTGAAGACACCCAGCCTCCAGGCGGTGGGCAGGAGCCTCGCGTGATAGAGCGAGTCGAACCTCGCCGTGAATTGCGCCTGCTCCTCGCGGGCCTCGTGCTTC
>CAZSBE010000071.1:0-14862 GCA_964604955.1 uncultured bacterium
CCACGTCGGGTATACCGTGAGCCCTCTCGCGGTGTTGGCTCCCGAGCCGCACACGCCGTAGTCCATATCCCACGCAATGCCCACGTCAGAGCAGAGCCAGGATGCCGCGGCGGCGCTCGTGGAGTCGTAGCCTATGGCGGTCTTCTTCATCAGCCACCAGTCGTATTTGTGGTCGAAATCGGCGCTCAGGGTCTGGCCGGGTGTGCTGCCGCCGCAGGACTGGTCGCCGTTCCAGTAATAAGAATGGCTGCCGGTGGCGTAAGAGGGGTGCCTCCAGTATCTCATGATCTGGGCGCCCGCCGTGGCGACGCAACCGACGATGCTCCGCCCGCCGTCACCTTCGGGGCAGAAGAGGTTCCAGGGATAGTCCTGGTCCCACTTGGTCATTACGACCGGACCGACCGTCGTGAGCATTTCCGGAGGCGCGCCGGAACCCAGCGCCCAGTCCCAGGCCTCCCCGACCGCCTTGGGCTGCGGGATAGCCTGGAGCAGGTTGAGCGAACCGTACTTCTCCTCCATCTGAATGAGGGAGTATTCGATTGCGTCTTTGATAAGCTGCCAGTAGCCGACTTCGGAGTCGTTTACGAAGTCCTCCGTGTAAGAGAAGGACTTGACCGGAGTCAGCGCCCTCGTGACCGGAACCACGATGTGACCGCTGGGGGCGACCGAGATATGGTAACCCAGGAGCCTGTCGCCCCTGCGGAGCTCGCTTAACTCGGATACCTCTGCCCAGGGTGATTCTCCCCAGCCTCCGCGTATGTCGATTTGATGCTCGATGAAGGTCTCCCCCACCGTCAACGCCTCCTCGGGAGTCACGAGATCGGCATGGCTGGCGAAGGGGACAAGAACGAGTGCCGCAACACCTAGAAGCGCTATCCTGGTCGTCACTCTCTGCCACCTTTCCATCAAAACAGGGGTCCTACAGGTAACACCACGGGACATTCCCGTACATCTTGTATTATATCACATTTGCCGGGGTTTGAGGTGCAATATCCTGCACATCCCCCACCCGGTAATTAGATGCTTTTTGGGGGGGTCAGGTGCCTTTTTGGAGGGGTCAGGTCTTAAAATGCACAAGGGGTCAGGTCTCAAAATGCACAATGATCCCGTCCCGGGCTCCCGCAGGCGGGCGCGACGGCGTTTCACCGGGGCTTCATGTAGTGAAGAAGCCACCGGCGGAACGTCGAGCGACCGCTTGGGCGGCTCCCGGTGGGCTTGTGCATTTTGAGACCTGACCCCTTGTGCATTTTAAGACCTGACCCCTTCCCTGGATTCGGCCCTCCCGCGACTCACTCGGGGAAACTGCGTGTTCGGCCGCAGGGCTCCTATTCCGGTGCCCGGGGACTCTCTTCTTCCGTGGGCCGGCCGGACGATGAGTCCGCGCCCAGAGGCTGCCCGCCGACGTTTCCGGCCCTGTGGTCCTCTTCGCCCCGTCTCCGCACCTCCACCAGTAGCAGGTTGCCGTCGGGGTCCCGGGTTATCCGGACGGGGAGCCGGACTTCCTGGCCGGCGTCAAACCATGCCCATGACTGCACGCGCACGACCGGGAGCATCGAGATTCCGTCGACGATTATCTCGCCTTCATCTCCAAGGTCGCCCAGGAAGATGTAACCCTGTTCTCTACCCTCCTTCTCGACGACCCCCTGAACCAGGACGATGTCGCTCGCCACCTGGCCTCTCAATATGTCGGAGACATCAACGACGGGAGGTTCTTCGAACTTGTTTAAGAGCCTGGGCCCTATGAATACGAAGAATGCCGCGACGAGGACGATGATGACGCCGATGGCTCTTACGGGCCTCAGCCCGGAGCGGCCTTCAGAAGTCCCGGGTTCTTCAGGCATTGTGCCCTCGCGGTTCTAGTTGGCGATGATGACCGGGAAGCCGTCCTCCTGGGCTATCAGCCCTGTCACTACGGCCTCTTGACCCTCTTCAAAACTGCCCCCGATGTGAACCTTGATGACGGCGAACAGACAAACGCTGTCGATGCAGACCTCCTGCCTCTTGAGGTCTTTGAGAAACAGGACTTTGTTTTCGGGCTCGACCAGATCCACTATCCCCCGGACGCTGACCGATCCCTCGGTGATCTTGCCCTCAAGCACCTCCGAGACATCATGCACGCCGGGCCCGCCCAGCGACCTGATGAATCTCGAACTGAAGACGACATATACGGCTGCCAGCAGGATTATGATGAGGGCGACCAGCTGCAGCCTCCCGATCGGTCTTGCCAAAACCCACCTCCTGTTCAGTCAGCCTGCGCTTCCAGAAGCCGGATAATCGCCCTGAGAAAAGCCGGGAGGTCCTCGGGCTTCCTCGACGTAACCAGGTTTCCGTCGACCACCACCTCACTGTCTTCCCACCTGGCGCCGGCGTTTGTCATGTCGTCCTTTATCGCGAAGAAGGACGTCGCCCTCCTGCCGCCGACGAGGCCGGCCGATATCAGAACCCAGCCGCCGTGGCAAATACCGGCAACAACACCACCCTTATCATAAATCCCGCGGACAAACGAGTTTATCTTTTCATGCCGCCTCAGGAAATCCGGCGCGTACCCGCCGGGTACGACCACGGCGTCGAAGTCGGCGGCACTCGCATCCGTCATGGTCACTTCCTCCCTGGCGGGATAGCCGACCTTGCTCAGGTACTCACCCTTGCCCGTCCCGACCATCTTGACGTCGAAACCCGCTTCCTTAAGACGCAGGTAGGGATACCACACCTCAAGCTCCTGGTACTGGTTCTCAACCAGAACCGCGACCTTCTTCATGTCGCCCTCCTCTCCCCGGCCCTATTCGATGCCGAAGAGCTCGGTACTCAGATAGCGCTCACCCGTGTCCGGCAGAATCACAACGATCAGCTTGCCCTTGTTCACCGCGTCCGAGGCCACCTGCATGGCCGCGTACATGGCGCCCCCGCAGGAGACACCACAGAATATGCCCTCTTCCCGCGCCAGCCGCCTGGTGGTCTCTGCTGCCTTGCGGTAGTTGACTTTCATGATCTCGTCTATCACGTCCAGATTCACGACATCCGGCACGAAGCCCGGTCCCCAGCCCTGAATCTTATGCGGCCCCGGCTTGCCGCCGGACAGCACCGGCGACTCCTCGGGCTCGACCGCGATGACCTTGACCGCGGGCTTTTTCTCCTTGAGCCTCTCGCCGACCCCGGTCACCGTACCGCCGGTCCCCGTTCCGCAGACGACTATGTCGACCTGCCCGTCGGTGTCGGCCCAGATCTCCTCTGCGGTCGTCTCGCGGTGAATACCGGGGTTAGCCGGGTTTCCGAACTGGTTCGGCGTGAACGTCCTCGGGTCCTCCGCCGCTATTTCCTTGGCGGCATCAACCGCGCCCTTCATGCCCTTTGCCCCGGGCGTGAGTATGAGCTCCGCTCCCAGCGCGAGCAGCAGTTTCTGCCTTTCGACGCTCATGGTCTCCGGCATGGTCAGTATGAGTTTGTAGCCTCTCGCAGCGCACACGAAGGCGAGTCCGATGCCCGTGTTGCCGCTCGTAGGCTCGACCACTGTGATCCCCGGCTTGAGTACGCCGAGTCTCTCAGCCGCGTCTATCATGCTCACCGCGATCCTGTCCTTGACGCTGGAGAGCGGGTTGAAGGACTCCAACTTGGCCACCACCCTTCCCGGAAGCCCCTTGGTGAGCTTGTTGATCCGAACGAGCGGTGTATTCCCAACCAGCTTGGTTATGTCATCGGCTATTCGCATACGATCACCTCCATGTTCTTTAGACACAATCTAGCAGCAATGAGTTCGGAGTTAAACAGAATCCGCCCCGGCTGCGGCCCTTCTGCGCGGGATAAGGGAGAGAACCACGAGGCCGCCCACGCTGACGCCTATGAAGATGGTGAAGAAACGCCACAGCACCGTGTAGACGCCCAGCATGTTGGGCTGGATGTTGAGCGTCGTCAGTACCCAGTAGTTGCTGAACTCGGCGATGCCGCTGGCCCCCGGCGTCGGACCGAAGTAGGCGACGAAGAACAGGATGAACTGCGCCGGGTACACCGTCGCCAGGTCGTATTCGATATTGAGGCCAGACAGAAGCACCGGGGCGATCACGGCGTTGGTCAGGATAGCGGCCATGGTCACGAGAAGCGCGACGAATATCCTGGACTTCCTCGTCCTCGCGAAAACCGACATGCTCTCGCGGTACTGGTCCACCCCTCCCAGCACGCGCTTGGTGAAAGCAACCCGTCTTTCGATCCTGAAGGTCCGCATGACCGAAAGCAGGCCTCGCCCTATCAGCCGCTTCACCAGGTCGGTCCGCGCCACCGAGAGTATGAACGCGAAAACCAGGCCGCCGAAGACGACCACCGCCGATATGAGTATCCCGGTCATGCGGGGGCCGAACTCTGACCTCAGCCCCGGGCTCAGGAGCAGCACCGCGAGCGTCGCCGAGACGAGGCAAACCACCGTCAGCAGGGCCCCCATCAGGCACCCGGCGAATGCCTTGGACACGGGCACCCCCGCCCGGTTGAGAATCAGAATCTGCATGGGCCCGCCGCCGGTCTGTGAAGGCGTAACGGCCCCGAGGAACATGTTTGTCATGAACGCCTTGAGCGAGGTCCTGAAACTCACCTTGTTACCGAGGCTGTCGACCAGGATCTTGAACTTGAGTGCGTTCAGACACCACTGGACCATCATGAAAACGCAGGCCAGCGCGATGAACCCGGGACGCATCCGCCTGAGCCCGGCCCAGGTGCCCGGATCGGCGGTGAGAAACAGGATGACGAGGGCACTCGTTACGCTGATGGCGAGGAATACCATCAGGCCTGTCCTGACGCTGAATCTCCTGTCGCCTACTTGCATGCTATCCGTCCTGTGGTGGGAGACATGACCGTTGGTATCACAGGGTGCAGCACCGGTCAAGCATAGAAGCGCCGGGGAGCCGCCGTGGCCCCCCGGCGTTAATGTTGGAAGTTGCCTATCTGGAGATCACTATCTTGCGTGTCGCCTCTCCCGAGCCGAATTTCAGCTTCAGGAAATAGATGCCCGGCCTGGCGGACTGGTCGCCCGTCCAGGCCACCTCATGGTAGCCCGCGCTGTAGCGCCCGGCGGCGACCATGGCGACCAGGCGGCCCGCGACGTCATATACGCCGAGTTCGACAGCGCCATCGGACGGTATTCCGAACCTGATAACCGTGCTGGTACTGAACGGGTTCGGCATGTTGCCGCTTATGACCGCGCGCGCGGGTACCTCCCGGCCCGGATCCACGCCCGCAGCGGGATCGTATATTTCGAAGTCGGCGTCGCTTACGTCCTCGCCGTTCAGCATGTCGCCGTCCCAGGCTTCGACCTTTATCCGCGCTTCCGTCGTCGGAGCAACGTCGACCAGCCAGGAATAGACACCGTCGTCCGCCTCGCCCATCGCTATCGTATGCGGGTAGGTGACGCCGCCGTCGGTAGAGAGCAGAATATCGACGCCGACCACGCCGACATCGTCATCGGCCGTCCACATGATATCGAAGAAACTATCGACGTACCAGGTCTCGCCTCCATCGGGCGAATCGACCGTGACTGTAGGAGGCTCGGGCGCTGCTGGTTCGAGAGTGAGCGTCACCGATTGTGTGGAGGACGCGAGGATGTCCACTTCCACATAGCAGACCGTGTAAGTGCCCGAGTCGTCGACCTGGAGCAGCGTCCCGCCCGTCACGTCGAAGGTGCCCGGCTCATCGGGCATGACAAAACGCAGCCGGCCGTGCTCGAACCTCTCACTCTGGTTGTTATCGATGTAGGCCGTAACGCTGTAGTCAGTCCCGTTATTGGCCGGCGAGTAAGTCACATCGAGCCGCGTGCCGCTCGAGCCCGCGTCGATGGTGTAAGTGGGCTGCAACGTCCCCCCGGATACCCGGATCAGCCGGTAGGACCTCGCGCCGTCACAGACATTGTCGGTGACTATGTCGTACGGGTGCGAGAAATCGTCATCGTCCCTGTGCGTGTGCCCGGAGAGCGCCATGTCGGCGCCCAGGCCGTTAAGGTTGATCTGGTTCAGGAAGTCACAATGATAGAAGAGCACGTGCGCGGCGCTTCCCGAAGACGCCGCTATGTCATCGGAGAGCCACTGCAACTGGCCGGACGTGAAGCTGTCAGTGCCATAAATGCTCGGCCGCCAGTCCTCGTAGTTGTTGTAGGCCTCGAGTCCCGTGTAGTGAACAGGGCCGTAGTCGAAGCTGTAGTTCTGGGTGTACCAGGGGGCGCCCGGAGGCGGTGAATCCAGGCGCTTCCAGCCGAAGAACCTCCACCAGTCCCTGCGCGCAGTGCCGTCCGGCGGCGGCGTGTCGTCCCAGCCGCCGATGTCGTGGTTGCCCGATGTCAGGTAAACCGGAACATCGAACTCGTAAAGCAGGGCCTGGCAGCGCGTGAAGTATTGCTTGTTGAGGAACTCCTCAAGCTCGCCCTCGTTGATGTAGTCGCCGGTCAGGAGAACGAACTCCGGGTTTATTATGTTGACGTCGTGAATGACCTCCCGGAAGTCGACCACCTCCGATGAGTCGGTGTCCGCCCCGCTCTCGTAGTAATAGAGATGCGTGGGCAGATGCGTGTCCGTGATATGGATGAAGTAGTAATCGTCCTTGAACGCGGGAATCACCTGCACCGCGTTCTTGGTCACATCGTAGATCCCGCCGTCGGCGGTTACCTCAAGGTCGTAGAGCTCGTAGATCGGAACCGCCGGTACGGCCGCCTCGATCTCCCACCACAGCGTCGACGAGTTGTAAACGGAACCGGTGATCGACAGCGGTACGGTCTTCTGGCCGTGGATGAGGTCCGCCGCCCAGCCGGTGGTGCCCGAACCCGCCTCGCATTCGATGGTGAAACTGCCCCCGGCGACCACGATCGCGGGAATATTGAGAAGCGGCCGCTGGATTACTGTTAATGTATCCCCTATGGCATGTGCTTTCGAGGGAGTGCCGAGTGTGGAAAGCAGCAGGAAACCCACCAGAAGAGCAAAAAAGACAGCAATCGGCCGTCTGTCCATCACCCATCTCCTTCTTTGTAAGAGCAATAGTCGTCGTGATTATACCCTGTCATTATAACATATCCGGCCTGTCAGGCCAAGCGGGCGGCGCCCCGCAGGGAGGCGGGCCCTTCTACGCGGTTTAGATGCCGAGGGCCCCGATTCGTTAAGGGGATTCTGGCGGTACCGGCAGGAACAGGAGCATCAGTTGCTGCGTAGGTGCGGCCGGTTCTACTTCTTAAGCAACGGCTCGACTATCTCCGGGGCTATGCGCACCATCCTGTAGACCTGTTCGCGCTTCTTGCCGGCCATGATGGGATTGTACCACTCCCAGACTATCTCTCCCTCGGGAGTGATTTCGAAGGACCTGCCCATATCGCCCTCGCATATCAGGGTGTTCCCGTTGGGCAGGCGCTGCGCGCAGCCTTTCTCTGGAGAATAGAAAGCCTGCGGCGGGTCGGCGACGTATTCCCACTCGATCTCCTCGGTCACCGGATTGAGCTCGATCACCCGGCTGTACTTGCGCGTCCTGGTCCCATTATCGAAGATCATGATGTTCCCGTTCTCGACCATTACGGGGTAATGGGGCCAGTCCAGGTGGCCCTGACCCCAGGTCCACACGATCTCCTTCTTGTCCCAGTCCAGCACGCCGATCTGGTTGATGTTCCGGAAGCAGATGAGGATGTTGCCTTCCCTGAACCTCGGGTCCCGCCGGCCCACGGGGTTATCGGGAATGAAGTTGATGGTGTTCATGTGAAACTGGTCGTATCTGCGGGGCCAGACCGCGATGTCGTTCCAGACCGACTCGGCAAAAGCCGTACGCGGCTCCCAGGTCTCCGGGTCCACCTGGTCCCCGATGAGGCTGTCGAGAATAGTGTCGATGAACGGCCGCTGGTCGAACTTGGCCTTGATATCGTCCAGGTGCTCATAGGTCGACCATCTCTCGAGTTCGTTTCCGTCCTGGTCGAGCCGCACGATTGCCGGGAATCTCAGGCGCATGCGCCTGTGGACCCTCAATTCCTTGACCACCACGTATATGCAGCTGTCAGGCCCCATCGTGATCTCGTGATGCCCGGCCACGTCGCGCACCCAGATCGGGTTGGAGTCCCAGTCGAGCCGTATGAGCTCGAAGAACTTCCTGATGACCAGAAGGTCGCCGTTGGTGAGCATGTCGACATGTTCCCACATGTAGCCCTGCCTGGGAGGGTAGGTCCATCGGTTTACGATGTTGCCCTCCATGTCGGTGAGATAGGCCTCGCTGTGGATCAGGCTGCAGTGGAGGTTGTATCCGCGCCAGGCGCGGTCGCGGTCGTAGATCACGACGCCCGACTCAACGGAATCGGCATCGTCCGAGGTGACCTGGGTATAGGGCACCGAGCGGATCGCCTCGAGCCTCTTCCTCAGGACCCCGCGGGTGGCTTTCGCATCGCCGCCATCCTTGCCCTCGCCGCAGCCGGTGACAACGAGAAACGCGGCCGAGATCAGGCAGAATATGAGAATGCGCCCGGCCGTCCTTGAGAACAAGCCCACTGATACCTCCCTTGGGGTCAACTGCGTCAACTTAACACACCACTCCGGCCGCGTGCAATAGGCAGTATGCCCGCGGGCCGTCCGGGCGGGCGATTATGACAACCAGACCACTTGAGTAGGCCGCGGTTTTGTGATAGGTTTTGGGGACGTCGAACGGTGATAATCGTATAAAGGTCGGATGTCGGTTGTAACGCGGAGGAGCGGTTATGGGCAAGTCAGTAGCGCAGAAAGTAATCGAGAAGCACATCGTCGAAGGCAAGATGGGACCCGGTAACCCCATCGCCATCAGGATCGACCAGACCCTCACCCAGGACGCCACAGGCACCATGGCATACCTGCAGTTCGAGGCGCTGGGCATACCGCGGGTCAGAACCGACCTCTCGGTAAGCTACGTGGATCATAACACGCTGCAGACCGCCTACATGAACGCCGACGACCACCGTTTCCTGCAGAGCATCGCAGCCAGGTACGGTCTCTACTTCTCGCGGCCCGGAAACGGCATCTGCCACCAGGTCAACCTCGAGCGTTTCGGCGTGCCCGGCCGGACGATGCTCGGGTCGGACAGCCACACGCCCACGGGCGGCGGCATAGGCATGATCGCAATCGGCGCCGGGGGGCTCGACGTCGCGGCGGCGATGGCCGGCTACCCCTTCTATCTCACCAGCCCCAAGATCGTGCTCATTAACCTTAAGGGCAGACTCCAGCCCTGGGTTGCCGCGAAGGACGTCATTCTCGAAGTCCTCAGAATACTTACCGTCAAGGGCGGCGTCGGCAAGGTCATGGAATATGGCGGCGAGGGCGTCAAGTCGCTCAGCATTCCCGAGCGCGCAACCATAACCAATATGGGCGCCGAGCTCGGCGCGACCACCTCGATCTTCCCGAGTGATGATGTCACCAGGGAATTTCTCAAAGCCCAGGGAAGGGGCGATGACTGGACCGAGATCCTCCCCGACCCCGACGCGGCCTACGATGAGACCCTGGACATCGACCTAGGCGCGCTCGAGCCCAATATTGCGCAGCCCTTCAATCCCGACAAGGTCGTCAAGGTCCGCGACCTCGAGGGCATGAAGGTCGACCAGGTCGCGATCGGGAGCTGCACCAACTCGTCGCTTAAGGAAATGATGCTCGCGGCCGAGATGCTCGCGGGCAAGACCGTCGCGGCGGGTCTGAGCCTCGTCGTCGGCCCCGGCTCCAAGCAGGTCTTCGAGATGATGGCCAGGACCGGCGCTCTCGAGAAGGTGATCGCGGCCGGCGGCAGAATACTCGAGTCAGCGTGCGGGCCGTGCATCGGCATGGGCGCCTCGCCCCCGTCGGGCGGCGTGTCCATAAGGACGCATAACCGGAACTTCGAGGGGAGAAGCGGAACCGCCGACGCCAAGGTCTATCTCACCAGCGTCGAGACGGCCATCGCCACGGCCCTGAAAGGCGTACTCACCGACCCCAGAAAGCTGGGTAAGCCTCCCGTCGTCAAGGTGCCCGAGAAATTCGTCATCAACGACAACATGATAATCCCGCCCCCCGCCGACGGGAGCAAGGTCGAGATAGTGCGCGGCCCCAACATCAAGCCGCTACCGGTGAACAAGCCCATGCCCGACAGGCTCGAGGGCCAGGTGCTGCTCAAGATGGGCGACAACATCACGACCGACCACATCATGCCCGCCGGGGCGAAGATACTCCCCTTGCGGTCCAATATACCCGCCATAGCGGAGCATGTCTGCGAGATCGTCGACCCGACCTTCTCGGCCCGTTGCAAGGAGGCCGGCGGGGGCTTTCTCGTGGGCGGCGAGAACTACGGCCAGGGATCGAGCCGCGAGCATGCGGCGCTGGCGCCGATGTTCCTGGGCATAAAGTGGGTTCTCGTCAAGTCGTTCGCGAGAATTCACAAGGCAAACCTCATAAACTTCGGCATCATCCCCATCACCTTCGAAAATCCTGAGGACTATGACAGGATCGACAGCGGTGATGAGATCGTGGTCGAGAACGTGAGGGACAGCATCAAGAAGAACGAGCCGCTCACGCTTGTGAACAAGACCAAGGGTGTCGAGATCAAGGGCGTGTATGACCTCTCCGAGAGGCAGCGCGACATAGTCCTCGAGGGGGGGCTCTTGAACTACGTCAAGAAGTCGGTCTCCTAGCGGCCCGGCCCCATACAGACATCGAGGGCCCCTCGCCCGGCGCGGGGCCTTCTTCTCTATATCTTATTATGTGCAGCGCCAGGCCTACCTGCGCCTCGCGGTCTTCCCTGTTGCCGCCCGCTTCCCGACGGTCTTCTTCACAACCGCCTTGCCGCGCACGCTCTTATCTCCCGCCGATCTCCCGCCGGCCGCCTTACCGGGGGAGTTCTTCTTCACAGCCTGCTTCCCGCGCGCGCCGCTCCTCGACACACCCTTCCCCACGGCTCTCTTTCCCGTGGGCTTCTTCTTCCCGACTCTTCTCGCCTTGACTCCCACCATGCTCTCGCCGGGCCTGGCATGCCCCAGGAGCTCGCCCTTCATTCTGAGCTCGGGCGTCTTGATGACCACCTTGGTCCCGGGGGGCACGCTCTTGGTGAGCCAGACATTGCCGCCCACGGTCGAGCCCCGGCCGATCACCGTATCCCCGCCGAGTATGGTCGTGCCGGAGTAGACGGTCACGTTGTCTTCGAGCGTCGGGTGGCGTTTGATGTCCCGGAGGAGATTGCCGCGCTCGTCCTTGGGAAAGCTCAGCGCGCCGAGCGTGACGCCCTGATAGATCTTGACGTTGTTGCCTATCAACGTGGTCTCGCCGATCACGACGCCTGTGCCGTGGTCTATGAAGAAGTTCAGGCCGATGGTGGCGCCGGGATGTATGTCGATGCCGGTTATGGCATGCGCGTATTCCGACATGATCCTCGGAAGCAGGGGCACCTCCTGCACGTATAGCTCATGCGCGATCCTGTGAACCATAATGGCCCTGAGGCCGGGATAGGAGAAGATGATCTCATCGAAGCTCTTGGCGGCCGGGTCGCCGTCGTAGGCGGCCTGCACGTCGCCCTCAAGCACCTTGCGTATCCTGGGGATCTTGCCGATGATCTCGGCCGCGTTCTTCTCGCCGTTGGAGCGGCAGCGGTCACAATTCTCCCTCGGGAGCTTGCATTCGTGCACGAGGCTCTTGGCGATCTGACTGGCCAGCGCCTCGAAGAGCTGCGACATCAGCACGTGCAGATGCGGCTCCAGGTCCCAGTCGGGAATCTCCTGCTTGCCGAAATAGCCTATGAACAGCACTTCCTGGAACTTGGCGAGTATGTCCCTTACGGATTCGTCCGACGGCACCGAATACTTGCTCGCGCACCGGAAGAAGCTGCTCTTCCGGCACATGGCAGCGAGTTTCTTCGAGGTCTTTCCGAGCTGTCTCTTGTCCAACGCAAGCACCTCCCTGCTATTCACTATCGGGCTGGAGCGCCTCCGGATTCGGCCTGCCGATATGCTCGACTATGTCCTCCATCACATACAACGAGTTTTTCTCGCGGGAGGCAATGCTTTTCACGAGCACTTTCGCCCGGAGCCGCTTCTCGGGCGAGTCCAGAACCACCACGGTTCCCCAGGGCGTAGCGTACGTCGCCAGCCCCAGGGATTCGAGTCCCGGGGCCAGGCCCTCTGCGTCGGGGATCCTGTACACGATTGAGTTCTCGCGCTCGACGTACCCCGCTACGTCCTCGGGGCCGGCGAGCCGCTCCGGGACTATGTCAAAGAACATCTTCCTTAAGGCCCGGACATCCGTCACCGTTCTTTCGAAGTTCTCAGTGATCTCGCTTAAGAGCATTCTCTCATCGAACCGGAGGTATCTCGAAACTCCCCGCATATAGGTGGCGCCGTGGAACCTGTCGTGATCGAGCTGGCCCAGCTGGGCGTCAAGGCGCCACAGCAGACCGAAGTTGACGGCTTCTGCGCCGCCCCTTTCCACAAGCACCGGCTCCGTCCCGACATCCGCGGACAGGACCTCATAGGCGGGCAGGCCGTAGTGGGCCCGGTGCGGCCCCGGCGCAGCCATGTACTCGTACTCGCCGGGCTGCGTGCCGTATTCCAGCGTCCCGCCCCTGTAGAGCCGGATGCCCATCTTGACCGACTTCCGCTCGTCGGCCCCCTTTCGCTCAGGTTCATTCAGTGTCCCGCCCAGCAGGAACACGGGGTTTCTGGCCCACCCTGCCGGGCTGGCGGTAGGGCCGTCCCAGTAATCCGGTATGGGCACGCTCACATAGCCCGAGTCAAGCCCCAGGGCCCCCTGCAGGTAGAATATGTTCTTCCCGTAATCGTAGCCCGTGATTATGAAGAAGCCGTGATAGGCGTCGTTCTTCAGGAAGGGGGCGATCACCGGGCGACCGCTGTCTATTTCTAGTTTTATCAATGACTTAACTGTGTTAATTGACCTGTTCGTCTCCCAGTGGCTGTCGGGATGCCCCTGGGCCCTGGCGGCCAGCTGCAGCACATCGACCGGATACAGGTCCCGGAGGGGCTCATACGCCTCGGTAGTATCGTAGACGAACTTGAAGGCTGACCTGGAGAGCCCGACGAGCGCGTAGTAGCCGCCCGCGCTCCCGGTCGCCGTGAGGCAGGAGGAAAGGGCGTGAAGGGCCATGTTGCCTGAGTCGTAGTCGAGGGGAAAACCCTGGACGCCCTGGATCACGCGCCGATCGCCGGCAGCAGATCCCTGATCGCCAGCCCCGGCGCCAGGACCGCCAGCCGCGGGTCCCGGCCCGCCCGCCGCAGATCCTGGATCACAGGCCGCCGGGAGCGCCCAGAATGCCGTTAACAGCAACAAAATCAATAAAATACCCGGCCAGCCGCGCGGGCTCTCTAGCAGTCTCATGCAACCTCCCCATAGATAAACATTCTATCAGCATTCTAAAGTAAATCTTGACACAAATCAAAGGCCTAATATACTTGTCTCGGCTTCAGCGGGTTCGACCAAAAGGGGGTGAGTTCATGGCAGTTCGAAGGAGTAAGAAGAGCACCAGGAAGAAGACCGCGAAGAGGAAACCGGCCAGGAAGAAGGCCGCCAAAAAGAAAACTGCGCGGCGGAAAGTGACCAAGAAGACCAGCAGGCGTAAGACCGCCCGGAAGGCCAAGAAGAAAGTCACGAAGAAAGCCAGGAAGAAAACCGCGAAGAAGAAGGTCGTGAGGAAGAAAGCGGCCGCGAGACCCAAGAAAAAAGCGACTGTCAGGAAGACCACCAGGAAGAGCACCACCATAGCAGCCAAGCACAGAGTGTCCAGACCCAAACCGATAGCCAGGCCGAAGGCAGCGTATTCATGCGCGCTCTGCGGCGTGGAAGTCGCCATCACCAATGAGGGCCTGGGCATCAGCAGGCTGATCTGTTGCGGCCGACCCATGACCCGGAGAAGATAACTCCAGGTTTATCAGGGACCTAGCGCCGCTCTACCGGGAAGCACACGTTGTACCGACTCACCGCTGAGGGATGATTATACCCCACCGCAACCGCGGGGATCTTCCCCGACGCCCTGCTCGACCGGGTGGCCCGTACGATGCCCCTCCCGCTGCCCGGCCCGACCAGCTCCGGCGCTGGTCCGGCGCCTGTCCTTCACCCAGAACCCTCCATCGTCCAAAACCCTGTTGAACTCCCGCATGATTAGGGTATCCTTATGGCTCCGGGGAGGATAGCGGCATATGTGGACGGACAGAACCTCCGAGTGGATGCGCGAGATCGCCCCCTACAACATCCACAGGATGACCTTGAGGAAAAAGAAGGCCTGCCTGCTTGTGATCGACATGCAAAACGAGTTCCTTTCCGGGAGCGGCCTCGACTTCTTCCATAACGCCGAAGACATCGTCCCCAATGTGAAGCGCGTCATCGCCGCCTCCCGGGAAGCGGGCATACCCATCATCTACACGGGGCACCGGCACGAGGACCCCGCCGTGGACGGCGGCATGACGGCCGAGTGGTGGCCCGAGATCAAGTCGGGCAGATGCCTCATCAAGGGCAGGAAAGGCGCTGAGATATTCGGGGCCCTTGCGCCCCGAAAAGGCGAGCGTGTCATCTGGAAACACCGCTACAGCGCCTTTTATAACACCGACCTCGAGGTCGTGCTCCGGGGGATGAGCGCCACCGACCTCATCGTCACCGGCATACTCAGCAATGTTTGCTGCGAGAGCACGGCGCGCGACGCCTTCATGCGGGACTTCCGCGTGTTCTTCCTCGCCGACGCCACGGCGAGTTCCGAGCCCGAGCTCCATGTAGCAGCCCTCAAGAACCTGGCGTATGCATTCGCCTATGTGCTCACCGCCGACTCGCTGCTCAAGCAGCTCTAACTGCTGGGGTCAGGTCTTGAAATGCACAATCTCCACCACCATCGGCGGGCTCATAACCCAGAGGTCGCAACTCAAGGTATCGGGCGCATGTGGAT
>CAZSBE010000072.1:0-13739 GCA_964604955.1 uncultured bacterium
GCTGGTCCTGTTGCTGCTGGTCCTGTTGCTGCTGGTCCTGTTGCTGCTGGTCCTGCTGCTGCTGTTCCTGTTGCTGCTGGTCCTGTTGCTCCTGGTCCTGCTGCTGCTGGTCCTGCTGCTGAGGCTGTTCCTCCATAAGCCTCATCACGAGCTCCAGGTTGTGCTTGGCATCTTCGTCATCGGGGTCCATCAGCAGCGACCGCCTGTACGCCTCCGCCGCTGACTGCATATCTCCCTTCTTATAGAACGTATTACCCAGATTATAGTAACCCATCGACGCGACGCTTTCAGCCATGGATTTGGTCGCTTTGAAGAACTGCATGGCCCCTTCATCATACTTGCCCATCCGGTAGAGCGCATCACCGGCGTTCAGATAGGGTACGGAGTGCGTCGAGTCCTCACGCTGAGCCCGCATGTAGGAATCGAGTGCGCCCTCGTTCTCATCCTGGCTGTACTGCGCATTGCCCTTTTCGACACTTGAGTGGAGCCTGTCGCTGAACCTGAGCGCCGATGCGGGAGTGGCCGCCATGAGCGCGGCGGCCAGAAGAAGCATCAGCGTGATCAGGCCCATTCCGCCGATTCCCTGTCTAGTCATCTTCACGCACCCTGTCGCCTACAAAACACTCTATCACGAGAAGCAGAAGCCCGAGGCCGAGGGGGAGCTGGAAGAACTCCATATACGACTCGAAACTCCGCTCTTCCAGCACGCCCTTTTCGAGCGAAGTAATCGCCCGGGCGATCTGTGATATCTCTTTCCCCCCGAGGGTCAGCACGAAAGCGTCCCCGCCGGTCTCTCGGCCGAGCCGCCGCAGCGTTCCCATGTCCATCCTGGACACTACAACGTCGCCCTTCTCATCGCGCTTGTAGTCAAGCACGTTGCCCTCGGCGTCCTTAAGCGGTATGGGCTCGCCATTCTCGGTACCGACGCCGACGACGAATATCTTCACGCCGCGCGCCCTGGCATCTTCGATGGCTTCATCCAAACTCGGCCCGTGGTCTTCGCCGTCGGTCACGAGCACGATCGACCGGCCCTTGTCCGAAGTATTCAGCGCCCGCAGCGACTCCTCTATCGCCCTCGATATGTCCGTTCCCTGCTCCGAGACGAGCCCCGGCCTCAAGAAATCGAGGAACATCAGGAGTGCGCCGTGATCCAGCGTCAGCGGGCAGTGCACGAAGGCGTCTCCGGCGAAGCCCACCAGCGCGATGCGGTGGTCGACGAGCTGCGATACCAGGCTCGACATGCCGCGCTTGGCGGCCTCAATCCGGTTGGGCTCGATATCTTCAGCGTACATGCTCGCCGAGACATCGAGAGCGATAACGACGTCGGACCCCTCCCGCTTCACCACCCTCAGTCCCCGACCCAGGCGCGGCATCGCCCAGGCCAGAATGACCAGGGCCATTACAGCCACCAGCAGCGCGCGCTTGGCGATCTTCCTCTTGCGCGAGTAACCGGCCACGGTTTTCTTGAATACCTCATGCGCTACGAGCCTGTGGACGGTCCTGTCGGACCATGCTATCTCATAAATGAGAATGATCGCCGCCACCGCGGCCAGTGCCATGAAGTAGAACGCTGTCGGATTGCCGAATTCCATGTCTCTTACCTATGGTATCTTGCGCCATACGACGCCCAGGAGCAGGACCTCGCAGAGCAGCACCGCCAGGCCGGCCGGCAGTATGTATTTGGCGACTTCCTTTCGCTGCCTGAAGCTCTTGACGCTGAAGGCCGTCTTTTCCATATCGAGTATTCGCTTGTAAATCTCGTCGAGCGCCTGCTCGTCGGTGGCCCGGTAGTACTTGCCGCCGGTCCTTTGGGCGATGTCCTTGAGCGTATCTTCATCGAGCTCGGTCATGTACAGGCTGCCGTCGGCGTTCCGGGCGTAGACCTTCCGGCCGTCGGGCGTCACGACGGGCACGGGCGCGCCGCCCTGCTTGCCGACCCCGATAGTGTAGACCCTTATATCGGCGGCGGCTGCGAGGTTCGCGCCGGTCGGCGGGTCGATCTCGCCCTTGTTGTTCACGCCGTCTGTAAGAAGTATGATGATCTTGCTCTTGGCCTCCGAGTCCTTGAGCCTGGCGACCGAGTTGGCCAGCGCGAGTCCGATGGCCGTCCCGTCCTCCACGAGGCCGACGTCAAGGCCTTCCAGGAGCGACTTGAAAACGGCGTAGTCCAGTGTCAGCGGGCAGCGCGTGAAACTCTTGCCCGCGAAGGCCACCAGACCGACGCGGTCGGTCGAGACTCTGGTCAAGAAGTCGCCGACCACCTGCTTGGCAACGTAAATCCTGTTCCGCGGCTTGAAGTCCTCGGCGCGCATGCTCCCGGATATGTCCAGTGCGAGCATGATGTCTATGCCCTCTGTTTCCACGGTCTCATAGCCGTGCTCGAGCTGCGGCCGGGCGAGGGCGAAGATGATGGCGACGACGGCGACTACCCTCACCCAGAAAGTAACGGCCCGCACGGAGTTCTTGGTCCTGACCCGGCCGCCGAGCACCCCGAGGTCGGTATAAGCGACCGCCGTGCGCCTTGCGCTCCCCTCCCTGTAGCCGAACCTGTAGAGCAGCGGTATCACGGCCAGGAGAAAGAGCATCAGGGGCTGTTCGAATCTCATTACGCCTCCAGGTCCACGCTCGCCGGGCGCGTCTCCGAGGTCGCCCGCACTATTTCTCGCGCTCTCGAGGTAAGCCCCCCGGCCTCTTCGTCCGGCGGGACATACCTTGCGAATTTAACGAGATCGCACTCTTGGAGCACTTCGCGCACGCCGTCGTAGCAGCCCGACATGAGACCGCGTCCGGCGATGGCTTTCATGATGAACGTCGTGGGAAGCTCCATGGCGAGCACGCCGTACTTTCTCTCTATGTATCTTCTCAGGACCTCTGAGACCAGTGTGTAGAGGTCCTTGATGAGGCCCTGGCCGACCAGGCCCAGAGCATCGACCCTGGCCAGCTCCTGCATGGCCGCCAGCCCGGGGTCCATGCCTAACCCGGCGATCTCTATATCGTAGGTTTCGGGCACCGGTTTCTTCTTGAGGCCGAAAGCCGTCAGCAGCCAGGCGACAAGCGCACGGACCGGGCCCGTCACCCTGTCCCAGATCTTCCTGGCCAGAGCTTCCATCTCGCTCTTCTTCTTTACGGAAACCAGCACGCTCGTCGCTGCGGCCCCTGCGAGCCCGACGAGGAGCGCATAGCTCAGTATGATCTCCTTCCATCTCCGGGCCACCGACAGCGGGGGCTTGATGTCGCGAATCTCACCGGCCTCCTCGGGAAGCACGCTCTCGACAGTTATATCCACCGGCGCGGTCTCCACCCGCCCCGGCCTGCCGTCGGCGTCCGTGAAGAGCACCGGCACGGGGGGCACGGCATGCTCGCCGACTTCGAATATCGTGAGCAGCAACGACACCCTGCGGGTGAACCCCTCGCCCTCGGCCCGAACCGCGCCCTCCCTTACGTCCCTCACTATGAATTCCCCGAGCTTCTCCCGGGCCGCTACCGGCCTGACCTCCACGCCGCTCTCCCACTCGATATCGAGGTTGAGACTCACGGTGTCCCCTATTGCGATCACCCGCTTGTCGACTGTCGCGCCGACCCTTACCGGCCCGGCCGTCGCGGCGGCGCTCGCAGGCTCCGCGGCCTCACCGGCGCTCTCCTGCCCCACTGCGGCGGGCGCCCCCGCCAGCAGCGCCAGCGCGATGGCCGCGCAAGTGTACAGGGCCATGTTCCTCAGTATCGCCATTTGAAACGCCGCTCCCTTTCCCTGAAGAAACGCACGAGGGGCTCCGCGTAGTCGCGCTCCGTGCCCAGGCTGATCTCGTCGACCCTCGCGCGCGAGAACGCTGACTTCCTCTCGCCTGCGAGCTCGGCATTGATGTGGCGGAAGTGAGCGGCGCTCTTCTCATTCCTGAGGTCAAGCACCAGCCTTTCGGAGGTCTCGCCGTCTTCCACCTCTATGAGCCCGACCGGCGGCATATCGTATTCGCTGGGGTCGCCCACGGTGACCGCGACGACGTCATGCTTGCGGTTCGCGACCGTGAGCGCCTTCTCATAGCCTTCGTCGCGGAAGTCCGAGATAACGAACATCACGCTGTGGCGCTTGATGACCCTCATGGCGTACTCGAGGGCCTGGGAGATCTTCGTACCCCTGGACGTTGGCTTGAAATGCAGTATCTCGCGGATGATGCGCAGCACATGCTTGGTGCCCTTGCGCGGCGGGATGAAACCCTCTATCCTGTCGGTGAAGATCAGGAGCCCCACCTTGTCGTTGTTCCTGATGGCCGAGAACGCCAGCACCGCGCCGACCTCGGCGGCGAGCTCACGCTTGAGCCTCAAGCTTGTTCCGAAGTCGAACGAGCCGCTGGCATCGAAAATTATGAGGACGGTGAGCTCCCGCTCCTCAACGTATTTCTTGACGTGAAGCCACCCGGTCCGCGCCGTCACGTTCCAGTCGATTGTCCTTATGTCGTCGCCCGGCTGGTACTCGCGGACCTCGTCGAACTCCATCCCCCGGCCCTTGAAGATGCTCGAGTAATGCCCGGCGAAGGTCTCCCGCACCATCGACCTGGTGGTTATCTCAATGCGCCTTACTTTTTCGAGAACTTCCCTTGGAATCACTTCACTCTCCCGGCCGCGGCACTTGAAACCGTACACCGTGCAGCCGCATGACTTCAGGCCGCTTCCCGTGCAGCCGCATGACTTCAGGCCGCGTCACATGCGGCCCGCTCCTTAAGGTATCTCCACGGCGTCGAAGATCTTGCCGATCATGGTCTCCGTGCTTATCTCCTCGGCCTCGGCCTCATATGAGGGGATTATGCGATGCCTGAGGACTTCCATACCGATGGCCCTCACGTCCTCCGGCGTCACGTAGCCGCGCCCCCTTAAGAAAGCGAAAGCCTTGGCGCCGATGGTGAGATAAATGGTCGCCCTGGGCGATGCTCCGTATTCGATGAGAGGCTCGAGGTCTTCCAGCCCGAACCCGGAGGGCTTGCGTGTCGCCATGACGATATCGACTATGTAGTTTTCGATCTTCTCGTCGACGTATATGTCGTAAATCGTCTTCCGGGCCCTGATGATCTGCTCGGGAGTCACGACGCCCCTGACCTCGGGCGCAGCGCCTCTGGTCATGCGCCTCAGGATCTCCAACTCCTCATCGCGCCCCGGGTAGTCGATCCGGACCTTGAGCATGAACCTGTCGACCTGCGCCTCGGGCAGCGGATATGTCCCCTCCTGCTCGATGGGGTTCTGCGTGGCCATGACGAGAAAGGGCTCGTCCATCTTGTAAGTCGTATCGCCGATGGTGACCTGCCGCTCCTGCATTGACTCGAGGAGCGCGCTCTGAACCTTGGCCGGCGCCCGGTTGATCTCGTCGGCGAGTATGAGGTTGGCGAAGATGGGGCCCTTGCGCGGCTTGAAGACGCCCTCCTTCTGGTCGAAGATAAGGGTTCCCACGAGGTCGGCCGGAAGGAGGTCGGGCGTGAACTGTATGCGCTGGAACCTGGTCTGGATGGTGTCCGAGAGCGTCTTCACCGCGAGCGTCTTGGCAAGACCGGGAACGCCCTCTATGAGCACGTGGCCCTGGGAGATGAGCGCCACGAGCAGGCGCTCGATGACGTACTTCTGCCCGACGATCACGCTCTCGACCTGCTTTAGAATATCCCCCACGAAAGCGCTCTCTTTTCGTATTCTCTCATTCAGCGCCAGGATATCGACTTCCATAATGCCCTCTCCTTTCGATTTCCTCCCGGGAATTGGCTCTTCTGAATATTACTCGACCTACAGGTCTATATAACAACCGTCTATGACGGCGGTTCCCCACTTTTTGACCTGTATGCGAGGGCCTCCTGGATCGTGGCCAGGTGAATATCGACATCGTCCATGACGTCTTCGGCATAGCCGCCGGCAAGCACCGCAGCGACCGGAATCCCGCGGTCGGCGCAGGCCTCGAACACCAGCCGGTCGCGCCGGCGAAGGCCGTCCTTGGTGAGCGCCAGTCCGCCCAGCTGGTCGTCCCGGTAGGGGTCCGCTCCGGCCAGATAGAACACGATCTCCGGCCCGTGGCTATCGAGGATCTCACGGACGACCCCGAGCTCGCGGAGATAGCGGCTGTCATCGGCCCCGTCCGGGAGTCCGATGTCGAGGTCGCTCTTCTCCTTCATGGGGTAGTTGTTCTCCTGGTGAATCGAGAATGTGAAGACGTCGGGCTCGCCGGAGAACATGAAGGCCGTCCCGTTACCCTGGTGCAGGTCGCAGTCGATGACCGCCACCCTGGAGACCAACCCGTCGGCCCTCATTCTCCCGATGGCCACGCCCACGTCGTTTATGTAGCAGAAGCCCTCGGCATGGTCGGGATAGGCGTGATGGAAGCCGCCTCCCAGGTGAACGCAGGCGCCGGCATCCAGCGCGAGCCTGGCGGTCTCGGTCGTGCCGCCCGCCGAGTATATGTAGGCCTCCACGATCTCGGCGGTGAGCGCCATCTCGGAGCGCTCCGTACGGTACGTCCACCTGAGGCCTAGAAGATCGTCGATGTATTCGGGCGTGTGGGCCAGGAGGAGATCCTCCCGCGTGGCGCGCGGTGCCTCGACAAGGTCTCCCGGGGAGACGATCCCCGTCTCGAGCGCGGCCTCCCGGGTCAGCCGGTACTTGGCGACGGGAAAGATATGTCCCAGGAGGTCCACCTGGTATTTGGGTGACCAGACTAGATTCATGTGACTCTCATCGGGTAATCCTGAACCCGTACCTTATGAAAAGCGCTCCCACCACTATCAGGAAAACGCCGCACACCGCGAACAGGGCCTTGTACCAGCGCGCCCGTCCGCGGCTCAGCCCCAGCGACACAAGATACGAAACGGCGCTGTACCATACAAGGTCGGAAAGCACGTGGCCGGTGACGAAGGCGGTGATGCCCTTGACTCCCAGGGCGGAGGATGCCACGATGAGCCCGGCGCCAATGCTCCCCCACCAGCCGAACCAGTAGGGGTTTGAGACGGTTGCCGACATGCCGAGCAGCACGGGAGTCAATCCCGTTCCCGCCCTGCCGCCCTCGTCGGACGCGGCGAGATCGAGCTCGACAGTCCTCACGCTCCGCATCATGCTGAAACCCATGTAGCAGAGGACGGCGCCCCCCGCGATGGCGATGACCATGCGGAGGGTGGTGTTATTGAGGAAGGCCGAGAGCCCTGCGACAAGAGCTATGGTGATTGCGATCTCGGCTATGCCGTGGCCGAGCGTGATGAGCGGACCGGCCCTGGCGCCCCTGCGGCCGGCCTCCTTTATGGTCACGCTGAGTACCGGACCCGGGACCAGGGCCCCGGAGAGCCCTATGAGAAAGGCCGTCCAGAATATGGCGACGAGCTTGAGGAGCTCCGAACCCGCTGCCCCCTCGGCTCCCACGTCAGACTCTGCCCGAGCGGATGGTGTCGATGAGGAGCCAGAGTCCCACTATGGCGGCGAAGAGGAATCCGCCGGTTCCCAGCGCCCGATGGTAGGGAACCGCCTCCTTGCCGAAGACCATTATGAGACAGGATGCCACGATGAGCGCAGCGACCAGCATGCTGAATGAGATACGGCTGCTCGATTTCTCGAACTCGCTCGTGAGCTTCTCGAGCCCGCGGTGTTCGAACTCGATGCGGAGTTTTCCGGCCTTCGCCACGCCTATCAGGCTCGCCAGGTCGCCCGGGATGGACGCGATCTGGCTGATCAGATCACCCGCGTGCGAGGCCCGGCCCCCCAGCAGGCCCGAGATCGTGTATTTCTTCCTGACGAGTCGCTCCACAAACGGCCTGGCCTCCTCGAGCATATTGAAGTCCGGATCGAGCACTCTGCCCACCTCCTCATATACGCCCAGTGATTTCCCCAGGAGGAGGAACTCGGTCCGCATCCTGATCCGGTACATCGCAAGAAAAGACATCGCGTCTGACAGCAGCTCTTTCATATTGACCTGGCCGAGGCTCATCGTGCCGTACTTGTCGATGAGCAGCATAAGGTCTTCGACAACCTCGCGCTTGCTCACGCCTTGCGGGATTACATCGAGTCTTTCCATCACCCTGAGCATCCTGTCCGGATCCTTCTTCACGACCCCTCTGAAGAGATCCGAGAGGTTATCCATATCGTCGTCCGTGAGCCGCCCGACTATGCCGAAGTCGACGGGCGCGATCCTCCCGTCCCTCAAGACGAAGAGGTTCCCCGGATGCGGGTCGGCGTGGAAGAAGCCGTCCTCGAAAACCTGCTTGAGTACCGCTCTCGCGCCTATTCTCGCCACGGCCGAGGTGTCCACGCCGGCCTCTCTCAGACGGTCCACATCCGATATTTTTATGCCGTCGATGAACTCGACCGTGAGCACACGCGACGTCGAGTAGTCCCCATATGTCTTCTCGACACGAACCTCTTCGCTGCCGGCGAAGTTGCGCCTGAAGACCTCGATATTGGCGCGCTCGACACCGAAATCCACTTCACGCTTGGAGGTGCGCTTGAACTCGCGCACGATGCCCGAAGGATCATACA
Source organism: uncultured bacterium (assembly GCA_964604955.1). Taxonomy (GTDB): domain Bacteria; phylum Arandabacterota; class Arandabacteria; order Arandabacterales; family JALGWA01; genus JALGWA01. The sequence goes on from CAZSBE010000072.1 coordinate 8,488, forward strand.
TCCTGGACTCAGGCACGTGTTCTTCAAGGAGCCGGGCGACATCCTCGAGGATCATGATGTCGGTAGCAAGCGCCTGGCGCACACCGGGCCGCTGCACCTTGACGACGACTTCCTCGCCGGTCTTGAGCCTCGCCCTGTGCACCTGGGCAATGGAGGCGGATGCAAACGGCGCGGGGTCGAACGCCGCGAAAGCCTCGTCGAGCGGTTTGCCGAGCTCGGCGATGACGACATCCCGTACGGCCTCAAAGTGCAGAGGCTTGACCTCGTCCTGCAGCTTTGCAATCTCCCTGGAGTAGTCTGCCGGGAACAGGTAGGACCTCGTGCTCAGCGTCTGGCCGAACTTGATGAATGTGGGGCCCAGCTCCTCGAGCGCCAGCCTGAGCCGCTCCGGGCTGGTGTTGACCTTGCCGATGGGCTTGTGGAGAGCCGCCTTGATCTGCAGAGGAAGGTGAGCGCGCCCCAGGATCTCGTCGAAGCCGTACTTGGCCAGTACAAACGAGATATCCCGGAAGCGCTTTATGCGCTGGAGTCTCCGCTGGATGCTTAGAGTCGGCACCGCTGATCTACCTTGTCAAGGCTGAGGCATTTCCTACTTGGCGGTCTTCTTGTCGCCCTTCTCGAGGTCAGCTATCTTGGCCTTTAGGGCGTCGATCTCAGCCTGGAGCCTGTCGAACTCGTCCTTGCGCGTGAGCTTGTTGGCTACAGTCTCGACGCGCTCGTCGATGATGTTCTTAAGGTCCGCCGTGGCCTTCTGGGCCTTCTGCTGGAGTTCGTCGATGGTCTCGGCCCGGTCGGCGGCCGAAATCTCGCCCCGCTTGATGGCCTCGTCCACCCACTCCTCGATCTTGTCCCTGGTCAGACTGAAAGCCCCGAGACTGAAGTTCACAATGTTCTTGAAGAATGCCATTTCACTACCTCCTTTTCGGTCATTGCCTGTCTCCTGCCACCACTCTAAACCACCGGGCGTGTGCAATCAAGCTATATAGACTCGCGTCTCGGTGGACAAGCGCCCGTCAGCCGGCGTTCCATCAGCCGGCGTCCCAATAGGTTATACGCACGTGGCCCCGGCCGTGTTTCACGGGACCAGTCTTTTTGTTGATTTGCGGGGAGAGCGATGCTAGGCTGGTGAGCGGTTTATTGCAGCCAACCGGAACCATTCTGGCAGGGAGAAATAGTGTTCAGAAGCATACTCATAGCCAACCGGGGCGAGATAGCCCTCCGGGTCATCCGGGCCTGCAAGGAGATGAGCGTCAGGACGGTTGCCGTTCACTCGGAAGCCGACCGCACCTCTCCCCATCTTGAAGCGGCCGACAAGACCGTCTGCATCGGGGGCCCCAGGAGCAGCGACTCGTATCTCAACATGGAGGCCATAGTCCAGGCCGCGGTTCAGAACGACTGCCAGGCCCTTCACCCCGGCTACGGCTTCCTCGCCGAGAATGCTCTCTTCTCAACCCTCTGCGCGCAGAGCAAGGTCACCTTCATCGGCCCGTCGCCCCACGCCGTCAGGCTCATGGGGGACAAGGCCAGGGCACGCGAGACCATGATTGGGCTGGGGCTCGACCCCATCCCCGGCTCGGAGGGGACAATACGCGACCTCGACCACGCCCGGGAGGCGGCAGAGAGCCTGGGCTATCCCGTGCTCCTTAAAGCCACGGCCGGAGGGGGCGGCAAGGGCATGCGCATCGTGGAAGACGCAGGCGCGCTCAAGGACGCCTTCAGCCAGGCCTCGATGGAAGCCGAGAAGGCCTTCGCCAACCCTTCGCTTTATATGGAGAAGTTCATCGCCCGCGGCAAACACATAGAGTTTCAGATCCTCGCCGACGTCTTCGGAAACGCCGTCCACCTCGGCGAGCGCGAGTGCTCCATACAGCGGAGCCATCAGAAGCTTATAGAAGAGTCCCCGTCATCCGTGATGCCCACAGAGACCCGGAACGACCTGGGCGCGAAAGTGGCCAAGGCCGTCGCGGCAATCGGGTACGTCAACGCCGGCACGGTGGAGTTCCTGCGCGATGAAGACGGCAACCTCTACTTCATGGAGATGAATACCCGCCTCCAGGTCGAGCACCCCGTCACCGAGATGGTCACGGGTTTCGATATCGTGAAGGAGCAGCTGCGCATAGCGGCCAACTGCCCCTTGAGCATCAAACAGGAAGACGTGACGCTCACCGGCCACGCCATCGAATGCAGGATCAACGCTGAAGACCCCGCCGCGGGCTTCAGGCCCGACCCGGGCACCCTCAAGGTCTTCGAGCCTCCGGCGTCGGAGGACGTGCGCGTGGATACGCACATACGCGCCGGCTACACCATACCTCCTTTCTATGATTCGCTCATATGCAAGCTCATAGTGCGCGGTGAGGACAGGCCGAGGGCGATTGCGAACACCATAGACGCGCTCAAGCATTTCAAGATCGAGGGCGTCAAGACCACCGTGCCCATTCATCTGGATATTCTGGCATCGGACGAATTCAGGCAGGGAACCTACACCACGCGTTTCGTCGGGGAGTTCCTTGCTGCCAGGGGGAGTTGATACTATGGCCAGGGTGCTGCTTCAACCGATAGGCTCAAAGCTCGAGACTTTTGCGAGCCCGGAAGCCGCGCGGGCGAACGCCGGGGCGATGGAGAACCTCGAAAAGGCCATAGCCGAGAAGCGCGCGGAAGTCAGGGCGGGCTGGGGCGAGGAGTATGTCGCGCGCGTTCATAAGAAGGGCAAGCTCACGACGTGGGAGCGCCTCGAGATCTTAAAAGACCCGGGCACCGACATCCTCCCCATCGGGACCTTCGTAAACTACGGCCGGGAGTTCGGAGAGGGCGAGAACAAGAAAAAGTGCCCGGGCGCCGGCGTCGTGACCGCCTTCGTGCGCGTCAAGAACCGCTACACCATGGTCATCGCCAACGACAACACCGTAGCCTCCGGCGCGTGGTGGCCCATGACGCCCGAGAAGATCGAGCGTGCCCAGCACATCGCGATGAGACTGCGCGTCCCGGTGATCTACCTCATCGACTGCAGCGGCCTCTTCCTGCCCGAGCAGAGCCGGTCCTTCCCTGGGCCCACGGGCGCGGCCTTCATCTTCATGATGAATAGCCTCCTCTCGGCTAACGGCGTCCCGCAGATCGCCGCGGTGTTCGGAGACTGCATCGCCGGCGGCGGCTACATGCCCATCATCTCCGACCGCGTCTATATGACCGAGCAGGCATACATGGTGATCGCGGGCGCGGCCTTGATCAAGGGCGGCAAGAGCCAGAACATCACATCGCTCACCATAGGCGGGGCCGACATACATGTTCACCTCTCCAACTGCGCCGACTTCCGCGGGCCCGACGACCCCGCCGTGATAGAGATGATCCGGAGGGACATATCCATACTCCCCGGGTCGGCTGCAGAGTACTACAGGTATGGTGGCGATGCGGGCGACCCGCTCTTTGACACGGGCGAACTCAAGAGCATTTTCCCGAGCGACTACCGCATGTCCTATGACACGCGCCAGGTCATAGCGCGGCTCGTGGACTCGAGCCTCTTCTGGGAAGTGCTACCGGGCAAGGGCGAGGAGATGATAACCGGGATCGCGCGCATAGGCGGGCTCTATGTCGGCATAGTGGCCAATAACCAGTTTCTCATAAACCATACGGAGTACCCTGACCAGAAGCGCCCGGGCGGCATTCTCTACCGCGAGGGCATCTCCAAGATCTCGGAGTTCTCGCGGACATGTAACTCCGACGGCATCCCCATCGTCTGGCTTCAGGACATATCGGGTTTCGACATAGGCGTGGAGGCGGAAAAGGAGGGGCTCCTGGGCTACGGCTCCAACCTCCTCTACACCAACTCGACCAATACAGTGCCCATGATCACGGTGCTCTTAAGGAAGGCCTCGGGCGCAGGGTATTATGCCATGTCCAGCATAGCCTATGACCCCGTGCTCCAGCTCTCGACCCCCATAACGCGGCTTGCCGTGATGGAGGGGCGGACGCTCGCCATAGGCGCCTACCGCACCAAGCTCGATGATAACTTCGAGATAATCGAAACGGATGAAAAAGAACGCCAGAAGATAATAGATGGCATGCAGGCGGTGGAGGACCGCATCACCCGGGACATGGACCCGGTGCGGTCGGCATCCCTGATGGACACCGACGAAGTCGTCTATATGGGCGAGCTCAGGAAGTATCTCGAGGCCATGGTCGAGATGAGCTACCAGTCGATCGGGTACCGCAGGATCAAGAACCCCAGGATCTGGTCGGTGCATGACCTCTTCAATCTCACCGACATCTAGGAGGCGGCAGGAAACAGCATGGCGAGCATAGAGCATGACATGCTGAGGCTCATGGGAGAGCCCAGGACCTGCAGCGTGAAAGAGGTCGAAGGCCACAGGGGACACTTCGACGTTCTCTCCCCCGGCGTGGGGCTCTACGACCTCCCTCCCGCCGTGGGCACGTTTCTCAAGCCCGGCTCCTTCGTGGGTTACCTTACGGTCTTGCGGCGCTACTTCCATCTCATGCTCCCCGAAAACCACCACGGCGTTGTGACCGAGCACTTCATTACCACGCGCAAGCACAAGGTCGAGTACGGCGAGCGCCTTTTCCGCGTGAGCCCCGAGAGCGCGAGCCTCGTGGACGCCGTGCACGAGATAGGCGAAGCCGAAACCGGAGCCGCCTCGGACGACATCCCCCAAGGCATGTTCGGCGTCCGCTCCCCCACCGACGGCATCTTCTACCGCCGGCCCAATCCTCAGTCGCCCGCCTATGCGGAGGAGGGCGATATAATCGAGCGGGGCGCCACCCTGGGGCTCGTGGAAGTCATGAAGTGCTTCAACCCCATCGTCTACCCCGGCGAGCCCGAGTTCCCCCACAGGGCCCGTGTGGTGAGGATTGCGGCCGAGGATTCAACCGAGGTCAAGCACGGGACTGTGCTATATATCGTCGAGCCCGGCTAGGCTCTTGTCTCCTGCCGCCCTGGCTGTGACCTGTCCAGCGTCAGATTTCAGCGGCGCGCACTAACGCATATGCTGAAATACCTGGTTCGGCCTATAACGTCGCCTTCTTCTCTCTGTTCCCGCAACGTGCTGTGATCACGTTGTAGAGCCATGCCGTGATCGCTCCTCCAACGAGAGCATCGAAGAATCCCCAGACTAACCCCAGCAGACTTCCAAGGGGACTAATGTTGTATCCTCTGTAAATTCGGCCGATCCAGGTGACCTCGTGCGTGATTCCATCAAACGCGATGATCCACCATGTTAGAGCGAACAGGCCAAGTCCCCAGA
>CAZSBE010000072.1:13749-14826 GCA_964604955.1 uncultured bacterium
GACGCCCCACATGATCCCGCATGTCAGTGCAAATGCCTTTACATTGATCTTCATGTTTCCTTCCTTTCGCGATGCCGAACGGCGCTGCGCACAGCGTCCGCGCCATCCATGCCTCATGCTGATCCTGTCAATTACCCATTGTGCAGTGGTTGCTTCAGTATGACACGCACCTCTCTGCGGTTCCTGACTACCATATGAATATGTGCTTGTCAACCTGATCACTCGTTTCAAGAACCCCGGGCTGTCCCCACACACCGTGAGTCTTACTGCGTTTGGATCAGGCCCTCGCGTGGACCAGAGATTTTCCCTTGTATTCGGACTTGATGTCGACGTCAGAGACATATGGAAACTGCCCTGGAAAAGGGATATAATCGTCCCGCTGAGCGCCATCCCGCGCTCGAGATCAGGAGGGCAGAGCCATGAGAGGAGTACCGTTAGTTGTTGCCGTCTTGCTCATTGCAGTCGCAACATCGTATGCCGCATCACCTCAGGCAGTCGTTATGGGCGACAAGGCCGTTTCCCCGCAGATCATAAGAGGAGCCGTGCTGGCGTCAGGGGCGGTGCCGGCCGGGAAGCCGCCGGTGGCGCCTCCCGGGCCATCAATTCACACAGGCGCATCGATCCCCGAAGGCCTGACCGTGGTGACATGGCGAGACATCGCCCAGGACAGCCGGCAGGAGCCTGCCCCCCTCTGGGTGGACGGCGACATCCTGGTCTCAGGCACCGAATTTCACGACGTGAATCCGTGCATGACGAGCGACTCATACGGTAACCTCTACTGCGCTTATGAGGTCCAGGACACAGCGAGCACGCGCATACACATCAGCCGCTCAACCGACGGCGGAGTCACCTGGGAGTTCTGGACGTTTGTCTACGCCAGCGTCGATCTCACTCAGCCTACGATTGCCGTCGGCCAGGGTGACGGGCAGGAACGCCTCCTCCTCGCTTTTGTGCGCGACAACATAAGAATACAGATACTGTGGTGGTCTCTGGACATGAATGAGATCGACGGAGCGGACATCGAGTACAACATCTCGGGGGTCTGCAATCCCCGGATTGTCACAGACACCCAGGAGT
>CAZSBE010000073.1:0-14804 GCA_964604955.1 uncultured bacterium
AATATGAGCAGCATGGCCGATATGATGCCGGGGACGGCGACCGGCACTATGATCTTGCGGAAGACGGTGAACCTCCCGGCGCCGTCCACGAATGCGGCGTCATCGAAGTCGCGCGGTATCTGCATCATGTAGCTTAATAGAATCCAGAACGCGAGCGGCACCGTCCAGGCGATATAGGGCAGGATCAGCGCCGGGTAGGTGTTAATCAGCCCGGCGGCGCGCATGATCTTATAGAGGTAGCCCACGACGCTTATCTGGGGAAACATGGAAAAAGCGAGCACGGCCAGCGGCACCCACACCCTCCCCTTAAACTCGATGCGGGAGACCGCGTACGCGCTGAGCGCCGCGATGGCGCCGGTGGCCAGCGCGACGATGCCGCCTATCGCGATGCTGTTTCTCAGGTAGTCGAGGAAGCGCAGCGACTTCACCGTCAGCACGTCGCGGTAATTAGCCAGCGTGGCCGCGAAGCCCACCGAGTCGGCCAGGAAGCCCGGGCTCTCGCTCAGGCTCACCACTATCATATAGATGAAAGGCGTGAGGCAGAACACGAGCATGAAGGCGACCCCGATCGCGAGCAGCGCGCGCTTGACGGTTTTCTCGCTCACTCGAGGACCCCCTTGAAGCCTCCGACGCGGAGATAGGTTATGGAAAGCAGGAAAGCCATCGCGAAAACCACCACGGCGATGGCCGAGCCGTAACCGAAATCGCCCTCATTGAAGAACTTGTAGCCGTAGAGCGAAAGCGAAGTCGTCGAGCCGCCGGGGCCGCCGTCGGTGACTACATATATGAGGTCGAGTATGCGTATGGTATCGATGGTCCTGAAGATGAGCGCCACCGCGATCACCGGCCTCAGTATGGGCAGCGTGATCTTGAAGAAACGCTGCTGGAAGTTGGTGCCGTCCACCCTGGCCTGCTCGTAGATCTGCTCGGGTATGGTCTGAAGCCCGGCCAGGAGAATGATGGTGACGAAGGGCGTGGTCTTCCAGACGTCGGCGAGGACCAGCGCCGCGAATGCGCTCAAGGGCGTGCCGAGCCAGTTCACGGGTCCGCCGGCGAGATGAAGCGCAGCCAGCACATAGTTGGCGAGCCCGTAAGAGTAGTTGTAGATGAGCTCCCAGGTGCGCGCCGCGACGATTGTCGGGATAGCCCAGGGCACGAGCACCGCAGCCCTCAGGACCCCGCGCCCGGGGAGCCTCTCGTTCAGGATGAGGGCGAACACCATCCCCAGGAAGAGCTCCACCGGAATGCACGCCGCCACGAACAGCAGCGTGAACCTCATCGACTGCCAGAAGTTGGCGTCCGCGAGAAGCCGCCCGTAGTTGCCCGGGAAGTTGAAGGCCGACTTGAGATACGTGACCTCCCGGAAGAGGCTGGTCCAGAACGTGCCGATCACCGGGACGACAATGAAGACGAGTATGAACGCGGCCAGCGGCAATATGAACAGATGCGCCGTTCGCCTGTCGCCGGCCCGCTTTCCGAGGCCCATGGGCTCCTCTACTTTTCGTAGGTTTCCACTATCTCGAGTCCCTTGGCCTGCGCGCTTCTGAGGGCCTCCTCCGGCGTGACCATCCCGGAGAGCGCCTTGTTGAGCTCGGCCTGCAGCGCCCTCGAAAGGAGACTGTAGTACGGCAGGTTGGGTCTCGGCGACGCGTTGCGGAACACGTCCTTGAGTTTAACGAGATGCGGCAGGTCCTTGATGATCTCCGGCGCGTCATAGACGTCCTGGCGGGCCGGGTTCCATCCCAGGTTGAGGGCGAAACCTTTCTGCACATCTTTCGAGACGATGTACTCCATGAGCCTGAATGCGTCGTCCTTGCGGTCGCTCGATTTCGACATGCCTATGTGCCAGCCGCCCAGCGCGGCGACGTGCCGACCGCCCTCGAACATGGGAAGCAGCGCGATGCCGACCCGGTCTCTGACGGGCGAGCCCTCCGCCTGGTGCAGCCCCCAGGCGTACGGCCAGTTGCGCTCGAACAGCGCCTCACCGCTTTCGAAGAAGGTCCGGACCTCCTCTTCCTTCATCTCGGTGTATGTATTGGGAGGCGAGACCTTGCTGCTGACAATGAGGCCGCGCATGAAGGCCAGGGCCTCTACGTTCCTGGCATGGTCGAGCGTAAGGTTGCCGGCCCGGTCGACGAGCTGCCCTCCGTTCGAGAGCGCGAACTCGAGGAAGGTGCAGACCAGGCCCTCATACTGCGCGCCCTGCCAGACGAAGCCCCAGAAGCCCGGCTGAATCTCTCTCCGCGCCGCCTGCGCCTCGGTGCATATCTCCACGAGCTCGGGCCAGGTCTCGGGCACTCTGCCGGCGGCGTATTCCTCTAAAAGGTCCTTCCTGTAATAGAGAAGGCCGGCGTCGATATAGACCGGCAGCGCCACAACGTGCCCCTGGTAGCGGTCGGCGAACTCGATGATGCCGCCGAAGAAAACGTTGAGGTCGAAGCCCCCTCCGGCGATGCGCGCATCCAGGGGCTCGAGCCACCCCGACGCGGCGAACTGGCCGATCCAGATGATGTCCATGAGAAAGACGTCGGGGTTCTTCTCGCCCGCCCTCAGCGGCACCACCAGGCTCTGCCTTCGCTGATCGGTGTCGGTGGGCTGCCTCATGAGTTCCACGGCTATGCCCGACTCTTCGGTGAAGGCGCCTATCACCTCTTCCCAGTAGTCGAGCTCCGCCGGCGCACCGCCGATCATGAGCGTAACGGGTTTCTTCTTATCAGCCTCGCCCGCGCAGGCCAGGACCAAGAGCGCCACCGAAAGAGCTGCCATCCCAAGCCTTCTCATCACGACCTCCTGTCGTCCGCGTCAGCCGATCAGGTACACGGCTTCATCTATGAGTATTCTGAGGGCGAGCAGAATGACGGCGATCAGGAAGAGTGTTCTGAGCCACCGGCTCCCCTTCCTGACGGCGATCTGCGCCCCGAGCGTTGCCCCCGCGAAGTAGGCCAGGGCCAGCGCCCCGCTGAGAGTATAGACTATTACGCCCGCCCTTGCGAAGATGATTGAGCTTGCGCCGGCCGAGAAAATGCTGAGCAGCCGCGTCGCCGCCACGCCCTGGAGAAAGGAAAACCCCAGCATGAAGACCATCAAGTACGTGAGGAACGTGGCGTAACCCCCGGTGAAAAAGCCCCCGTAAACCGAGAGCGGGAGCAGCACTATGAGGGTGCGGGCGGTCTCGCGGGCCGTTATGGCGCCCCGCCGGTCGCTCAGGCCGGCGTCGCTTCTGATGAACAGAAACACGGCCAGCAGGATAGCTGCCGTTCCGATGATGACGCGCGTGAGGCGCGCGGGCGCCTCTATTACCAGCAGCGAGCCCGCTATCGAGCCGGCGACGACCGGTACGGCGAGCAGGGCCAGGAAACGCGCCGGTGGGAGCTGGACGCTGCCGCGGAACCTCAACGTCGCCGCCAGGCCCAGGAACATGATGGCGAGCTTGTTGGACGCGATCGCCGCTCGCGGCTCGATGCCGAAGGCTATGAGGAGCGGCACCATAATGATGGCCGTCCCGCCCACGGATGTGGACACTATCGACACGGCGAAGCCCGCCGCGGCGGCGACGGCGATGTGCACAGCATCCATGTTACCTTCCTTACCCCGGCGTCCTACAGGAGATCGATCATCAAGGGCTTGAGGAAGTGTTTGGCAACCGTAAGGAACACGGCGCTTGCTATGACGAATAGCACCGTCGGATAAGTCCAGGGCTGCAGCACCAGACCGAGGGCGACGCCCGCCGCCGGGGGGTGCTCGGTATTCGTCGTCACCATGACAAGGCCAGCGATGGCCACAGCCGCGGCCCCCATAACCGCGAGAGCCGGATTATCGTACCCGCCCAGCGTGCTCCTGAAGATGTAGCTGCACAGCACACCTACCAACGCGCCCACGACATACCCGCCTACGACGTAACGGGCCCGCGTCGAGACCCTGTGCGGCATGGTGAAAGTCATGAAAGTCGTGGCGCCCAGGGCAGCGACCAGGCCGGTGTGCTCGAGGACATTCAGGAAGTTGAGGAACACGAAGGCGACGGCCCCTGACAGCGCGCACTGGATGACATACTGCAGGAAGTGCTTCCGGACCTTTTCCATATCGAACCCGAGGGCCATATTTACTCTCCCATGTACGCCTTGGTGAAGTCCATGAGGAGCTCCTTGAGCCTCTCCACATACTGCAGGTCGGTGGTCTGTTTGGCCTTCATCGCGTTCACCATCATCTCGTGAAGCAAGGTCACCTGGGTGATATAGGCATCATAACCGGCGCCGCCTGCCGCGACGGGCTTGATGCGCTGGTTCAAGAAGTACCAGGTGACTGTTTGGATGAGCTCGTCTGCATGCTCGTCCTTGTTATTCACCCACCTTACGACCTGGTTCAGGTTGGGGCTCTCCGCTTTGGAGAGGTCCACGATCTGCACCATGGCCTTCTCGATGGTCTCTATGTTCTCGCTTATCATCTCGAGCCTCACGTCGTCATGGTAGATGCCGCAGGGCAACTGGCAATGGGACCATGCGAGCGAAGCCGGGACGATGAGCATAAGGGCGATAAGCGCTGCAATTGCTTTCATTTCGCTGCCTCCTTCCTGCTTTTCACGTCGACCTTGATCTCCGCGACATACAGGAGCTTCCGGTCTCTGTTCTTACAGAAGTTCTCGATCATGAACGCCGGGTCCGGCTTGACGAGCGCATCATGAACGACCTCCCCATTTACTGCGATGACGAGATTCTCCCCGAGATTCACCATATCAGGATGCACCAGCACGCGGCAAGCGGCCAGGCGCGACGCCCGGATGTCGATGCGGTTCCCGGCAAGCGTAACGTCCGCGCGCGCCGACGGCCACTCGCGCTTAAACAGCAGGTAGTTCTCGGGCTCGGGAAGCTCGCCCCTCAGGACAACCTGCTCGTCGCCCCGCCTGACAGTTACTCCGAGCGGGCCCCCGCGGCGGAGCTTCTGCTTGTAAGCGTCGAGGCCGTCCATGTCCCGGATGGGCATTTCTTCCCCGAGCACGATGATGTCGTCCGCGAGAAGGCCCATGGCCTCGGCGGCTGTCCCGTCTATTACGCGCGACACGTAGACGCCCTCCCCTTCATACTGCCAATCGGGTATGAACCCGAAAGTGATGCGGTCGTCGGTGAGCGAGACGTTGTAGTCGATGTGCCAGCGCCGCGGCTCCTCGGTCGTGGTCCCGTCGATCGCAAACCAGCGGCACAGCCCGTACTTCCTGTCCGCCGTCTCCCAGACTATCCTGGCCGGGAAGGGGTCGCGCGGGTGCCGCGTGAGAAACTCCATCATGAAGCCGAGGTCGCTCGCGATGTCTTTGAAATCGTGCTCGCCCGGAAAAGTCTTGTAGAGTATGTCGGCCCCCGCCCTTTGCGCCATGGAGATGGTGGGCGCCATCTTTCGGGTCGGATACAGGTCGTCATCATGCGTGGTCGTCGCGTAGACCGGGGTGTTCATCATGTTGGGCGCGTAAAGCGGCACGTCGTTGTCCCTGCTGGCGACGCCCATGTGGCCGTTCATGGCGATGAAGGCAGCATAGTCGGTCGGCGCCAGCATGGCGTGCGCGAATGAACCTGACCCGCCGTCGGAAAACCCTCCCATGTACACGCGGTCGTCATCGACATTGTAGGCGCGCTTGACCTCGCGGACGAGATTTCTGATATTGGCCATGCCGACGTCGTCCCACCAGGTCGCGCCGTACTGGCCCATGGGGAAGAGACCGAGCCAGCCCCTCTTCTCGATCTCGACTGTGAAGTCGTCCTCGGACGCGAGCCCGGCCGGATCGTCCCTGATGTCAGCCACCCCCACGCCGCCGTGCAGACGGACCATCAGAGGCGCCGGGGTCGCAGGATCATAATGCGTGGATACGTAAAGCACCCAGGGCCTCGTTACCCCGTCAATGCAGACCGTGGAGTCGAGTATGGCCTGCCGGCCCGGGGGCTCGCCGAACTCCATCGCCTCTATGTGGAGGGCTATGTCTTTCCAGCCGGGTGCCGCACGGGCGACCCTGGCGACTATCTCGTCCCGCCCCGGCCCGGGCTCCATCGCAAGAGCCGCGTCCAGGTCTGCGCGCCAGCCCTCAGCCGCCGCCCCCGCCGCCGGCAGCGCAAGCGCGATCACAAGTACGAATATGCCGAACCTCATGTGACTCTCCTTCCGGTTGGGATTGCCCTATGTTTAGCAGATTTGCATCTTCTTTTCACCCAAAAAGGCACTCGGCGCATCCTTCAGGGCGGGCGGGCATCCAACCGGTTGACAGGGGCGGTATGTTTTCGTTATACTCCATTAGTTAGTTAAACGATAACCAGCTCGAAAGGAGCAGTGAAAGTGAAGAGACTTCTTTTTGTCTTCCTGATTGCGGCGGCATTCGCGGTGGTCTCCTGCGGCGAGAAGGCCGAGACGGTGACCGACCAGACCGGCAAGGACAGCGAACTCGCCCGGGCCGAAGACATGCAGGTCACCCAGTGTGACGGCAACGTCTGCACGCATGAAACCGCCTCGGCCCGCGAGTGCGCGGTTGACGGCAAGTGCCCCCAGATGGAGCAGGCCGCGATCGCAAAGGCCGGAGTCGGCTGCCCCCACGCGGCCGAATGTGCCAGGGCCGGAGAATGCACAGGCATGTGTGACGGCGCATGCACAGGCGCATGCAAGTTCTGCAAGGATGAGCACGTGTGCACCGATGCATGTCCCGAGAACTGCCCGAAGGTGCATGTCTGCACGAGTGAATGCGGCGAGAACTGCCCGCATGCCAAGGCGGCCGGCGGCGCCTGCCCGAGTGCGGCCAGCACCAAGGCGACCGACGGCTGTGGCGGCTGCCCCATGAAGGGCAAGTGCTCGTCGGGTACCTAGCCAAAGCGATCCGCGCATATCATAGAGTAAGGGGTCAGACCCCGGACTAAGCACCGGGCTGGCCCCTTTTCTTTTGCCTGGCAGTTGACACGCCACTATTTTGCCCTTATACTCGAATGGTTAGCGAACCAGTTACTAACTTATGGAGGGGGAATCGTGAAGAGACTGCTCATGGCGTTGATGGTAGTTTGCGCGATAGCGCTCGTATCCTGCGGTGAGAAAACGGACACGGCGACCGAGACCTCCAAAGTCGAGGCCACAGAAATGGCCGCGGCCGACGTCAAGTGCTCCGGCCCATGCGAGGGCGGGACCTGCACGGTTGGCGGCAAGACCGTCACCTGCGAGGGCGGGACCTGCACGGTTGGCGGCAAGACCGTTACCTGCGAGGGCGCGAGGTGCGCGTGCGAATGCCCCTGCGGCTGCAAGTTCACCTGTGAATGCTCGGGAGAGGGCTTCACGAAGGAGCTCGCCTGCGGGTGCAAATGCCAGTGCAAATGTGTCAAGGCCGGTGACGGGACCTGCACCTGCGAGTGCTCGTTCGAATGCGCCCCGGACTGCGCCGAAGGCTGCAAGTGCGGCAAGAGCTGACCGGCTTGAGCCTGCCCTAGTAGTCCTTCTCGACCCCGACGCCGACGCCGGTCCGTGACTGATTCCCGTAGAGCGTCTCGAGCTTGACGTAACGGGTCAGCATGTATTCCATGACGATGTAGGACGTCGACTTTTCCTTTAACGCCTGCTCATAACTCACTAGAAGTGAAGGCGTTATGTACTTCCCGACGACCAGCGCGCTGCCCTGGTCGCCTGCCCCCCGCGCGCTACGGACGCTCAGGACGTCGATGCCGCCCTGACCGGCAAGGCTCTGCTGCAGGCGCGCCGCCCCCATGATGATGAGAATATCGGCGGTGCGGTCCTTGAGCATCGCGCCCTGACCCTCGTTGAGACTGTCGATGGGCTTGCCGAAGAGGATCATGGCCACTATGTCGCCCTCGGACATATCCGGGTCGGAAGTGAGTTTGAGTTCGGGCTTCTTCAGCGTGCCACCCAGCTTGATCGAGACCACATACTTCTCGATCACGCTGGTGAGGGTGAGGTTGAGCGAAGGGTTGAGTTCCTCCTCGCCGCTGAACGATATGGTGCCGCTCGTGAGGTCGAAGATCCTGCCCAGGAATAGGAAGGTGCCCCGCCTGGCATTGAGGTCCCCCACGATCACGGGCCTCCCGCGCTGCTGCGTCACCTGGAGGTTCCCGTCGAGCTCGACCTCGAGACCTTCACCCCGCAGGCGGAAGCCCTGCGCGATGTCCAGGGTGATATCGATGTCGGCCTCGAAAGGACGTTTCACCTCAGCGGCCCGGTCGTGCGCGCCGGCCTCTCCGGCTTGCGCCCCAGCGGTATCGATGGCGGCCCGCCATGCGCTGCTTAAGAGTATGGATGGGCCCTCGACCGGGTGCAGGTTCTTGGGGGCCCCGGGCAGGTTGACCACGCCGCTCTTGATTGCGATATTGCCTGTGAGCGCTGGTTTTCTGGCGCTTCCCTGCAATTCTATATTGCCGTCAACGAGCATGCTCAGAATCTGCCTGTACTTGACGGCGAGATCGGCGACCTCGACCGTCCCTGAGATCGCCGGGTCGTCGGGCGGTCCGCTGCCGGCGAGGTTTATCCTGCACCTTCCGTCGAGCCCGACATCCTCCGGCAAGAAGCCATCGATGTCCTCGAGCGGAAGCCCCTCGGACCTCAGGGCGGCATCCAGGCGGCCCTCCGCCGCGTTAAGCCGGAAGGGATTGAAGGCGAAGGCGACCGGATAGGAGATCTCGCCCACCAGCAGAGTGCGCTCGGCGCGGCGCAGCGTGAGCTGGGCAACAAGCTTCTCGGTGCGCTCAAGACCAAGGGCCCGGGCGACGCGCCCGCTCAGCTCGGCGGCGCGTGAGGCCTGGTCCGAGTCCCGCAGAGAGTCCGGCCTGACGGCGCCCTCCACCTCTATCCTGAAGTCGGCCAGGTCCGGCCAGTCCGGAAAAGCAATGTCCGCCGACAGGTACGCCGCCGGTTTGTCGAAGTGGCCGGATACATTGACCTCGCCGTTGACGCGGGCAAGGAGATCGTCACTGGTCTTGAATTTCCCGCCTCGTTCCCGGACGAGCACTGGGTAGTCCTCGAGCGTGACAAGCACCGACACGTCCCCATCGCGGTAGGCAAGCGCCGGCGGATATACCGAGACCGCGGCAGGAAGGAACAGAGTCCCCTCCAGGCGTCTGGTTCCCTCCTCATCCAGCCTCATGCCGGAGGTCACGCTGCTCTCGTCAGCGGCGAGATTGAAATTGAGTTCGGCGGCGCCGCCGTTATCGAGCACGAAACCCTGTACTGTCGCCTCGAGGCGAACCCTGTTCGGCCCCGGTGCGTCCAGCTCGGCGTCAAGGCGGCGCGGCCAGGCGCCGGCGGGAATGGTCACGCCGGGAGGCGGGCTTTCGGGAAAGTCGAGCGCGATATTGCACCTGAGGCTGACGTCGTCGGGCCCCGCGTAGCCGCTGGCGCTCACACTGCCCAGGGAGCCCGCGAGGTTCATGTCGTCAATCCGGAACGCACGGGTCTTCCTGCTGACCGCGACTCTGAAGGGCCTGGTGCTCTCGATATCGTACCCGTACGCGTCGAGCGTGAGCGTGTCGACCAGGCATGAGAGCGTATCGCCGAGGTCGAGTTCGACTCTCTGGCGAAGCCGGTACTTCTCCCCCGTCGCGAGCAGAGTGACCGTGGCCGGGAAGGCGCCCGACGCGCCGGATGATACAAAGCTGGCACCGAGCGAATCAAGCCGCACGTAGGAGGATACCAACCCTTCAGGCAGGTTCACGCGGGCCCTGATGCAGCCGGCGTTTCTCGTAAGCGTCCCCGCCACGCTGGGTATGTTGTATGAGGCGCCACCCAGGTTGCCCGCCAGAGTCGCCGAGACTTCCCCGGGGAGCGATGTGTCTGCAGCCCTCGCATAGGCGCTCTCTATCTTAAGGTTGAAGTCCGGAGCCGTCGCCGAGAAGCGCCGCAGGAAGCCGGCGTCCGAGACGAGCCCGGCGGCGCGGCCTGTCCCAGCCTCCATATCGTAAGCCCCCTCGAGCGCGAGCCGGAAAGGCGGCGCGCTCACAAGGCAACTCTCCAGAGTTATGTCATCGCCCCGGCCGGATACGTGAACAGTCGAAGTGTCCATCCAGCCGGTTTCGGAAAGGTCGAGGTCGATTCCGAACCTGGCAGGCTCGGCGCCGAGCGTGAGGTCGAGCCGCATGCTCCCTTTGACCGGGCCCAGGTCCGCGACGCCCGCGCTTTCGGGAAGGAGCGGCGCAAAGGCGCGCGGCCCGGGGAGCAGCATCGACGCGTCGGCCCTGATTCTCCTCTCTCCGCCAGCCGAGGAAATCGTTGCCCTGGCGGAAATCGAATACGGCGCGTCGGCTGCCCAGGCCGCCCTGAGCGCGCCCGGAAGTCCCGGCCGGTCGCCGAGCAAGCGATATAGAGCGGCCGGGGGCTGGGTCCAGACGCCGACGGCTCTCACCTCACCCGACCCGCCGCGGTCAATCGATCCGTCCAGCGTGATGTCGCCGAGGTCACCGGCAAGCGTGAGCCTGTCTATCAGGATCTCGCCGGTACTCCTCCGGTACGCAACAGTTCCCGTCCTCCCGCCAGCCGTGAATATGGTCACTGCCTGCGGGAGCTCCAGCGCCAGGCTGTCCACGGTTATGACCTCATCGGTGTAGCGGAGCGCGAGCATGCCGCGCTTGAGGCGGTCGGGCTCGCGAATCGCCATGTGCGCCGTAATCTCGAGCGTGGGCCTGAGCGCGACCGCGCCCGAGGCAGTTAGGTAAATCCCGGTGGTGCTCGGCAGCCTGTCGAGGTACCTGGCCAGGGCCGGTACCGCGAGAGGGCCGGCGGGCGGCGTGCGCAACGTGACGTCAAACCCTATGCCGGTCACCTTGCCCCCTTCCCTGCCCCCCTCCCTTTCGAATCTGACTTTTGCGAGAAGCCCCGGCTCATCGGGCGGCAGATGACCGGTCTCGCCGGCAAGGGTCACCTTGAACTCGTCAGGCCCGGCCGACTCGACCGCGAACACGACAGGGTAGCCGTCCGCCACGGTACCCGAGCCGCTTCCGCTCAGAACGCCCTCGCGCAGGTCGGCGCTCAAAGCAAGGTCGCCGATCTCCCACTGGCCCTCCGGTCCCCTCGCCCGGAGGCCGGCCACGTGCACCCTTCCCGTCCCGCCCGAGGAGAAGTCGAATCCCCCCGTCATCTCGAGGCCGGAGACGTCTCCCCCGCCGCCCATTGCTATCGAAGAAGCTCTTATGGATAGCGAGTCAATGCTCACCGACGGGAGTCCGGGAACGACGCCCGGCCGCGGAAAACCGCGCTCCTTAACCTGCAGGGCCGCGGTGCTGTCGGCCTCGAACAGGGCCCGCATGGCGGGAACATCCACCCAGAGGCCGTGCGCAAGGAGATACTCCGCCTTGATGTCGCCCCATATCAGCGGCCACAGGTGGAGCGAGATCGCGAGCGTGTCAGTCGACGCTACCTTGCCGCCGCCGGCTTCCCACCTGACGCCGGCAAACTCGAAGTCGCCGGTCCCCGGCCAGGAGGCCTTCTCCACAACGAGCCTGCCGGGAAGCCTCTCTGTCACTCTTGGAAGCGCGTAATCGAGCAACACCGCCCGCACCGCGGGAATCTGAATAAGCGCGACCGGCAGGGCCGCAAGCCCCAGGACGCAGAGGAGGCCGATACCCACCCACCTTATTGCGCGCGGCGCCGGGCGTCTCTTCCTCTCGCCCGAATCTGCCTTCATTGCGCCTCCGCCATCTACCGCTTCCATCAGAACGCCGCCCCCACCGCGAAGTGATATGCCCATCGCGGCTCGATCTTATCGAACCGCGTCAGCCTGTAACCCGCATCGACGCGAAGCGGCCCCACCGGTGTCATGACCAGGAGGCCTGGCCCCACCGCGACCTCGATCTCATCGAGTCTTACTTCGCTGGCCTTGAGCCACACCTGTCCCGCGTCAGCGAAAAGCGCGCCCCAGATGCGCCAGAAGAGGGGCCCCCGGAGTTCCACCGACGCCTCCAGCTTGACCTCGCCTCCGACCGGGGCGCCGGCCGTGTCCTTGGGCCCGAGCTTCCTTCTCTGAAATCCCCTCATGGAGTTGGAGCCGCCCGAGTAGAAACGCTCGCCGGCAATGATGGCGGCGCTGTTTCCCGTGGCCTTACCGGCGCCCAGGGCCAGCTTCAGCGCGAGGACCACCGGGTCGAGCCCGCCCAGATAAGTCGAGCCCGAACCTTCCCACTTGATGAAGGAGTTGTCCGATACCTTATCGGGCGCCCACCTGAGTTCGGTCCAGGACGAGAAGCCCCTTCGTGGATTGAAGGGGTCGTCGGTGCTGTTCTGATTGAGGCGGCCCGCGAGTATCGTCAGGAGACCTGTGGGAACGTCGACCTCCAGCGGGTCTGCTGTCCTGTATGTCACGGCGACGTCCGCGATGCTGAGCGAGACCTGGAAGTTACTCTCTATGGTGAAGTAGTACGTCGTCGCCAGGTCGACCCCGTAAGCCGTCTGCTCATACGCTTCTTCGTTCTGGCGCTCGGTGACCAGTGAGAGCGTCTCGCGCGACCTCGGCATCACAAGCGCCGGCCACCAGAACGAGAAGTCGAGCCTCTGAAGCAGCCTCGAGAAGACAGCGTCGGCGTAAAAGCCGCGCCCGCGCCCGAAGAGGTTCCGGTGCCGCCAGCTCCCGCCGACCTGCAGGCCCTCGTCGTTCCAGTACCTCAAGGTGCCTTTGAGCGTGCGCGGGTCGCGCGCCGCCACCCTGATAGTGACGTCCAGCGAGTCCTCTCCCGCTTCCTGCGTTTCCGTCGTAACGCGCCTGTAGAGGTCGAGCCGGCGCAGGTTGTTGCGGGCATCGTTCATTGTCTTGGGCGAGTACCGCCTTCCCCTGTGAATGTCGGAGACCTTTTCCGTAAGCGCAATCAGCCCGGCCGGCGCGCCCTGCACGCTGACATTCCTGAAGTAGTTGACCATTCCGGGCTCGGTGTCATAGGTGACGCTGACGCTGGTGGTATCCAGCGCCGCGACTTCCGGGGTCACACTCGCCCGGGCGTATCCCCGGGAGAGAAGGAGCGAGTCCATGGATGCGACGCTGCCGGCGACCTGGCTGTCCCGGAATATCGAGCCGGGCCTGGTATGGACGAGCCCGCGGGCCACGGCCTCGACGTCATCCGGGAAGCCCTTGAGTTCGACGCGGCTGACGAGGACCGGGGGCCCCGGGCTGACGTTCAGGATCACCTTCACGTCCTTCCAGGCCTCGTTGGGCGCGAAGCCCGGAGACACGATCGCGTAAGGGTAGCCGCGCCTTGCCATGAAAAGCCTGGTGCGCGCGATGTCGTCAGCAAGAACCTCCGGGTAAAACGCCGGTTTGGTGGAAAGGAAGAGCCCTTTGGAGAGGGCTGAAGTCATGCTCCTCGAGAGCCCGCGCACCTCGAGCCCGCGCACTTTCCAACCCTTGTACGCTGCGGCCTCCCGCTCGTACTCGGCATGTGAAACGGCGGCAAGCAAGATGAGGGCGGCCGCCGCAAGCGCCACGATAAGCAGGCCGCGGAGGCGCATGTGTCTGTATAAAGCGTTCTTCACCGGGTCCTGCATGCGCCAATTCTACTACAAAGCACCGTGGAAAGGAAGAGCGCAGCCGCAGTCGGCTCTGCGAGAAGCCGCTAATGCGCGCCTTGACCGTCCCCCGCTCTTCGCGGGGCTAGCGGTACATCGCCTTGACCGCGCCCCAGGTCGTGGGCTCCGTGGCCTCACCGCAGCCGCACCCGGCCCCCTGCGCGCCGATATCGACCCCGCAGGTGTTGTACCCCGCCAGGCAGGGCGAGCAGTCTTCCACGGTGAGGTCTCCCGTCGGCAGGTCGCAGAAGAGGGGGGCGGACGAGAAGTTGCCGTTCAGGCCGGCATGAACCGCGAGGCAGCCGGTCCAATCTCCACCCTCGTTGCCGTATATGTTGCAGCACATGAGTCCGATGCTGCCCGCGGGTTCGTCGCAATCTACTGCGCTCCCTGTCTTGGAGAAGGCGATGAGCGTGTTGCTTATGCCTGGCGCGTCCGATGCCGCTAGGTGTATGGCGGCGCCGCCGAAGCCAGATGAGTCCGCGGCGAAAGTACAGTCAGTGATGGTCGGCGAGGAACCGCTGCACCTCAGGCCACCGCCACTGAGGCTCGCCTTGTTATTCCAGAAGATGCAGCTTGTGATACTGGCGTTGCAATCGTTTTCCAGGTAAATGCCTCCCCCTCGCTCACCCGAATTCGCCAGGAACATGCAGCTGCCGAAGCTTGGTGCCGCTCCGGAGCAGGACAGGCCACCACCGGCTGAACCGGATGTGTTCGCGGAAAAAGTGCAGCCCGAGATCGTGGGAGAGGACACCTCCATGTATATCGCGCCGCCCGAAGAGGCCGCCTGATTGTCTGCGAAATGGCAGCAGGTGATGACAGCCGAGGAATTCAATATATCCAGGGCTCCACCGGCCACGGTTGCGGTATTGGCTGAGAAGTAGCAGTTGGTTAGCGAGGGGGAAGAATAGTGACAGGCTACCGCGCCTCCACCCGGGTAATACCCTCCCGTGATCGTGAGGTTCAGCAGGTGGGACGTCTGGGTCTCGCTGCTTTCGAACAGGAATCCCCGGTGGTGCTCCCCGCTGCTCCCGCCGCAATCGATAATGCACATGCTGGCGCCGCCGCTTTGAGACATGACCGTAATTGCCTTCCCGTCGAAATCTATGTCACGGTTTCCCGGACCGGAGAAGATGCCATCGACCAGCAGAACCGTATCCGCGGCCGCGGCCGAATCGATGCCCGCCTGTATGGTCGGGGCGTCACCGGTGGCGCCGGGGGTTAGGAGCCAGGTGGGGGCGGGAACCGCGGCGGGGGTGGCCCGGGGGGTAAGCACGGTCAGTACGAATAACAGGGCG
>CAZSBE010000074.1:0-14756 GCA_964604955.1 uncultured bacterium
TGCGCCTGTAGCTCAATTGGATAGAGCGCGTGGCTACGGACCACGAGGTTGCGGGTTCGACTCCTGCCGGGCGCGCCAGCCACTAATATCGGGGGTGTGAAGATGAAATACGTTGTGGCCGCGGTGTTTTTCTTGCTCCTTTTCCAGGTGACCTGCTTCTCGAAGACGATCAGGGTGCCGCAGGACGAATCCAATATGAGGATGGCCCTCCGTAACGCGTATTACGGGGACACGGTACTGGTGTATCCCGGCAGATACAATGTGCAGGAGAGGGTGCGGAGCGGGGTCACTGTTATTTCGACCGAGGGCAGGGACTCGACCTTCCTGTGGAACCGCAGGTGGCACATACTCCTCCTGAACGACTGCGACATGGAGACCCTGATCTCCGGCTTCACGTTCCAGGGCAAAGGTTCCAACGCCTGCATAGTATGCTCGACGGGCGCTCCGGTGATAACCGATAACGTCTTCCTCGAGTCCTGGGACGGAATCGGCCTTTACAGGAGCAACGCCTTCGTCAAGGGAAACGTGTTCAACGGCTGCAACCGCGCCATTCACTTGGATGAGTCCAACGCCGAAATACTCGAGAACCAGATCATAAGGAACCCCAACGGCATATCGCTCATCAGTTCGGCGCCGGTGATAGCGAGAAACGTCATCAAGTCATGCGGGCGGGGCATACTGGTGCTGGGCCACTCGTATCCCATAATCGGCGGCTCTCTTTCGACCTCGAACGACATTCTGAGCAATTCCTACGACATCTACAACGAGGGTCTTCAGATCGAAGGGGCTCTGTTTACAGACAAGCGTGAAGTCTGCGTGGCGACCCACAACTACTGGGGTAGCGATTGTCCGAAACCGCGGCTTCAAAACGACGTCGTCATCACGCCCTGGACCAATGCCGCCCATGACACGTTGTTCACCAAATGCCCCGAGGAGGCCGTCAAGGAAGAAGAATAGGCGGGCGTGGCGGTCCACCGGTCCGGAGGCAGTCGGGGGAGTGACGCTTTGGGAGACTACTCTAGGTCGGATCGTTGGCTGCTGGCCGCGATCCTCTTCGCGGCCCTCCTCATAAGGCTCGCATACCTCGTCGACATAGCCGACTCGATTTACCTGAGCTATCCCGTCCTGGATTCCGGCTGGTATCACGCCAAGGCGATGGATGTCCTGGCCGGAGACCACCTTGCGGCCAGCGCGTCTTTCAGGGTCCCTCTGTACGTCTACTTCCTCGCCGGCTGTTACGCCGTCTTCGGGGAGTCGTTCGCGGCGCCGCTTATTCTGCAGGCGATAGCCGGCGCCCTGTCCTGCGGCCTGATCTTCCTGATCGGGCGAAAGCTCTTCGGGACCGCGGCCGGCGCCATTGCGGGTTTTGCCTTCGCCTTCTACGGCATGGCCATTTACTCCGACGGCGAGGTCCTGCCCACAACGCTTTTCATGTTCTTCATGCTGCTGGCCGTCTGGCGACTTCTGAAGTGCCTTGACTGGCGGCGCTACCGGGATGCGATCCTGGCAGGGGTCTTCCTGGGGCTCGGTTTCTTCACCCGGCCCGACATCTTCCCGTTCGCGCTCGTCATGATAGCGGTTATCGCTCTGCTGGACCGTTCAAAAAGAGGGTTACGGCTTGCCGGAACCGTGGCTATAGTATTCGCGGGGTTTCTTATGTTGCTTGGCCTGAGGAACTATTCCGCGTATGACGAGTTCTTTATTTTCTCGCCGCAGGGCGCGGTGAATCTCTACATAGGCAACGCCTCTTTCGCCGACGGAAAGACCCCCATGGCGCCGCCCACGGCATACGTTTACGGGGTCGACATCGACCCGGGTGAGGACAGCATTATCGAGGGCTGCAGGATAGCCGCAAGGGAGAATATGGGAAGAGAGCTTCCGGACAGCGAGCTGGGGGACTACTACATGCGGAAGACGGTCGCCGAGATAAGGGGCGATTTCCCGCGCTGGACGGGGCTCATGCTCAGGAAGTCCTACTATTTCCTCAACCGTTACGAGCGGAGCGACATCAAGCCCGTCCAGAGATTCATCGACAGGTACACCAATGTCCTCAAACTGCCCCTCCTGACATATGCCGTGGTTATGCCCTTCGGGTTTGTAGGGCTTGTTGTCTCGCTTTACCGCCGCAAGAAACACGCCCTGGTGGCTGCCGCGGGCATGCTGGCATGGGCGGCTCTCGCCGTAGGTTTCTTCGTAATCTGGAGATACCGGCTCCCGGCGGTTCCATTCATGGCGATTCTGGGCGGCTATGCAGCCTGCGCCCTCGTCAAGGCTGCGGTCGAACGCAAGTACGTGGCGGCGGCCGCCATGCTTGCAGGCGCCGTGGGGCTGTGGGCGGTATCGAGTTCCGCGCTGCTCGGCGCCGCTGACGAGGATTATCTCCCGACGCATGTGGTCAACGAGGGCGCGATTTACGAGGCGGCGGGCAGGTACGAGGAGGCCCTGGAGATATACGCCGAGGGCAGGGACATGACCCCGTCGGACGCCAGGCCTTACTACCATATGGGCCGCACATACGCCGCGATGGGCATGATGGATGAAGCGCGCGATTACATGGCCCGCGCAATGGCCTTGAACCCCAACTACAGGCCGTTCGCATACGTGTCGCTGGGCATCGCCCTGGCAAGGGACGAAGACTATGCCGAGGCCGCCGGCTACTTCGAGAAAGCGTTGGAGGCCGATCCGGGCATCTGCATCGCGGCCTATAACCTGGGGCTCTGCCAGTACAATCTCGGCCGAAACGGTGAAGCCGTCGAGACCCTCATGCGCGCGTCGGAATTGTGCCGCGACGACGTCGACGCCACGGTCTCGATTTCAAGAATGCTGATAGAACTGGGAGAGGTCGACAGGGGGACATCGATGGCAAGGGCCGCGCTGAATTCCAGTCCCGACAACCCGGAGGCGCTCTACGCCGCCGGGCTGGGTTACGAAGCCCAGGGGCGCTATGCCGAAGCCGCGGCGCTGTTTGAGCGAGCCCTGATCTACTTGCCCTCATCTAAAGAACTGAGGGATAAGATCGAACAAATGAGGAGTATGGACAACCCCTAGGAATCGAGGGGAAGTATGAAGTTACATGCCGGATTGGCATGGCTCGCGGCCGTCCTGATTCTGGCCGGCGCGGCGGGCTCGATGCCGGTGCGGCCCGACCTCGTCGAGAAACTGATAGCTGAGGGGCGGGTGGAGGAGGCCGTTGAGAGGCCGTCGCTCGAGCCCCCTTCGCTCCTGCGGTCCCCGGCTGAGCTCGCGCAGGACACGGTCAGGTGCGTCGTCATCCTGGTGAGCTTCTCCGATGTAAGGGCAGACACGCTCACTCACAGCGCGGACTGGTTCAGAGACATGCTCTTTTCCGCAGGGAACCCGAGCAGCATGCGTTCTTATTTCCTCGAGAACTCATACGGGAAGATGGACGTCGTGGGGGACGTATACGGGTGGTACGGCCTTCCCGAACCCGGGTCCTATTATGCTGATAACCGCAGGGGCATGGGCAGCTACCCCAGGAACGCCCAGAAGATGATCGAAGACGCGGTGAAGGCGGCCGACCCGGTCATCGACTTCTCGCTTTACGACAATGACGGGCCCGACCTCATCCCCAACTCGGGTGACGACGACGGCGTCGTGGACTTCCTCATCGTCGTGCACGCGGGGCGGGGATACGAGTGGACGCTGGATCCCGGGGACATTCACTCCCATGCCGGCAGGACCCGCCCTAACCCCGTTGACGGCGTATATGCGGTGAACTACGCGACCGAGCCGGAGGACGCCAAGGTGGGCACCTTCGCCCATGAATTGGGCCACCTGCTGGGCCTTCCGGATCTCTACGACGTCACGCTCAGAACCTTCGGCCTGGGCATGGCATCGCTCATGGCCTACGGGTCCTGGGGCGGTGGCGACGCTTCCCGCCCGGTGGGCCTGGACGCCTGGTCCAGGATGAAGCTCGGCTTCATCGACCCGCTGGTGGTCGGCGCCAACCAGGCCTCCTACGACCTCGAGTGCATTGAGGACAGTCCCGAAGCCCTCATTCTCTGGAATGACGGCAACCCCGGGCCCCAGTATTTCATGCTGGAAAACCGGCGGGCCAAGTCCTGCGACTCCTACCTGTCGCTCTTCGGCGAAGGCCTGTACGTTTACCACGTCGACGAGAGGGTGGAGGACAATTCTGGCGAGGGCAGGCACCTCATATCGCTCGAACAGGCGGACGGGATGTTTGACCTGGAGAGGGTCCGGAGCTGGGGATTCGGCTCTGACAAGGGCGACCCCTACCCGGGATCGACCGACAACCGGGAGTTCTCCTGGCAGACTGTTCCCGGGAACTACTCGTACGAAGGGACCCCCACCCAGGTGAGCATTCGCGGCATAAGCGACCCCGGCGACGTCATGAACTTCGAGATCGAGATAAACTCGCCGGTGCTCCTCTATGAGAAGCACGAGGTGGACGACTCGTCCGGCGACGGGGATGAGGAACCCGACCCGGGCGAGGCGATCGTTCTCAACGTCCGTCTGATGAACTTCGGAATAGGCTGCACCGACCTTGCGGCGACGCTTTCCACCGAGGACAGGTACGTGACCATCGATAATCCCGTCGTCCTTCTGCCGGCGGTCGGCGACTCGGAGCTGTCGGACATAATCCCGTTCCTGCTCGACATCAAGCAAGACATTCCGGAGCCGCATGATATTCACTTCGACCTCGCCGTGGAGGCCCGATTCGGAGAAGATACCTATTCTTCCAGGGAGAGTTTCGTGCTCGGCGTGCCGATAAGGGCGCTGGCTGGTTGGCCCATCATGCTGGACGGCATCATCTACTCCTCGCCGGTCACCTACGATCTCGACGGCGATGGCGTCCAGGAGATCATCATCGGAAGCTATGATGCTAACGTCTACGCCTGGAAATCGGACGGCACGCAGCTTCCTGGCTGGCCCGTACGGACGGGGGGCCGCATCACCTCGGCGGCCACCGTATGCGACATCGACATCGACGGGGAGCCTGAAGTGGTGACCGCGTCCCAGGACGGTAAGGTCTATTCCGTGGAAGTGGACGGCAGCCCGACGCCCGGGTGGCCCCGGGCCACCGGTGGAGTAGTGCGGAGCTCTCCGGTTCTCGCGGACATAGATGATGACGGCATGGTCGAGATAATCTGCGGCTCGATGGACGGCAGCCTCTACGCCTGGAATGAGGACGGCGCGCCGGTTCCGGGGTTCCCCGTGAGGCTGGGGGACGGGGGCGTGTGGATGTCTCCGGCGGCGGGTGACATAGACGGCGACCATGTCGCCGATATCGTCGCCGGCACTTACGGCGGCGAACTCCACGTTCTCAACGGTGACGGGACTGCCCATGAGGGCTGGCCGGTTCTGGTGGGGAACGGCTGTGGACGCGGATCACCCGCCATAGCCGACCTGGACGGCGACGGCCATCCGGAGATCATCATATCGGGGCTGTGGTCCAACTCCATCTACGTGGTCGGGGCGGGCGGGCACGTCTGGGCGGGCTGGCCGAGATGGGCCTACAACTGCTCCTCTTTGAGCGCGCCCATACCCGCGGACATCGATAATGACGGTCTTCCCGAAGTTGCGGTCTCGACATCCTGCGGGACCATAATCGCCTGGGAGGCGAACGGCGATGAATGCGATGCCATCAAGGCCGAGGCCGGCCTCCCCATTCAGAACTGCGAGCCCGCGTTCGCCGACCTGAACGGCAACGGCCGCCTTGAGGCCCTGGTCGGCACCGTGGCCGGCCCGTCGGGGCTTGCCGAAGTTCAGGCCTTCGGGGCGCAGGGTTCGCTGGAGGGCTTCCCGGTCGGGATTCTGGGCAAGGTCTGGGCTTCGCCCGCAGTATCGGACCTCGACGGCGACGGCAATGTCGAGCTCATTTTCGCGACCACCGACGGCGTGGTGCAGGTCTGGCGCTTTGTAGGAGCCAAGGCCGCCGGCAAGATGGAATGGCCCAAGTCGAGGGGCGACATATGGAATACCGGGTACTACGGCTTCGTCCCCAAGGGCAATGAACCCCTTCCGGACCTCGCGGTGTCCATTGAGGACCTGAAGTTCGAGCCGGTGAAGCCGAGAGAGCGCGAGCGCGTTACAATAAGTTTCACTCTCAGGAACGTCGGCCACGAGGAGGCCTCGGGCTTCACGGTGGGCGTCTACTACGACAGCGTCCAGGACTCGCTCCTGATACAGACATTCGACATAGGGACCCTGGCGGCCAAGTCCGACACCCTGCTGGTGGTCCGCTGGAAGGTCCCGGGCGGGGACTTCTCGCGCATGATTCACGTCGTCGTGGACCAGGATGACCGCGTGGTCGAGAGATTCGACCTCAACAACGCCGCCTCGAAGCGCTTCTACCTGTCGGTTCCGGACCTCGCGGCCGGCATTACCTATGTCGGCGAGCTTCCCGCGGTGATCGGAGACTCGCTCACGGTTTGGGTCGATCTCGCGAATGCCGGTGAGGACGTCGCGCGGGCTTTCAAACTGGCTTTCTACGACAGCATAGTGTCCGGGGAGAGATGCTTCGCGAGTTTCGACGTCGATTCACTGGTCATCGGCGAGCAGAGGTCATTTGCGGCCGGCTATTACGTGGGCCCGTTCCGCGATGACTACAGGAGGATCTGGTGCGTCGCCGACGCCGGCGATGAAGTGCTCGAATACCATCAGGACAACAACGTCGCCTACTTCGACGTGCAGTCCGGCATCCAGGGGAGCGCTTTCGCCGTCGGCGGCCTGCCGCCGGCCACGTCAGTGGCGATCTCGAGGTCCAGCATCGTGGGCTTTTCGCCCTGGTGCAACTGCGTGTTGGCTGTGGATTCGGAAAAGCCGTATGCCCTGGCCTTCGAGGACCGGGGCCACGATATGGATATCGCCTGGAATACGGTGGTGTATTCCTCGGGTGGGGACATAGCAGGCTATGACCTCGCCGACAGCCTGGCCTTTGTCGTCAGCACCGAT
The DNA here is from genome assembly GCA_964604955.1 of uncultured bacterium. Lineage (GTDB taxonomy): Bacteria > Arandabacterota > Arandabacteria > Arandabacterales > JALGWA01 > JALGWA01. The sequence goes on from CAZSBE010000074.1 coordinate 6,940, forward strand.
GTCGACGATGAGACGGAGCCCGCAGTCTGGGGAAGGAACGTCGTCTGGCTGGCATATTCCGGGGACCTTGCGGCCATGAGGCTGAGGGCGGGGCAGGATACTGTGACCACGGTGAGAACGGCTTCGGCCGACGCCCTGGGAGGTCCCGATGTGTCCCACAAGTACGTGGTCTGGCATGAAGACGGCGGCAGCGGGTTCGACATTTATGCCTATGACCTCGAAACCGGTTCGGCGATCACCGTCTGCGCCGACCCCGGTGACCAGATGAACCCGCGGATATGGGGGGACGTGGTCGCCTGGGAGGACCGGGCCTGGGACGGTGGGGACATACAGATGGCCGACCTCGCATCCGGGGAGAGGGTTGCAGTTGCAGCCGTGGGAGGCGTGCAGATCAATCCCGCCGTGAGCGGCGACTTCATAGTCTGGCAGGATGACCGTAACGGAAACTGGGACATATACGGCTACGACCTCGACAGAAGGGAGGAGTTCCCCGTCTGCCGGCAGGTCGCGGCCCAGACGCTGCCCGCGGTCACCGACTCGTCCGTCGTCTGGATCGACGCCAGGGGAGAGTATACCGGGATAAGGGGTCTCAGGTTCGGCGGCATCAGGCGCGTGGCCCAGGTGAGCAGATTCGACGCGCTCTCGCAGGACGGTGCTATACGGATCATGCTGAACGTGAACGAGTACGATGACCGGATCTCATACAGGCTCTACCGCTACCCGGACGGGCGCCCCGTTCCGGAGGGCGACTGGTCGCATGTCAAGGTGGACTTCGAGCTCAACGAGGACACGAGCTATGTCTACGCAGATACGCTAATCGCCGAGGCGAGGAACTACTTCTATACGCTTGGAATCGTGGACGGCTACGGCCTCGAGACTTACGTGGGCCCGGTCGCCGGCAACGGTTATCGCCGGACACCCCGGAGCCTGCTTGTGGGGGACCCGTATCCCAATCCGGTCAGGCGCGAGGTGAGGCTATCCTTCGGACTCCCCAGGGAGACCGCTCACTCCGACGGCACGTCCTGGCCGCTGCCGGCGGAGGAGAAGCGCGGCGTCGACGTTTCGGTCTACAACGTGCAGGGGCGGGTGGTCCGCCGGCTCTTTAACGAAGTGATATCCCCGGGCTACTATCAGGTCACCTGGCACGGCGATAACGAGGCCGGCGTGCCGGTCTCGTCGGGAGTTTACTTCCTCGCCGTCTCCGTGGAGGGGACCATGACTTCCCGCAAGGTCATGCTTGTGAGGTGACGGCCCCGCAGCCCTCTTCCTTGACGCGGCAAATCCTGTTTGGTAAGTTCTGCGCATATGGATTATGAGACCGATGTCAAGTACATGCAGGAAGCGCTCGTCGAGGCGCGCAGGGCGCTGGGAGAGGATGAGGTCCCCATAGGCGCGGTCGTCGTTTCCGGAGACCGGCTGCTGGGGCGCGGGTACAACCGCATCGAGCGCCTCAGTGACGCTACCGCGCACGCCGAGATCATCGCCATAGGTGCGGCGTCGGAGACGCTGGGGGATTGGAGGCTCGAAGGCGCGACGCTTTATGTCACGGTCGAGCCCTGCATGATGTGCCTGGGCGCGGCGTTCCTCTCGAGGATTTCGCGGGTGGTCTATGGAGCAAAGGACATGCGAAGCGGTGCCTGCGGGGGAGCTATCAGCCTTGCCGCCTTGAAATATATGGACCGCGAGCTTATCATTAGCGGTGGCCTGCTGGAGGAGGAATGCAGGGGGCTCCTCAAGGAGTTCTTCGTCAGACTCCGGGAGGCCGACAGGAAAAGCGAATAATGCGGAGAGATGCCAGAGTGGTTGAATGGGGCGGTCTCGAAAACCGTTGGGCAGGCAACTGCCCCGGGGGTTCGAATCCCTCTCTCTCCGCCATATAATTAGAGGGGTCAGGTCTAATCAGAGGGGTCAGGTCTTGAAATGCACAACAGTCTGACTCCGGCGCAAGTGACATGTCCGCGTATTAAGCGGAGAGATGCGAGAGCGGCTGAATCGGCGTGACTGGAAATCACGTGGGCGGTTTTCCGTCCCGAGGGTTCGAATCCCTCTCTCTCCGCCATTCCCACGCTGTCCCGTTCGGTTCTCACTCACTCTTAGCCGCCTTGATCGCGATGAGGAAGTAAACGAAATAGCCGGCGCCCGGGAGATTGACGCCCATCTGGAAGACTGCCGGGCGTGCCGCGGGCGGCTCGAAGACTATCGGACGCTTTTCGCAGCCCTGGCCGATGCCCGCTCCATACCTGGCATACCGGGTCTCACCGACCGGGTCATGTCCCGCCTGGCGCAGGGTCGCCAGCCTCTTGAGCGTTCCGGAATGGTGGATCTCGTGCTCGCCGCAGGCGGGGCACTGATCGCGCTGGTCGCGCTCTGGGTCTTTGTAGGGATCGGCCCGGTCGCGGGCGGCGTCGCCGGACTCGGTGCGTCCGTCCGGCATCTCATTGGCGCGGGGGCACTGACTCATCGGCTTTAATGGCCGCTGGTACGGTCATCGTCCTGGTCTATCTCGCGAACGGCCTCGCTCTCCGCGGGGCCAGGGCGCGGCGCTCTTCACCATAGGCCTTCGCCGGGCTTGACTTTGCGGCGGCATTACTATAGAAGTATGCATATGAAGAAGATCGTCATCCATGTCGGCGGCCGGGCGCTCGAGGGCGATCTCAATGACTCCGGAACCGCCGCGGCGATCTGGGACGCGCTTCCCTTTGAGGGAGCCGGGCAGACATGGGGCGATGAGATCTACTTCAGGATCCCGGTAGGTGCCGATCCGGAAAACGCTAAACCCGCGGTGGATTTCGGCGATATCGGTTACTGGCCGCCGGGGAATGCGCTCTGCATATTCTACGGGCCTACCCCGGCCAGCAGGGGTGAGGAGATCATACCGGCGAGTCCTGTGAACATCGTCGGCAGGATGACCTCGGACGTTTCGGTGCTCAAGGGGACGAGTTCCCCTGGACTCATAAAGGTGGAAAAGGGGATGTAGCTCAGATGGGAGAGCGCTGCCTTCGCAAGGCAGAGGCCGGCGGTTCGAATCCGCTCATCTCCACCATTGGGCCCGCGGGCTGCGCTGCTCGCGGGCCTTTTCATACCTCCGCCGCCGGGTCGCTCTGGTCTTGACGGGGGGGCGCGGGGGTGCCATCATGAACCTGCCGGGGCAATCTCAAACTTGTTCCCAGGAGGGAGCGGCCGTCAGGAAAGTCAGGTATCTGGTAATTCCCGCACTATTACTCTGCATCTTGCTTCTCATCGTCTCCTGCGCCAAGGTGCCCGTCACCGGTCGCAAGCAATTCCTTCTCATCACGGAGGCCGCGATTGTGCATTTTGAGACCTGACCCCTTGATTTTGAGACCTGACCCCGACGAGCTTGACCGGGGCATGGTTTAGTGGTATGTTGCTCGGGTGGCTTTTCCTTCTATGGGAAGCCAGATCCCAGGTCGTGCTAGATGGGGAGGTAGCGGTGCCCTGTAACCCGCAACCCGCTATAGCGGGGTTGAATCCCCTTCTGAGGTTCTGCCTCTTTGGGAAAGCGGCTGGATAAGTGGTGTTGAGAGTCAGGTCCTGCGCAATGAAAACCTGTGAATCCCGTCAGGACCGGAAGGTAGCAGCGGTAAGCGGGCGCCTTCATGTGCCGCAGGGGCACCTGGCTGGAGCCGGCTGTCCGGAAGGCGCCCGGGGAGCGGGGTCGAAGGAGGGTGCGCGGCCTGGGTTCTGCACGGATGTGAACCGCCCCTGAGTTCATGGAGCGAAGAGTTGCCTGAAAGCGAAGGGTCCTACCTCGTAATCGCAAGGAAGTGGCGCCCGAGTTCATTCGATGAGGTGATCGGGCAGGAGCACGTGACGCGAACCCTGAAGAACGCCATCACGGGCGACCGCGTTGCCCATGCGTACCTGTTTACGGGTCCGAGGGGCGTCGGCAAGACCACCGTGGCCCGCATTCTCGCCAAGGCCCTTAACTGCGAGAAGGCTCCCACCCTGGAGCCCTGCGGCAAATGCGCCGCCTGCACCGAGATCGGCCAGGGCACCAGCATGGACGTCATCGAGATCGACGGCGCGTCCAACCGCGGTATAGACGAGATACGCAACCTCCGCGAGAGCGTCCGGTATGCTCCCGTGGGCGGTAAGAAGAAAGTATACATTATAGACGAGGTGCACATGCTCACGCAGGAGGCCTTCAACGCCCTCCTGAAGACGCTCGAGGAGCCCCCTCCGCACGTCGTCTTCATGTTCGCCACCACCCAGCCGCTCAAGCTCCCCGACACCATAGTCTCACGCTGCCAGCGGTTCGACTTCAGGAGGATAGGGGCCGCCGAGATATCCGGCAGGCTCCGGGACATCTGCAAGGCCGACGGTTACTCCTGCGATGAAGGCGCGCTGCAGGTGATATCGCAGCGGGCCGGGGGCAGCATGCGGGATGCAGAGAGCCTCCTGGAGCAGGTGCTTGCCTTCAGCGGCGGCAGCGCAACCGAGGCCGAGATCGGTCCAATAGTCGGGCTAAGGGGAAGCGACCAGGTGCTCAGAATGGTGGACGCCATCGCAGCAGGTGACAGGCGGGCGGTAATGGAACTCATAGGCGAGGAGATGGACGGGGGCATAGACCCCGGTGACCTCGCCACCGCCGTAATGGAGCACATCAGGTTCCTGCTGGTCGCCTCCATCGACCCCGAGTCGCGGGAACTCCTGTCGCTCGGGGACAAACTCCGTGAGGCGACATTGAAGTCGGCAGGCGCGCTCAGCACCGAGCATATCCTCACCATGCTGACCATGCTCTCGGGCAGCGAGAATTCCATCAAGCGGGCCACGCATCAGAGGTATATTCTCGAAGCCGTGCTTCTGCGCATGGCCAGCATCGGGTCGCTCGTGACCATCAAAGACGTGATCGCCACCGTCGAGAAGATGAAGTGCGCCGGTGGTGGGGTAGAGCCCGCCTCCGGCGGGACCGCGCCGCTGAAACCGCGCGGGGGCGCCAGGGCCCCCGCAAAGCCCGGTAAGAGAGCCGCGGTGGCGCCCAAACCCGAACCTGCCGACGGCGCCGGGCGTTTTGAGAGCCTCGGGCCGGACGAGGCGCCGGAGCGCAGGGGTGCGGCTCAGGGCATCGCGGATGCCTGGAAGAGCGTGGTCGAGAGCCTCAGGAACACCAGGGCTTCACTGGCCTCCGTGCTTGAGCTCGGAGAGCTCTCGAACCCCGAATCCGGCACTCTGCTCATAGAGTTCGACAACAAGTTCCATGAAAACCAGGTGCGAAAAGGCAAGAACCTTCAGATATTGACAGACGCCGTGGAGAAGCTTACCAATACCTCGGTAGTCATCAAGACCAAGGTCAAGCAGGGCCGGAGCAAGGGCCCGGCAAGCAAGGAATACAATGAGATCGCCGCAAAGGAACCCGTTGTGAGGGCTATCATTGACAGGTTCGGTGGCAGGGTCCGGGGGATAAGACAGCCGAAGGACGGGGGGCCCGCGTAGCAGACATCTCAGGGGGTGAATCCATTGGGAAAGGGAATGGGCGACTTCATGCGCCAGGCGCAGAAGCTGCAGGAGCAGATCCAGAAGATCCAGGAGGAAGTGGCGGAGAAAACCGTTGAGGCTTCATCGGGCGGCGGCATGGTGACGGTCGTGGCGGATGGGAAGCAGGATATCGTGAGTATCAAAATAGACCCGGAGGTCGTCAACAAGGACGACGTCGAAATGCTCGAAGACCTCATAGTCGCCGCGGTCAATGAGGCCAGGAAGAGGTCGCAGGATCTCGTGGCAGGCGAGATGGGGAAGCTCACAGGCGGCCTGGGCATTCCGGGTATGTTCTAGGAGGCTTCAGTTGCAGGGCAGTTCCGAGAGGATAGATCGTGCGATAGAGGAGCTATCCAAGCTCCCGACAATTGGGCGGAAGACCGCTCAACGCCTGGCTCTTTACATTCTCAAGACCCCCGCGGACGAAGTCAGCGCTCTGGCCGACGCGATCCTGGAGATGAGAAGAAGGGTCAGGTTCTGCTCCGAGTGCGGCGCGCTTACCGAGGAAGACCTCTGCGCCATATGCTCGGACCAGCGGCGCGACAGGCACACCATATGCGTGGTCGAAGAACCGGGCAACGTCATCGCCATAGAGAAAACCGGAGAGTACCGCGGGCTGTATCATGTTCTTCACGGCAGGCTCTCTCCGCTTGACGGGGTCGGTCCCGAGGATCTGACGGTGGACGAGCTGGTCCAGAGAGTAAGAGAGCGGGGCATAACGGAAGTGATAATCGCCACCAATCCCAACGTCGAGGGGGAGGCGACCTGCAACTACATTGCTGGCGTGTTGAGCGAGATAGGTGTCGAAACGTCCACGATTGCGCGAGGAGTCCCCATGGGGAGCGACCTCGAACTCGCCGACCAGGTAACACTTGCAAGAGCTATCCAGGGAAGATCGAGAATCAAATAGTAGAGTCAGGAGGAGATTATGGGTGACACCATGGAAATCAGGTGGCACGGCCGCGGCGGGCAGGGCGCCAAGACGGGTGCCTTCATGCTAGCCGAGTCCATGATAGATCAGGGCAAGTACGCCCAGGGCTTCCCGGACTACGGCCCCGAGCGGATGGGCGCCCCCATAAGGGGATACAACAGGATAAGCGATGAGCCCATCAGGGTCCACTCGGGCGTCGAGTCGCCGGACATGGTGGTGGTGCTCGACTCCACGCTCATCGCAACGGGCGGCGTCACCGCCGGCCTCAAGCCCCAGAGCATTCTCATCGTGAACTCCCATGAGGCCCCGGAGAAGATCAAGAGCGAGCTCGGTGTGGACGGAAACAGGGTCTTCACCGTGGATGCCACCGGAATCGCGCTTGCCGAGATGGGAAGGCCCATTCCCAACATGCCGATGATCGGGGCGCTACTCAAGGTGAGCGGGCTCGCGGAGATCGACAAGATGGCCGCCATTCTCACCAAGAAGTTCGAGGGCAAGCTCTCCGACGAGATGGTGAAAGGCAATGTCAGAGCTCTGAAGCGCGCGCACGAGGAGGTAAGGGAAGCAAAATGAAAGAGAAGGGCTGGAAAGATCTTGCGATCGGTGGGCTGATTGAGGAAGCGGGAAACGCAGCCTGTTACGAGACCGGCTCGTGGCGCACATTCAGACCCATCAGAGACGACGAAAAGTGCATACACTGCCTGCAGTGCTGGATATACTGCCCTGACTCGGCGATAGTGGTCGAGGACGGCAAGGTGACCGATATCGACCTCGAGCACTGCAAGGGCTGCGGAATATGCGCCGCCGTGTGTCCTCCGAAGGCGCATGCGATTGAGATGGTAAGAGAGTCCGACATAGAGGATAAGGAGTAGCGCAATGATAAACAAGAGCAAGACGATGATGGCTCTGACGGGGAACGATGCCGTCGCCGCAGCGATGGGGCAGATCAACCCGGACGTCGTTGCGGCCTACCCCATCACGCCCCAGACGGAGCTGATGCACAAGTTCGCGGACTACGTTTCCGACGGCCTCGTGAAGACCGAGTTCGTGCTCGTCGAATCCGAGCACAGCGCCATGAGCGCGTCGGTCGGGGCGTCGGCCGCGGGCGCCAGGGTCATTACGGCGACGTCGGCAAACGGCCTCGCCCTGATGTGGGAGATACTCTACATCGCCGCTTCGACGCGCTGTCCGCTGGTGATGGCCGTCGTCAACCGCGCGCTCAGCGGACCCATCAACATACACTGCGACCACTCGGACTCCATGGGCGCGCGCGACTCGGGGTGGATTCAGCTCCATTCGGAGACCTCGCAGGAAGCCTATGACAACATGGTGCAGGCGGTGCGCATCGCCGAGCACCCCGACGTCAAGCTCCCCGTAATGGTGTGCCTCG
>CAZSBE010000075.1:0-14654 GCA_964604955.1 uncultured bacterium
CAGGCTCGAAGGCTATTTCAGCCGCCTTGAGGAGAGATACGGAGCCGCGCTGGCATACGTGCTTGGCAGGAGAAGGCGGAGCGCCCTCGTTATGGCTGCCGCAGTCGCCGTCTTCATCGCGAGTCTCGGGCTCGCGTCGAAAGTCGGTTTCGAGTTCGTTCCGTCCATGGACGAGGGCGACATCCTGATCGAAGTCGAGCTTCCGCTGGGCGCCAGTCTCCAGGAGACCGCAAACCTGCTTATGGAAGTGGAGAAAAGGGTAGAGAGACACGGCGAAGTAGAACACATGATCACCACGGTCGGGAAGCTCTCCGACCTGGATATCGGGACCAACATGGGCCGCATGGACATCAAGCTTGTCGACGCCGGCGAGCGGGACATCTCCACGGACGGGGTCGCGGGGATTCTCATACGGGACCTATCTGACGTTCCCGACGCGCGAATCCGGGTTGCGGCAACGAGCTCGATAGGCGCCCGACACAGTGCCCCGGTCACGTTCAATCTGATGGGCCAGGACATCGATACGCTGGAGGTCTACCGGCAGGAAGTGCTCCGGAGGCTCAAAGGCACCGGCGGGCTCGTCAACCTCAACACCTCTTCGCGTCCGGGCAAGCCTGAGATCACGCTTGTGCCGGACCGCGAGAAGCTGGCCGCCGCGGGGCTCACCGTCTATGACGTCGCCATGGCCTTGAGGAGCGCGATCGAAGGCCTGGTCGCCACATCGTACAGGGACGAGGGCGAAGAGTACGACGTGCGGGTGGTCATGACGGACCGGTCGGTCGATACGCCCGGGAAGGTGGGCAACATCCCCGTGGTGGGGCCGGACGGCACGTACCTGATCTCACAAATCGCAGACCTTGAGTACACCGAGGGCTATAGCCGGATTCTCCGAATGGACAAGTACAAACTCGTCGAATTCGGCGGCGGCGTTGCCGCCGGGTACGTGCTGGGCGATGTTACCGGCGAGATCGACCGGCGGCTCGAGGACCTCCGCATGCCTCCAGGCTACAAGATCGAGTGGGGCGGGATGGCCGAGCAGATGCAGGAGACCAGTATCGACATGCTGCGCACTTTCCTGCTCGCCTTCGCCCTTACGTATATGTTGCTGGCCGCCATCCTGGAAAGCCTTACCCAGCCGCTTCTTATCCTGGGGACGGTCCCGCTGGCGCTCGTCGGCGTTTTCGCGGCGCTCGTGATGACCGGGATCCCGATGAGCGCGATCTCGATGATGGCGGTCGTGATGCTGCTGGGGATCGTCGTCAATAATGCGATTCTCATGCTGGACTACACCAATACACTTGTGCGCAGGGAGGGGAAGGGGCTACGGGCAGCTCTCGTCGAGGCCTGCCCGACGAAGCTCAAACCCATCATCATGGCGTCCAGCGCGATCATGCTGGGCATGCTCCCGATGGCGATCGGGGTCGGTGACTGGGGTAAAGAGATCAGGCAGCCCATGGGCGTCGTGAGCATCGGAGGCATTATCGTATCGACCATTCTCACGTTGTTCGTGATTCCCGCCCTCTATTATCTGACATCGAGGAAGGTGGGCGGGCAGGGTGAGGCGGCAGGAGACTGACCCGGAGAACCGCATAACCGTACGGCGCTTGAGCGAGTACCGGAGGCTTGAGAATGACGAGAACAATAATGATCATGCTGGGCATACTCCTGGTTTCCGGTCATGCCCGCGCAGCGGAGTCTATCGACCTGGACGAGTACCTCTCGCTTGTGGTCGCGTGCAGCAGGGACCTCAAGCTCGCCGACAGGGAAAGGGCTGCTGCCGATGCCCAGAAGAAGGAAGCACTGGCGGGCGCCCTTCCCAGGGTCTCTGTGGAGGCGGGGTACGTGCGCAATTTCACCGATTCCTATATGTTCATCGATCCCGGGGCTCTCAATGGCGGAGAGGAAGGCGATGGAAACGGCGGCGGGGGCGACCTCAAGTTCAAGATCAACCGCTACAATGAATTCAGCGCCACGGCCGTGCTGGACCAGGTGATCTTCAGCCCGGCGGTGGGCTACGGCATAAGGGGTGCCAGGCAGTACCGGGAACTCACCGACTTCATCTATGAATCGAGCTACCAGGCCATAATCACGCAGGCCAAACGCCTCTTCTACCAGGCGGTCCTTTTCGAGAAGGTGTGGGGAGTAAGGGTGGCTGCGGAGGAGAATGCTCGCGAGAACTACACCAGTGTCAGGAACAAGTTCGAGAGCGGTCTCGTGTCGGAGTTCACGCTATTGCAGGCGGAAGTGCGATGGAAGAACACCATCCCGGATACCTCCAAGGCCCGGCGGGACTACGAGCTGGTCATGAACAACCTCAAGACCATGGCAGGGATCCCCGTGGGAGCGAGGGTCAACCTCGAGCTCTCATTGGACGAATATCCGGCCCTGCCGGATACCATGGACGTCGCGACGGTACTGGCGCGGCGGCCGGACTACAATACGCTGGCACTGGAGGAGAAGCTTCGGGAGACCGGCGTCAAGGCCAACCGGGCCGCTTACTATCCAACGCTTCGCGGGAGCCTCGCCGGGGCATACAGCGCGCAGTCGGACCAGTGGCGGCTCGATCAGGAGAATACCGTCTGGAGGGGCTCGCTGAGGCTGTCCGTCCCGCTCTTCACCGGCGGGGCGACCCGGGCGCGGGTGCAGAAGGCTTCGGTCGACCTGGAGAAGGCCCGGCTCAGGACCGAACAGGCGCGCGATGACATCCGCAACGAGCTCGCGAACATCTTCCTCTGGATGAAGGAAGCCCGCGAGCGCATAGAGGCCGCCGAGGCGACGCTGGCGAGCGCCGAAAGGGCCTTTCGGATAGCCGAGACGACTTCGAGAAGCGGCCTGGCGACGCAGCTCGAGCTCAAAGACGCCCGGCTGGGCCTCGATGAAGCGCGGCTGAATCGTCACCTGGCGGTATATGACTACATGGTGGCCCTGTTCGAATGGGACCTGGCCACCGGAGAGGTCGAGTCCCCCGCCCGCCCTGCGCTCCGATAGGCCGGGCCCTGCCCTGGCATGCGAGTCGTGGGCGCCCCCGTGGTTGCCCGGGCGGCGGCATCATACGTACCCGAGGGGCGGCATAATGCGCGCGGCTTCCCGCCCGGCTTGAACGGGGCGGGAGCGGGTGTTATCATAGTCGGGGTAAGGGAGGGTCCGGGTTTGACTTCATTCGCAGCCGATCTGAAGCGCGGATTGCTGGCCGCGCTTATCGCTTCCCTGGGGTTGCTGCCGGCGGCGGCTCATGCCCGGGAAGACTGGTACTGCCGGCTTGCCAGACACTGGGCTCCGAATATATTCCAGAATGTCGATACAGGTGCGGCAAACCCGGAGGGGCGCTACGACTTTATCACCCGCGCGGATTTCGACGACGACACGCGCGGTGACAACAACTGGGAAAACGCGGATGACCGCAGGAAGATGGACTTTCCTCTCAGGCCCTTCGTGTATTACAGCGTGATAGAGACGCGGACCCACTACTACCTGACCTACTCGCTCTTCCATCCCCGCGATTGGCAGTGGTACCTGGCCGCTGAGGCCGCGGGCGGCGACGCTCCGCTGCCCGCTACCCACGAGAATGATCTGGAGAGTGCGACCGTGGTGATTCTCAAAGACGGCGGGTACGGGAGGCTGAGGCTCGTGGGCACGGTTTGCCATCTTCAAAACTACTGTTTCGTGGCCGACGCCGGTATCAGGCCCAGGCCATCGGCGTGGGATCTTTCTTCGGGCGAACTCCAGGTCAGCTTCTTCGAAGACCGGCCGTGCCTGTTCGTGGAAGCCGGAGGCCACGGCATCGGCGGCCTGGGCAGGGCGATGAGGGAAGACCCGGAGGGAGCCTACGAGATCGGAAGCAGGCGATACAGCTTCCAGGGCGGGACCGGTATCGTCTACAGGTGCAGTGATGATCCCGACTTCATTCCCGGGTCCGAGCCGGTCGTGGCCTCTGGCGGGTCCGCGGGGGCCGGCCCGGATTATCAGCTCATTCCCATCCTGGATTCGCTGTGGCCCCTGAGACACGACGCCGGGGGGGAGGCGATGTTTGAGGATGTCTTCACCTATGAGATCGCTCCTGGCTGCCGACTCGACGGCCTCCCGCTGCTCTTCGCGGCCGGCGACCAGGATGCGGGAGCAAACCCGCCCTGGGCGCGCGATGCGACGGGTGACGGCCTGGCCAGGGGTGACTGGTTCTTCAGGCCCGCCCAGGCGATGGACCGGTACCTCGATGCCTGGCCGGACAGGAATTCGCCCGGATACGATCACTACATCAGGAATCCCTATATCGCCGGGGACAATGTCATTACAGTGGTCTCGCCGGAGACCGACCGCACGCGGATCGCCGGCTTTCCGATGAAGATAGCCTGGGAGACCCACCCGGCGCCTCCGGCGCTTTCGGATGCCGTAAGGGTCTATCTGTCCAGGAATGCCGGGAGAACATGGAGACTGGTTTCCTCTTCCGCCGGTACAGGCGGGGGGCAGGTGGTATGGGACGTGACCGGTCCGTCCGGCGCCGAGTGCCTGATAGCCGTCAGGGCGGCGCTGACGTGTGACCCCGGCGTGGAGGTCGTGGGCTACAGTTCCCTCTTCCCCGTATCGGAGCCCGCGGCATTTACCTGGTCGGCCATCCGGGAGCATGAGGAGACCGGTCTGCCGAGGTCGAACGCGCAGGCCGTCTATGATCCCCTGGGAGACCGGCTCGTCCTTTTTGGTGGCCTGTCCGCGGAACCTCTCAACGACGTCCGGGCATTTGATTTTCTGGACTTGACCTGGAAGCAGGTCAACGGCGGCGCATCCGGCGGCCCGCAGGCGAGATACTCACATGCCGGCGCGCTTGACACCGGCCGGGGCAGGCTCGTCATATACGGCGGATGGGGCGGGCAGTACTTCGACGATACCTGGGCCTTTGATTTCGAAGCCGCGGAGTGGCAGCGGCTGGATACCGATGGCCAGGACACGCGGTCGGGTTGCGTGGCGGTATATGATCCCGCAGGGGAAGCCCTGGTGGTTTTCGGGGGCTCAGACGCCACCGGCGCGAAAAACGATGTCAGGGCCCTGCGGCTGGAAGCGCGGCCCGCGCTGGTGCGGGAAGACGGAACCACGCCCGCGGCGGCAGCGCAGTCGGGTGCCGCCCGGCGGGATATACTTCATTGGGAGACGCTCCACTCCGGCGCAGAACCGGCGCCCGTCGCGCGCGCGGACGGAGCGGGGGCATATGATGCCGCGCGCAGAAGGATTATCGTTCACGCCGGGCGGGCCGGAGCGATTGAGGACGTGCCCCTTTCGGACACCTGGGCCTTCTCGCTGGAGAGCCGCGAATGGGTCCTGCTTCATGATGGCAGCGGACAGTGTCCGCCGGCGAGATGGGGGCATGTCGCGGCGATGGACGATGAAGCCGGGCGCCTGATCGTGCACGGGGGAAGCGATGGGGCCGTCGATTACGGCGATACCTGGCTCTTCGATCTGGAGCGCCTGGAATGGACCGAAATAGCGGGCGGCACGGCCGGCCCGGCGCCGGCTCCCCGGTCGGGCGCAGCGGGCATAATAAGGGAGCGCGGCGGCCAGCTGGTAATCGCGGGTGGGCGGGGACGGACCGGCCCGCTGGATGATGTCTGGTCTCTGGGGCTCGAACAAAGCAACTGGCCCAGGAAGGAGCAAGGCCTGGCGGGGGATGAGACATTCAATCGGGATCCGGTAATATGGCCGAATCCGACGCGTTCCGGCGTGTCCATAGACTTTACGCTCGCCGCGGCTGGCCGGCTGAAGTTAGCTGTTTACGATGTCAGGGGCCGCCTGATACGGACGATTCGCGATTCGGAGGCCCGCGCGGGCTTTCACACAGTCGACTGGGACGGCCGGGACTCCGCCGGGGCCGGAGTCGGGAGCGGGGTTTACTTCTGCGTTATAAGCACGGAAGGCCGCTCTGTCGAGCGGCCTGTCGTCGTGCTAAGGTAGGTGATCTAGAAAAGGTGCTGGGCGTCATCCCCCGGCCTTCCACCCATTAGAAGTGGAAGTTCAAGCTTACATTTGCGTATGAGGCGTTATAGACAATATCCAGATCGCTGTCGATTTCTATGGGTTCGTCGAGTATGTCAAGGCTGACTTCCATTGCAGCCGAGGCCTTGATGTAACGCAGACCGTACTCGCCACCCACGCTGAAGTTATCGGAGAAGAAATACTCGGCGCCGAAGCCTACGCTGATACCGTAGAAGCTCAGGAGATCAGCGATGGCATCCGTGACTTCAGAATCCGTATCTCCGACGTCTACTGATGCAAACGACTTCAGGAAGGCGGCCTGCACGTAAGGCACAACAGATCCGCCCGTCAGGCTCGAACTGAGATAGAACCTGACGCCGAAGTTCGGGACGTACATGGACGCGGAAAGGTCAGTATCCTCAACCGTCACCGAGGCGGAGAGGAAGTCGATTCCCACGAAAGGCACGAGAGTGCCCAGGTTGACACCGAAATAGGCCGATTCCACCGTGTTTCCTGGCCGGACTCCGAATACATAGTCCGCACCGAAGGCGGGTACCGCGCTGCTCACGAACACGGTCAGACAAAGGACCGCCATGAGCACAGGTGCCCCAACTAACTTGTTTTTCACCACGAACCTCCTTTCCACAGGACCTCTGGCGAAAACAACGCTCAACACCTATCCGCCCGACAGAGCCGGTGAAATCACCGGCCCCACGAACTCCGGGGATTGTCGCACGCCGCGGCGCCGTTTGGCAAGGCCTATTATGAGTAGATGAGGGGTCCCCTGAATGATTTTACGGCGGGCACCGGGTGTGGTATAGACTATAGTGCAACCCAAGGCTGTGGGAGGTCAGTTATGAAAACGATGATTGTCGCGGTACTGGTTATGGTGATGATCTTCGCCGCGCCGATGGTCAGGGCGGCGACGATCACGGTGGACTGGGCAGGCTCCGGCAGCTACTTGACCATCCAGGGCGGAATCGACGCCGCGGGCCCGGGCGACACGGTGCTGGTCCTGACCGGGACCTACACGGGCGCGGGCAATCGCAATCTCGACTTTGGCGGCACCAACCTCGTCCTGCTCTCAGACGGAGGCTACGGGGTGACAACAGTCGATTGCGGTGATGCCGGGCGCGCGTTCTTCTTCAACAGCGGCGAGGACACCAACTCGGTGGTCAGCGGCTTCACGATTACGAACGCGGCGGCCGATAGCGGCGCGGGCGCTTTCTGCGGGAACGGATCGGACCCGCGGTTCGAGGACTGTCTCTTCCTGGACAATACCGCTGAAGAGAGGGGCGGTGGTCTCTGCTGCGCGAACTCCTCACCGATTGTCCGGAATTGCAGATTCGAACAGAACACGGCCTATCTGGATCAGTCCGGTGTCGCCTACGGCGGAGGGATGGCATGCCTGGGCAGTTCCTCGCCCCTCGTGGTCGACACGGACTTCGAGGGGAATGCGGCCAACCGCTCGGGCGGAGGTCTTTACTGCTACTATTCCTCGCCCAACTGCGTTCGCTGTGAGTTCGTCGGGAACAACCTGATAGCCTACGGCTATGAAGGCGGTGGCGCGAGCCTTAGCTTCTCGGACGGCGCTGCGTTTACGGAGTGCACTTTCAGAGAGAACGGGACTTCCCAGACCATCGTCGGAGGTGGTCTTCATGTGTATGCTTCTGCGATCTCCCTTACCGATTGCGCCTTCATGGATAACAGGGGAGGAAACTCCGGCGGTGCGCACTTCACCGAAGGTTCGAGTGGAACTCTTGACGGCTGCACTTTCGCCGGGAACGTGACTGTATGGGGTTTTATCGCAGCCGGGCTCGCCTGCTTCTTCGGCTCGAATATGACAATCACGAACTGCACGTTTGCAGACAACCATGGGGATCACATCTGGTGTGACGGGTCGTCTCCGACAATCGATTACTCTATTTTCGCCTACGCCGTATCGGGCGCCCCTATAGCCTGCAGGCAGGGCACGGAGACCCCGTATATACACCACTGCTTCGTATACGGGAACGCCGCCGGGGACACGCTGTGCGGCGGGAACTTCCACGACATAGAGATAGCCGACCCACGGTTCTGCGATATGCCCGAAGAGAACTTCATGCTGTGCCAGAACTCTCCCTGCCTCGCGGGGGCGACCTGGCCGTCGCTCGTTGGCGCGCACGGTGAAGGCTGCCCGCCTTGCGGGAATGCTGTGGAGCCCTTGAGCTGGGGGGCGATCAAGGCGATGTACCGGTAGCCTGCTCTGCGGCGGCGTGGACTCGGAGGCCCTGCGCTTCCGCGCGGGCCCGCGCCGGCCTGCACTTGAGGCCGTCCGTGGTAGTGGGCAAATATTCTCTTGCCAGGTTCCGGGCAGGATGCTAATCTCGGTCAACAGGGTCCGGTCCGGACTCCGGATGGCCGGCAAGGAGAGTAGGAAAACGAGTTTCATGGAACTCAATGAGCAGGGTGCATTCATACCCGGGCCTCGAGCCCGACCGGCCGGAGAGCCCCGGGTTTCATATAAGGTCCTGTTAGTCAATCCGCCTGCCGGTTTCTCCTACGGCATCCTGGGCATAAGCCGCCCGCCTCTTGGCCTCGCCTACATTGCCGCCATTCTGAGGGACCACTGCGAGGTCAGGATTGTCGACTTCAGCGTGGAAAAGCCGGACTGGTCCAAGTATTCATACGGGGAATACGACCTCGTTGGCATATCGGCCGATACCACAAGATATCCAACAGCCGTGAACATCGCGAGGCTGGCCAAAGAGCAGGGGGCCGTGGTGGTGATGGGGGGGCCTCATGTGAGTTTCCTTGACAAAGAAGCTTTAGATACCGGAGCGGTGGACTACGTCGTCCGGAACGAGGGGGAGTACTCGCTCCTTTCCCTGGTCGAATTCCTGCGCGGCAAGAGGGCGCTTGAAGACGTCCGGGGAGTCTCCTACCTGGACGGCGGCGATTTGCGCAGAACACCGGAGGCGCCTTTCATCGCCGATCTGGACGCCATTCCCTTCCCGGCGCGGGATCTCCTGCCGATGAGACGCTATAAGGAGAGGATGAACGGCCGCCTCATGACTACTGTGGTCACCTCGAGAGGCTGTCCGTTCAAGTGCGAATTCTGTTCGTCGTCGCGGTTCTTCGGTGTTCGCTGGCGGGCCAGGTCTGCAGACAACATCATTGCTGAGGTTGAATCGCTCCATCGAGAGTATGGTTACCGGGCAGTCGCATTCGTGGACGACAACTTCACGCTGGACCCCGGCCGCGCCATAGAGATTTCGGAGAAGTTGATGGCCCGGGGGCTGGACATGATCTGGGCCGCGATGACCCGCGTGGACACGGTGGTCAAAAACCCGCAAATGGTCCGGTCCATGGCGAAGGCCGGATTCAAGTGGACGTTCATCGGCTTCGAGAGCGGCAGCCAGGAAGCGCTGGATGGATATGGTAAGAACGCACGCCTCGCCGACGCCGTGGAGGCCATGGAGATTCTGAAAGAGAATCAGGTCGATGTGACCGGTGCATTCATCCTCGGAGCCCCGAATGAGACCATGCGAATGATGAGGGAGACTATCGACTTTGCGAAGCGCCTGGATCCGCGCAGGGCGCAGTTTTCCGTGCTGACGCCCTACCCGGGCTCCAAGACCTACGAGATCTTCGGGGACCGCCTTCTCACCAGGGACTGGAGCCTGTACTCGGGGCTTAGCCCCATAATAAGAATGGACCACGTGACACCCGAAGAGATGAGAAAGATCCAGATTGCCGCCTACTCGTCCTTCTACGGACGCCCGAAAAAGGCGATTCAGAATATGTCATACGTCTGGAGGGCGCTCCCCAGCGCCGTGGGATTCCTGACCCTGAGGGGCCTCGCCTCTCTTGCCGGCCTCAGGTACTACCCCATCATGGGTGTCAGGAAGTGTCTTGCCGGAGCGCAGCGGCTCCTGAGTTAGACCGCACGGCGTCCCGGCACGGGGCGCTGCCTGCGGTCCGGAGTTCCGGGATGCATCCGGTACCGCGGCGATATCACATGGGGGTTGCAGCAGGCCGCTGTCCGCCGCCGGAGAAATACACCCCGAACACTCTCAGCCTGCCGGATGCATAGAGGGCCAGTACCACCACGACCATTACCGCAGTCAGGGCTACGTTGGCGAGGATCTGATTGTCGACAACCGCGAAGTAGGCCAGTGAACGCGAAGCGTTGTTGAGGACCGCGTGCGTGAACGATGCGACCCAGATACTCCTGGTCTCGGCGAGGACATACCCCAGAAAGACGAATGTCGCCACCGAGCCGGCCGCCAGGACGAGGGCGTTGACCACATTCTCAGCCGCGGTCATTTGCTGTGTCTTGGGAAACACCAGGACGAGCGGCGTATGCCAGGCGAACCAGATCACCCCGCAGACGAGAAAGGCCTTCCACGGCGCCGCGAGCCGGTACACCAGCGGCAACATGTATCCGCGCCAGCCGAACTCTTCACCGAAACCCATGACGGTAAAGGGTACATTGAAAACCGTGAGGCCGCCTATGGCGAAGAGCAGCAGCATCATCTTCGGAGTCAACCCGATGGGAAGATCGTTAATGTCCTTCCCGGTGGCCTCCATCTGCTCGGCGAGACTGGCGAGGAACGTGTTTCCCGTGAAGTCCCAGGAAACCGCTCCGAACATCCAGTAGGCGAGATAGCAGGCGGCGACCACGGCCAGCGTGAGCAGATAGAACCTGAGATAGTGCCTCAGCCGGCCGATGTTGAGGCGCGCATCCGAGAAACCCCTCTCGTAAAAGAAGAGCCTGCAAATGACGGCCGCGATGGCGGGGGTGAACATATAAAACTGCCCGACGTAATACCCCTTCTGTCCCAGCATCCTCATGAGCAGAATGAGCCCGCCGCTCAGCACGGCCACCAGAATGAGATATGCAGCCAGGGGGTGTTTCTTCACAGCGCTTCTCCTTTTCCGCCGTGGGCCTGCAGTCCGCAGAAAGGCCTGTCGACGCCGATCGGGCCGGACCCGTCCGCGGGCAGCCGGTCTGCCGTACTGCCTGAATACATCATTTGCAGGGCCGTGTCAACGACCTTGCTCCGCAAGGCGCTGGCGCCTCGCCCGGTTCGCCGCCTGCGATCGTGCCGGCAGGTCCCGCGCGGACCGAGCACCGGCCGCGTCCCGGCCGCGCTCCTTGACGCTGTATGCTCTCACGCTTTACAATAGGGCGGCCTCATGCGAGGAACCGACCCGGTGGTGGTGGACGGATGTAAACGTCAATAAGGGGGCCGGTATGAGACATGTCGCTGCAGTACTGATCGCCTGTGTTTGCTCGTCCCTTGCCTGTTCGCCCAGGGCCGGACAGCCGGCGGGATACCCCGACTTCATAACCCCGAATGAGGAGTACTTTGTCACCCGAATCGGGGATGTGCCGGAAATCAACGAGGAGGACTACGGGCTCGCGGTCACAGGCCTCGTACGCGCGCCGCGGGTATTCACGCTTGATGAGCTGAGATCACTTCCGTTGGTTGATATTCCACTCACTGTCGAGTGTATCGGGAATCCCCCGAACGGCCGCCTGCTTTCCACGGCGGTCTGGAGAGGCTTCAGGCTGTGCGACCTCCTGGATTCACTCGGCCTGGACGAGAGCGCGACCGGCGTGGTTTACAGATCGGCCGACGGCTACTACTCGTCCCACACGCTCCAGCAGATTCGGGACAACGGGGTAATCGGCGCATTGTACATGAACGGAGTCGCCATTCCTACCGAACACGGTTTTCCCCTCAGGGTCCTGAATCCCGGCTACTACGGAGTGAAGCAACCCGGGTGGGTGACCGGGCTGGAGGTTGTCGACCGGCCGATGAAGGACTACTGGGAGGAACGGGGCTGGGACTGCTCTCCTCCGATGGCCGTCGATGCCACGATCTTCTTCCCGGAGGACGGCGTCAGCATGAAGGTCGGCGAACCGCTTGTAGTCGGTGGAGCCGCTTTCGGAGGCACGAGAATCGTCAAGGTGGAATTCACCATTGATGGCGGTGGGACCTGGCAAGATGCGGAAATCACTGGAGATATGGATGCCGACAACGTCTGGGTCTTCTGGCGCGCCCGTATCGAGTTCCCCGAACCGGGCACGTTTAAAGTGAACGTGAGAGCCACCGATATCCACGGCAATCAACAGCGGGAGGGCGATCCGGATAGGTACGACGGGACGAATGACTGGCCGGTCCTGTCGGTGAACGTCACAGAGTGAAAAGGAAAACCACGCTTGTGCCGCACGTCCCAACCCATAAGAACAGTGTGCGCGATTGCGCTTGTGTTGTTGTCCCTGTCATTCAAGCCGGCCGGTTCGGCTGAACCGGCATTGGGTAACCCGGAACGTGTAGAGCGCTGGATCGCGGATCTTGAGTTCTTCGAACAGGAGCTGCCGGAGCGACACATCGATCTCTTTTTCAATCTTCCTGAGAGCGAGTTCCACGCAAAGGTGGATACTATCAAGGCCGGGATTGCCGGTCTCCATGACTACGAGATTCTGGTTGCACTCATGAAGATCCTGGCTGCAGTCGGTGATTCCCATACCATGCTGAACGCCGACAATACCGGGATATTCCACAGATTGCCGGTCTCACTGAGATGGTACAGCGACGGGCTGTACGTGGTCCGCACGATTCCGGACTACCGGCACATCCTCGGTAAGCGCCTGATCGGAATTGAAGGCAATCACATCGAGGAGGTGAGCCGGCGCGTCAGGGATGTCATAGCTTTCGACAACCAGAGCCATCTGAAACTGCGCGGCCCCGGGAGCATCGTCATTCCCGAAGTCCTCGTCGCACTGGGTCTCGCCGCGAGTGCAGACTCGGTACATATGGAAGTGGAAGGGGTGGGAAGCATCGTGCTGCCCGCTCTTGAAGTGAACGCGGACCTGGACTGGATAAGCCTTCTCGATGAATTGGATTGCCCCAAGCCTCTTTACCTTCAGCATGCGGACTCGATCTACTGGTATAGATACATCGAGGACTCGAGGACCGTCTATGCCGCGTATCGTGCCTGTGTCGAGATGGACGGCAGGCCCTTTGCCGATTTCGCCAGGGAGATTCTTGACTTCATAGACGCCCATGAAGTCGATAAGCTCGCGATCGATCTGAGATTCAACGGCGGCGGCAACTCGGCGATCGCAAAACCGCTGATCGCCGGGATCGGGCAACGGGACAAGGTCAATCAGGATGGCCGGCTCTTCGTGATAATCGGCCGCAGGACTTACTCGTCGGCGCTTCTGAACTCCCTGGAATTCCGCGATCGGACAAAGGCGATCTTCGTTGGCGAGGAGACCGGAGGCAAGCCTGACCACTTCGGAGAAACACGCTTCTTCATGCTTCCAGGAACCTCGGCAATCGTGACATATTCAACGAAGCACTTCACCGGCTCCTCTCCCGATACGCCTTCGCTGAGGCCGGACATCCCTACGGACATGTCATTCTCGGACTATGCGGCTTGCAGGGATCCTGCACTGGAGGCAATCCTGGACTATGAGTAGGAGGGGGCCGCGCGCTTTGCCATGGTGTTCCCGGAGCACAAGTACCACATAGTGGAGATCCTCCAGGCCGCAAATCATATCGTGGGCATGACCGGTGATGGTGTAAATGACGCCCCCGCCCTGAAGAAAGCGCACGCCGGGATTGCGGTGGGAGAGACAATCTGCCGGAGACAGGCGGCATTGCCGATCAGGTGCCGTTCTCAAGTGACTTCTGCGGACTCTGGTGGCCCTGCACAGACCGGAAGATCGAACCAGAACGATGCCCCACCATGGGGGTGGTTCCTTACTTCGATACGGCTGCCGTGCGCCTGGACGATACGCTGTGCGATCGCAAGCCCCAGGCCGCTGCCACCTTCCCGCCGTCCCGCAAACGGCTCAAAGAGGTTTTCCAGCATGTCCTCGGGTACTCCCCGGCCTGAGTCGGACACCTCGACCCGGAGCATCCCGGCCGGCGTTCTGCACAGCGACAGATGGACGCTGCCGCCTCGCGGCGTATAGTGGACAGCATTATCTATCAGGTTGATCAACACCTGCACCATCCTCTCGAGGTCGCAGTTCAATCTGAGTTCCGGTGAATCGCAGGATTCAATCAAGCTGACGCCTTTGGTCTCCGCGACCGGCTGGATCACGTCCCGACTCCGATCCAGCAGATCACCGGCCCGGAAGCACTCGATCCGGACGGGTTGAAAACGCGCGAAATCCAGCGCGTCATGTACCAGTCGCTCGAGGCGGGCGGATTCCACCTTTATGACCTCGAGTCTATGCCGGGAGTCGGGCGTGAGACCGTTCCGGCGCAAGGCCATCCGCGCGAAGCCGCCGATAGCTACCAGGGGCGACTTCATCTCGTGTGCCATCATCGCTGCTGCCTTTCCCAGGGAGGCAAGCCTCTCCGCCTCGCGCGCCCTTCGATGGTGTTCACGTTCTCTGTCCACAATGGTCCCCACCAGCACTCCGACGGCGAACAGGAGCGCCAGATCGAGTGCGAAGTCCAGGATCAGGGCCCTGGGCCCGGATTCCCGGAACGCAAGCGACGGCCCATAGACCAGAGCCACCACGCTCGCGGCAATCAACCCGCCGCGCAGACCATAGATGAGTGCGGCAAGGGTCACGGGAATGTAATAGAGCTTGGCGTAGATCACCTGATCCGCTTGGAGCCTTGCGCTGGTGACGTAATGCAGGATGCTGATGGCAATCACCATCGTGAGTATGGTAATAGACC
>CAZSBE010000076.1:0-14637 GCA_964604955.1 uncultured bacterium
AAACCAGTGGTACCTGCTGGTAGGGGCCATATTCGGCATCTGCTACGCCGTCGGCAAGTACTACAAGACCAAGAACGGGAGGAAGAGAATAGACAAGTTCCTCCTCGGCGTGCCGGTCCTGGGTTCGGTGCTCCTCAAGGCCTCCATCGCGAGGTTCACGAGAACCCTGGGCACCCTGGTGTCGAGCGGTGTGCCCATTCTCGAAGGTCTGGAGATAACGGCGCGCGCGGCCGGAAACGCGGTCGTCAAGGAAGCCGTGATGAAAACCAAGGCGAGCATCTCGACCGGCCAGACCATATCGGAGCCCCTCAAGCAGTCGCAGGTGTTCCCGCCCATGGTCGTTCAAATGATCTCGGTCGGAGAGGAAACCGGCGCCCTGGACGCGATGTTATCCAAGGTCGCCGATTTTTATGACGACGAGGTGGACACGGCTGTAGAGGGCCTTACATCGGTCATAGAACCGATCATGATCGTGATCATGGGCGCGGTAGTCGGCGGCATGGTCGTCGCCATGTACCTGCCCATATTCAAGCTCGTAACCGTAATGATGGCCAAATGAGAAACGAGAGACACGACATCCCGAGCGGCGATCCCGAGCGCCTCTGCAAGACGGTCATAGTCTTCAGAGCCATACTGGTGGGCGTGGCGCTGTCCATACTCGCCTTCCTTATGGGCGCCGGGATAGAGATAAGAGGCGGTATACCCGTCGCCGGCCTGCTGCTCGTCGTGTTTCCGTTGACGGCGATCTGGTGGATCGCGCTCAAGTCGAATCTCAGTCTCACGAGGCTCATCTATTCCCAGGTCATAGCCGATCTGGCCATCGAGACCGGCGTGATCTTCTATACTGGAGGGGCGGCGAGCCAGCTCACGCTCCTCTACCTCGCCACGATCTTCGTGGTGAGCATCTTCTTCTACCTCAGGGGGGCGATCATCGTCGCGTCGCTGTCGGCGGGGCTCTACATATCGGCCTCTCTCGTGCTGTGGCGCCAGTCGGCCCTGGGGGACGACGGCGGGCCGTACGACCTGGCAAGCAGCTACATGATATTCCACATTGCCCTGCAGGTCGCCTTTTTCTACCTGATCGCGTTCCTCAGCGGCCACCTGTCGCAGCGGATACGCCTGTCTTCGGCGAGGCTCAGGACGACGACCTCCGAGCTCAGGCACGCGAGGATGGACAACACTTCGATAGTCGAGAGCATGAGCAGCGGGCTCATAACCGTCGACCCCGACGGAGTCATAACGGAGATGAACTCCTCCGCTTCCTCCATACTCTCTCTCGACCGCGGCCAGACGCGGGGGCGCTGCATCGATGACGTCATCCTCCCGATATCCGCCGAGCTCCACAGGAAGGTGCTCGAGGCCATAGGCGAAGGCAGGGAAGAGGGCAGGGGCGAGGTCAACGCTCTCGTTAACGGGGGCACAAGGGTGCCCCTGGGCATAAGCATATCGGTGCTCAAGGGGGAAGCCAGCGAGCCGCGGGGGGCCGTTCTCGTCTTCCAGGACCTCACGCAGGTGAAGGAGATGCGCGACAAGATGAGACTCTCGGACCGCCTGGCGGCGCTGGGGGAACTCTCGGCGGCCATAGCCCACGAGATCAGGACGCCCCTGGCGTCGATCTGCGGGTCGATTGAAATGCTCAAGGACACCAGCCTCAGGCCCGAAGACAAGAGGCTCATGGGGCTTGTAGTGAAGGAATCCGAGCGGCTGAGAAGAATAATAGACGACTTCCTGGAATTCGCGCGGTCGCGCTCGTCGCAGTTCGCCACGGTTCCCATGGACACTGTTCTGCAGGAAGTGGTCCATCTTGCGAGGAACCACCCGTCATTCTCGAGAGGAGTGGAGATAAGGCTGGACTGCCGCCCGGGACTGATGGCCTATGTCGACGAGGAGCGCATCAAGCAGGTGTTCTTCAACCTCGCCCTCAACGCGGTCGAGGCCCTTCCGGAAGGCGGGTTTCTGGAGATAAGCCTCGAGAAATGCTCATGTCCCGAGGGGGAGGAACTGGTCAAGGTCATGTTCAGGGACAACGGCAGGGGAATCGACAGGAACGACTTGAGGAAGATATTCGACCCCTTCTTCACCACGAAGAGAGAGGGCACGGGGCTGGGGCTGGCAATAGCCTCCAACATAATCAACGAGCATGGCGGCAGGATAGACGTCGATAGCGAAAAAGGCGCAGGTACGGTCGCTAAGGTCTACCTGCCTCTCGATAGGAGCGGAGCGGAAGACCCGGAACTTACACCCATTGAATGCGGACAATGCACCGGAGCTAAACAACAGACCGGAGTGATGTAAAAATGGCAGGCGAGAGAATTCTTGTTGTCGAAGACGAAGAGGGAATGCGGGAATTCCTCAATATCCTCCTTGCAAAAGAGGGATATGACGTCACCACATGCGAGTGCGGAGCCGACGCCATTGAGAAGTTCAAGGAACAGAATTTCCACCTGGTGGTAACCGACATTAAGATGCCGGGAATCGATGGTATCGAGGTACTGACGCGTATCAAGGAGATAGAACCGACCGTCCCGGTCATCATAATGACGGGCTACGCGTCCATGGAAACGGCCATCGAGGCCGTGAACAAGGGAGCATACTCCTACCTGCGTAAGCAGACGAGCAATGACGGGATCAAGCAGATCGTCAAGAAGGCGATCGAAATGCGATGGCTTCAGAAGGAGAACAAGCTCCTCAAGCAGCAACTCAGGAAGAACCACGCCAACAGGAAGACCATCGGCAAGAGCGAGAGGATCAAGCAGGTTTTCACCCTGATCGACAAGGTCGCCGAGACCGACTCGACCATTTTGATCTACGGTGAGAGCGGAACCGGCAAGGAGCTCATCGCCAGGGAGATCCACTACAAGAGCAAGCGTACCGACGGCCCGTTCGTGTCGATCAACTGCGGCGCCCTGCCCGAGACCCTCCTCGAAAGCGAGCTCTTCGGCCACGTCAGAGGCTCGTTCACCGGGGCCGTGAGGGACAAGGAAGGGCTCTTTGCCGTCGCCAAGAGCGGCACCTTCTTCCTGGACGAAGTGGGGGAGACGAGCCCCGCCATCCAGGTCAAGCTTCTGAGGGTTCTCCAGGAAAAGGAGATCATCCCGGTCGGGGGCACTAAACCCATCAAGGTCGACGTCAGGCTCATAGCCGCCACCAATGCCGACCTCGAACAGAACGTCGAAAACGGCGCCTTCCGGGCGGACCTCTATTACAGGTTGAACGTGATCCCGGTTCGGATACCGCCGCTCCGGGAGAGGGCCGACGACATACCCCTGCTCGTCGAGCACTTCCTCAAGGTCTATTGCGAGCGGATCGGCAAGGCCCCTAAGACGGTGTCTTCGGAAGCCATGGACTGCCTTGCCCGCTACGATTGGCCGGGGAACGTCCGCGAGCTGGAGAACTCGATCGAGCGAGCCGTGATCCTGCAGGAGGGCAGGCTTATCTCTGCCGAGGACCTTCCCCGGAAGGTGAGGGTCGGCAACAGGGAGCGTTCTGCGTCAGTGGTCTCATCCTGCAACATTACGCTCGACGAACTTGAGAAAGAGTATCTGCTGAAGGTCCTGGACGAGGTTGGCTGGCGCAAGAAGAAGGCCGCGGCCATACTCGGCATCAACCCTTCCACCTTGTACAGGAAACTCCAGCGTTACGGCTTCGAAACGGCAACCGGGGAGACGGTAGAAATTGCGAAAACAGAATAGCAGCTTGCAGATTGCAATGCGAAACGCGAGTAATGCACATTGCAATCCGTTGAATGCCGGCTATTTCGTTATAGATCAATGCTATAGCAGGCCCCCTCAGAAAAGCAGGTTTGGTACGGGGCTTGCTCTAGTAAGAGGGTGAATCGAATCTGGGTCAAAGGGACCTAGGCGAAGGAGGTGAACCAGATGTTCAACCAGAAGGGTTTCACACTGATCGAGCTGATGATCGTCGTGGTTATTATCGGCATCCTCGCCGCGATAGCTATTCCGAACTTCATCAGCATGCAGGATAGGGCCAAGGAAGCGAGCGTAAAGGCCAACATGCACACCGTGCAGCTTGCTTTCGAGGACTTCGCTGTCCAGTGCGACGGCGTATATCCTGACGATGGTACCTCCGCCACGCCGGGCGGCGATACTGTCGAGGATATGTGTCCTCAGGGCGTATTCCCTGAAAATCCTTTCACGGGCGCGGCCACCGTGTTCACATGGGACGCGGACCCCGCTGCTCAGGGTGTGGTTGGATGCAACCCGGCTAATACCACTGACTACGAAATCAAGGGCTACGGCAAGTCGGCATTGTTCCCGCTCACGCTGACGACCGGTATGTAGTCTGGGTTTGTGTTTCAACCGAAAGGCGGCAGCTTCGGCTGCCGCCTTCTCTTTTATGCCTCCCCGTCTAAAGTGGCGCCATGCGCGGGCCGAAAAACACAGTGTGGGACTATGAACACGGAGAGGTGTATGCCTGTACTGGAATTCAAGGATGTGAGGAAAGTCCTGAAATCGGGGTTCACGCGCAGGCCCGTCTACAGGCTCGGACCCTTGAACCTGGAAGTCGAAGCCGGCGAGATATTCGGCTATCTGGGCCCCAACGGCGCCGGCAAGACCACATCCATCAAAGTGGCCATGGGGATAATCAGGGCCGATTCGGGCGAGGTCAGGTTCTTCGGCCAGTCCGCTCGGGCCACCGAACTCAAACGCAGGATAGGCTTCCTGCCGGAGCGGCCCTACTTCTACCAGCACCTCACAGCTTTCGAGCTTCTGGACTTCTACGGCGAGCTCCTGGGCGTCGAAAAGCGAACGCGCCGGGAACGCGCGATGAGCCTTCTGGAGACAACCGGCCTGGGCGGGCATGCGGACACGAGGCTTTCGAAGTTCTCCAAGGGCATGCTGCAGAGGGTCGGCTTAGCGCAGGCCCTGATAAACGACCCCGAAGTGGTGCTTCTCGATGAGCCGCTTTCGGGCCTCGACCCCACGGGGCGGCGCCAGATCCGCGACCTCATCCTGAATCTCAAGTCCTGCGGCAAGACCGTTTTCTTCAGTTCCCACATTCTGCAGGACGTGGAGATGATATGCGACCGCGTCGGTATTTTGCTGGGGGGTGAACTGCTGCGGGCGGCGCCCATGGGAGACGTCCTCTCGGAAACGCTGAAATGGACCGAAGTCGTTGTCGAAGGCATCGGCCCGGAGGACATCGGAAGCCTCGGGCTGGGTCGAATCGAGGACAAGGCGGGGCGCAGCGTGCTCAGGCTCAGCGCCGAGAAGGACCTGGGCGAGGTGATAAAGGTCCTTTCAGATCTGGGCGGCAGGATATCGTCTGTCGTGCCGCAGCGGGAGACCCTGGAGGACTACTTCATGAAGAGTGTCGACCCCGGCGCGGCCCGAGAAGAGTGGCCGTCCGGCAGGGCGGGTCAGCCGGCGCTGCCGGCGGAGGCTGCGGCTGCGCTCTCGCGAAGTGCAACGCGGAAGAGGTCGGCGGGCAAGGTAGGTGTAGAGAATTGAACCACAGGGTACTCGCCATAGGGAAGAACACTTTTAGGGAAGCGGTGAGGGGCAGGCTCTTCGCAGCCATCGGGGTCTTCGGACTCATTCTGATGGCGAGCAGCGCCATCGTGGGCCCGCTTTCGCTGGGAGAGCAGGCGCGCGTCACCCAGGACCTCGGGCTCGCGGGCATGTCCATACTCGGCTTCATGGTCGCCGTTCTCATCGGTACCGGCATCGTCTATACAGAGGTGGAAAGACGGACCATATATACCGTCATAGCCAAGCCCGTCGAGAGATGGCAGTTCGTCCTCGGCAAGTTCGTGGGGCTCAACGCGACCATATCCGTGCTCGTCGCCGGCATGACGGTCATCCTGCTGGCTGCGGCCTGGATGGAAATCGGCCACTTCAAGCCCCAGCTCCTGCAGGCCGTGCTGCTCACGTGGGTGGAGCTCACGGTGCTGACGTCTCTGTCCATCCTGATGTCCGTCGTCTGCTCGCCCATCCTCGGGGCGATCTTTACGTTTCTTCTCTATATAATAGGCCACACCAGCGGCGACCTCCGGGAGCTTGCCCAGCACTTCGGCTCCGGGTCCATGAAGACGATTACAAACCTCGCCTACCACGTGCTGCCGAATCTCGAGTACTTCAACATCAGGGGCAAGGTAATACACGGCGTTCATGTCGATTCCGCCTATCTGGTCTTCGCCTGCGCATACGGCCTGCTGTACTGCTTCATCTTCCTCGTGATCGCCGGCGCCATATTCGAGAGGAAGGAATTCAAATGAGGGCGCGGGCCACGCTGCTGACGCTGCTGGTTCTCGTCCTGTGCGGCGCGGGAATCTGGCGGACGGGAGTCTATCTCAACCACCAGAGGTACTCCGGAGACATATCCGAGGAGATGATGTACTTCCCGTCCGGCAATCTCACCGAAATAGCCAGCGTGGGCTTCGAATCCCTGGCCTCGACGATGCTGTGGCTGCGGGGCATTCAATACTACGGGGCCCACAAGAGGACTGACCAGTACTACCTGCTGGCCGAGCACATCTTTCAGACAATCACCGACCTCGACCCGAACTTCATAAGCGCCTACAGGTTCGGGGCGTTCGTAATCAGCCAGGACATGGGCCAGCCCGAGGGCGGCGCTGAACTCCTCAGGAAGGGCATACGGCACAACTATGAGTCCTGGGAGCTCCTCTTCGACCTGGGGTTCCTTTATTTCGTGGACATAGACGACCAGACCAAGGCGGCCCATTACTTCAACCTCGCCTCCCGGTTTCCCGACGCCCCGGACATAGCCAAGCGTTTCTCGGCTTTCGCCTACAAGCAGTCCGGTAACTACGCCGTGTCGAGGAGACTCTGGCAGGAGATCTATGAATCCACCACCAACCAGGCGATGAAGGACAACGCATCATACGCTCTCAGGGTGCTGGACATGGACGAGAGCATTGCGCGCCTCAACAGGGCAACAGCCGAATACGAAGCCAGGCAGGGGATCCTCCCGGACTGCGTGGGCGACCTCGTAGCCGCCGGCCTGGTTCGGGCGATACCGCCGGACCCGTTCGGCGGGCGTTACTTCCTGGATCCGGTCACCGGGCTGGTGCTGAGCACCACGAAGGTCGAGGAGGAGGCAGGCCGGATCACGTCGACACTTCAGAAAAAAGTCGATTACTACTATGAAAAGAAAGGCGCCTATCCGGAGTTCCTGGAGGCTCTCGAGGAGGAGAGCCTGATCACGGAAGTCCCGGCGGTCGCCGGCGCCGTCATCGTGTATGACAGCGCGGGTGGCACCGTGCAATACACAATGTCAGAAGAAAGCCAGATGTAATGAGAATGAGTTTGTCGGACTTCTTAAGGGCTCTGGCCGGCAGGTTTCACCGCAGCAGACATGATGAGGAGATAAGAGGGACAATGACCGACAATCCGCCGAAAGGCCCGGAGGGGGCTGAGGTTGAGAACGCGATCAGCACCTTCAGGGAGCTTATAACCAGGCTCAGCAGGAACGGGACCGAGATAGGCGAGCTCTATCTCAGCGCGGAACGCAAAGCCGCCAGGTACGCTCTTCTCAGTGAGAACGTAGTCGAGTCTGTCACGAGCGGCATCCTGGTTGTGGACGGAATGCACGAGATCTGCCTGGCCAATTCCGCCGCCAAGCGGACCCTGGGCTGCGACGAGAACTACGACCTCGCCGGCAGGCAGCTGAAGGCCATCTTCGAGGACCACAGGCAGCTTGAGGCCCTGGTCAACGGAGGCTTCCGCTCGTCGAGAAACTCGTCGAGAAAGGTGATCGGCGTGACCCTTCACGGCGGCAAGTCCCTGTGCCTGGGCGTGAGCACCTCCTGCGTGAATTCGGGCAAGCCCGAACCGGACGCAATCATCATCGTCTTCACCGAGCTCGACAGGGACGCGGCCGGCATGATAAGCGGCCAGGCAGGTGAAGGCGCCGCGTCGTCCGAAGCCTACAGAAAGGGCATGCTGGACGCCTACGGCGTGGTCTCGGAGATCTATACGGACATAGAGGGCCTGCGGGCACAGATCGAGCGGGGAGACCCTGACGTCAGCCGCCTGGCCGGCGCCGCCGAAAGGGTGGAGCTCGCATGCGACCTCATGGTGGCATATGCGCTCTCCAAGGCGGCCCCGGGCGCCATGACCGAACTGGTCGAGATAGACGGCGCGGTGCGCAATCTCATGGACGGCAAGGGGCTCTCGGGCCGGAGGGTGACGTTCCGCCCCGGACGCGACCTGCCGCGGGTGTCGACTCTGAGGCGCGTACTGGACGGGGGCCTCGAAATGCTGCTCAAGGGCTGTCTGGGCGAGAGCGCTGACGGCGTCGAAGTCGTCACCCGCCTGGAGGGCCCCGATGAGAGCCCCACGGTCAGGCTGTCGGTGCTGGAGATGAGCCCGACCATGCCCGTCGTCGAGGTCAAGGACCAGCCCCGCGGTTTTCTGGAGGGGGCCGGCCTCAGGCGGGAAATAGGCCTGATGCTGCTCAAATCGCTGCCCGAGAGGGGCCACGCGATAGCGGTCAGGAGAAACGGCGAAAGTTATGTCTTCAGTCTCAGTTTCCTCCTGCCGAAGCTTAAAGAGGAAGGTAGGAAGAGTACCAGTGGCGGTTTTACAGATAATGGTTCAGGTGATGGCGAAACGGGTTAGCGGGCGTCAATTGCAACGTGACGCTTGCATTATGACCTGAGTCTGAATCGGGAGCGCGAACCTCAGAGTAGAAAATGGCGATTTCTCATGGGATTCTGCACGAGTTTCACTGGCATGGAGTTTGCAGTTGTGGTGGGACTTGCGCGCCGGTGGGATTGACAACCCGGCTGCTAAAGGGGTGCATAAGATGCCGCTAATTGCGAAGAAGCAGAAAACGAATATCGGTGTTGACGTGGGTAGTTACGCGGTCAAGGTGGTCGAGATGAAGGCCGGCACTACCAGGAATGAGGTAATTAGCGTCGGGATCAAGAGGCTTCTTCCCGGCGCGATCGTCGACGGTGAGCCGATGGACCGTGACGCCGTTATCGCAGCAATCACCGAGATCTATGAAGAAAAGGGTATCGAGAGCAGGGAGGTCGCGAGCGCCATATGCGGCCGGTCCGTCATCATCAAGAAGATAAAGATCGAAGAGATGGACGATGATACGGCCGGCGAGGTGATTCCCCTCGAGGCCGAGCAATACGTCCCCTTCGAGAAAGCCGAACTTTCGGTCGATTTCCAGGTGCTCCGGCGCGGGCTCTCAGGCAACCAGATGGAAGTCCTCCTGGTCGCCGCCAAGAAAGACAAGGTGCTTTCCCATGTAGACCTCCTCAGAGACGCCGGGCTGGTGCCCGTCACCATCGATGTGGATGCCTTCGCGGTGCAAAACGCATTCGAGATCAACTACGAATACGAGAACGGAAAAGTATACGGACTCATAGATATCGGCCTTGGTGCCACGAACGTCGGAATAGTCAGAGAAGGACTGCCCCTGTTCAACAGAGACATTCCAATCGGCGGCGAGACGTTTGTCGAAGGAATGCAGAGGATGCTGGGAGTCACTTCCGAGGAAGCCCGGGCGGCCCTGGAGGGCCTGCCGGGGAGCCAGTCGGACGAGACCCTCAAGGCCATCCATTCAGTCGGCGAAGAACTGGGCATGGCGATTGACAGGTCTTTCTCCTATCTGAGTTCATCCGGAGAGGCCGCGGCCGTGGACCAGATCTACCTGAGCGGCGGCGGCGCGAAAATCGCGGGCCTTCAGAAATACCTCGAGGAGAAGCTGTCCACGCCTGTCGATATCGCCAACCCGCTTCAGAACCTGGCTGTTGACGACGATGCGCTCGGGGCGGATCAAGTCGCTGTCGGACCGTCTCTGATGGTGGCGATCGGGCTCGCGACGAGAAAAGGGAGCTAGCCTAATGATACGAATCAACCTACTGCCCAAGGAAGAGAAGCCGTCGAAGGAGGCAATGACCTGGAACAGTGTTTTCATCTGGTCCTTGATCGCAGCGGGAATAGTCCTGATTGCCGGGGTGGGCTTCCACATATTCCATCGCTATGAAGTCGACGCCATGAAGTCCGACATAGCCACCATGGAGGCGGAGCAGGACCAGTACAGGAGCCAGGCGGCGGTCGTGAACGACCTCACGCGGAAACGCAAGCTGATCGCCCAGCGCCTCGACGTCATCGAGACCCTGGACGCCAACCGCTCCGCGAGGGTGCGGCTCCTGGACGAGATCGCAAGGAGCGTTCCGGAGTACGTGTGGCTGACCTCGCTGGAGGAAGCCGCAGGCGTGCTGACCGTAAAGGGCGTGGCCTTCTCGAACCTTGCCATCTCGCAGTTCATGAATCTCCTCGAGGAGAAAGAGCAAATAAGCGTTGTGAGATTACGTGTCATCAGAAGAGACGATGTCGACGGGCAGCCCGTGCTGACCTTCGAACTCGGCTGCGACATGAGCGTTTCACGTGCCATGAGCACTTCTGAGGAGGTAACCGAAAGCTGATGAATCTCAGAGACTCCCACGTACAGAAAGGCCTGGCAGGCATCGTCCTGGTAATAGCCCTGGTCTGGTTGATCTTTCTCAGCGAGTATCTGCCGATTTGCTACAAGGTCGACTCCAAGAAGCTCGGGGAAGTCCAGACGGAGCTTCAGCAAGTGGCCGCCGAGCTCCAGAGACTGCGCGCAGCCGCGGCGAACCTGCCCCGGCTCGAGCGGGAGCTGGCTGAAATGCAGCAGAGATGGGAGGCCCTGAGCGGGCTCCTGCCTGTAGAGAGCGAGATGGCGGCGCTCCTCGGTGAAGTCACGACAGCGGGAATGAGGGCCGGCGTGCAATTCACGCACTTCGAGCCCCAGCCGCCCCAGCAGTTCAATCTCTTCACGCAGCATCCTGTAAGGGTCGCCGTGACGGGAGGCTATCACCAGGTCGGCGTCTTCTTCGATAATCTCTGCAATCTCTCGAGGCTGGTGGACATATCGGACATCACTTTCCTCGAGCTCTCGGAGGACGAAGAGGGAACAGTTCAAGCCAGAGCGACGATTTCTGCATATACGTTCAGCGCACAGCCGTTGCCGCCCGGTGGCGGCCAGCAGGCGGCTAACCAAGAGAAAAAAGTGAAATGATGAGGTAAGCGCGTTATGGAAGAAACCTCGAACCTTCGGAAGTACGTCAGAAACAAGAAGATCTTCGTACCGGCCTTCATCGGGACGATCGTGCTCTTCTTCGCTCTGATCGGGATCACGGGCGACAAGCTCTTCGCCCTCGCCGTCAATGAAATGGCCGGCTACCTCGTCGATAACGACTCCTTCGGTGATGCCGAGTTCGCCATAGAGGACGGGGACTGGGAAGGCGAGGGAACGCTCCAACTGACGGTCTCGCCCGGCGTCTTCGACCAGGAGAAGTGGGAGGGCGGCGATGCCCCCGTGGAGCTCGCACTTGTCACGCCTGAAGGCGACGTCAAGAAGGGCGGGGAGCTCTTCGAAGAGATCGCCCTGATGGCGCAGGCGGACGCAGGCGGCCAGGCGGAGCCGGAGGCGGCTGCCGTAAGCGGAACGGCGGCGGACACCCCGGAACAGTCCGAGCCCCCCGAACAGCACGAGATCGTGAGAAAGCGCATAAACGCCTACACGGCCTCTTATCTCAGAGACCCGTTCTACTCGCTCATCAGCGCGGACAAGGACCAGCCGAACAAGCTGCTCGATATATCGAGAGGCAAGATGGTCGGCTCCGTCTGGGGAGAGAAGTCGATCATAGCCCTGCTTGAAGACGATGCCGGAAGGAGCTACGCCCTGAAGGCTGGCGATAAGATTGTCAACGGCAAGGTCGTGTCGGTTTCACCGGCCTCCGCCACTTTCTCAGTCACAATCTTCGGTATGACGAAGAACGTTACCTTGGAACTAGCAGAAGAGGGTGAATGGTAATGTCTAAACTCAAGATCTCGAAGTACGTATGGATCGTGTTCCTTCTTTCAGTGGCTGTGTCCGGCGCGGGAATATGCCTCTCCGAACTGCCCGCCTCGCAGCCGGTCTCGATGGACTTTCAGAATGCCGACATCAGGACGGTGCTGAGAAGTTTCTCGGTCTACTCCGGCAAAAACATCATTGCCAGTCCCGAGGTCGAGGGAGAGGTGACCATTTTCCTCGAAGACGTTCCGTGGCGTACGGCGCTCAACCTCGTGCTCAGGGCCAACGGCTATGGCGCCAAGGAGGAAGAGGGCGTGATCCGCGTGGACCTCTGGGACCAGTTCCTCGAGGAGGACATCAAGCTCGGTGAGGCCACCAAGAGGAGAGAGGGCCTCCTTCCGCTCGAGACACAGGTCGTGGACGTGAGTTTCGCCCGGGCCAA
The DNA here is from genome assembly GCA_964604955.1 of uncultured bacterium. Lineage (GTDB taxonomy): Bacteria > Arandabacterota > Arandabacteria > Arandabacterales > JALGWA01 > JALGWA01. Next base: position 12,266 of record CAZSBE010000076.1, read on the forward strand.
CGAGGTGATCATGCCCCTCAGCAGCTTCCTCTCGAGCAGGGGCGTCCTCGAAGTCGATGAGAGAACCAACTCCATCATAATCTCGGACATCAGGAGCAAGGTGGACGAGATAGTGGCCATGATAACGGAGCTCGACAGCGAAACTCCACAGGTGGAGATCAACACGAAGCTCGTGGACGTGGATGCGAGGACTCTAAGGGACCTCGGCATCAACTGGACTGTCGCCAACGGCTACATCACCGGTATCGACGGCAGGATTGATGCCGAAGTCGACGCCACGGGGTCCATTTCCGAGGGCGGCGTGGAGTCGCAGGTTTCGCAGCCCACCGCGGACCTGTCAGTGGGCATCGTCGGTCCCTACGGCGAGTTCAGCGCCACCATCTCGGCCCTCGAAACCGAGAACCTGGCCAACATCATATCCAACCCGACGATTACCACTCTTAATAACCGTGAAGCGACGATCATCGTAGGCAAGAAGATTCCGCTGATCGTGCAGGACGAGGCGGGTAACCCGATCACGCAGCTCACAACCGTGGGTATCCAGATGAGGGTCAAGCCCCAGGTCAACAGCAAGACGGGCGAGATCACCATGGATCTCCATCCCGAGGTGAGCGATCTCTCGTCTCAGGCGACCGTGCAGGGCGGAATCATCATTGTGACCTCCGAGGCCGACACCAGAGTGATGGTGCAGAACGGCCAGACGGCCGTGATCGGTGGTCTGATAAGACAGAACGAAGGCTATTATGACTCTGGCGTCCCGGTTCTGAGGGACATCCCTCTTCTCGGGAAACTCTTTGGGTCGACCAGCCGGGTCGACGACAGACGAGAACTCGTGATATTCGTGACGCCAAGAGTTGTCGACTTTTAGGCGACTGGGGGTATAGCAGATGACTGAAGACAAGAGAAAGGTGCTCGCAGTAGTAGTCGCCCTGGCGGCCTGCCTGCTGCTGATGTGCTCGGAGAAGGACGGTTCTCTCAGCCCTGACCTCGAGACCGAACCGCCTCAGTATCTTATTGAATACGTGACCCCGTCGCTTGCAAAGATAGAGCCTAACGGCGAAGGTACCGTCAGCGCCAGGGTCGTTGACAGGGACTACGCGCCGGTCGGCGGCAGGACGGTCGAGTTCACGGCCAGCGGCGGGACGGTAGACGGGGAAGCGGTCACCGGCGCCGACGGCATAGCCACAGCCGATTTCACCGCCCCGTCACAGCCGGGTTACATGGAGATCACGGCGCGCACCACGGGCGCCGTGAGCAAGTCCACCTTCGTCCAGGTCGGCGAGGGCGCGCTTGAGTTCGGGTCGGGGGCCATCATCGCCGACGGCGTCTCATCCGGAACGCTCACGCTCACGCTTACCGATGAGGGTGGAACGCCCGTCGAAGGCGCGAATGTCTCGTTCGCCATCGACTACGGCTACATAGCCGAGGCCGACGTCCGCACGGACGCATACGGCCAGGCCGAGGCCACGGTCGTGAGCGCGGTCAGCACCACCGACCTCAACGCGACGGTTGAAGCGATGATCTCCTATGGCGGAATGACCTACACAGAGCTGGCCATGGTATCCATGCTGGGCGTTACGCTATCGGCGGACGCCAACCCGAAGGAAAACCCGGCCGACGGCATTTCGTCCTCGCTGGTCGAAGCCACTCTCAAACTGACCTCGTCGGGTACCCCGCTCGCCGGCTATCAGATCCTCTTCGGCACCTCCCTTGGAGCCATCGGTGCGTCGGCGTACACAAATCTGGGCGGCACCGCGACCTCGGTGCTCATAAGCCCGACTACGGCTGGAGTCGCCGACGTAGTCGCCAGGTACGGCGGCCACGCGGACACGGTCCAGGTCACTTTCGGCGAACTTGAACTCGCGGTGACCCCCGGCCTCGCCAGAATGGTCGCGGACGGCGTGACCTACCAGGCCGTGTACGCCACTCTGCTGACCGGGGACAACAACCCCGTCGTGGGCGCCACCATCAACTTCTCGACAACCCATGGAGTCATAACCAGAAGCTCCATGACCAATATGTGGGGAGACGCTGTTGCTTTCCTCACTAGTTCAACCTATCCGGCGATCGCCACGGTGACCGCCACGTTCGAGGACTTGTCGGATGACGCGCAGGTGTCGTTCGAGAACCCTGTTATCACGCTGAAAGCGACGCCGATGTCGCTGATCGCCCAGCCCAGCGTGTTCTCGACGATCTCGGCCTACGTGTCGTTCTCCGACGGCGTGCCGGTTCCGGACAGCACACTGGTGACGTTCCGCACGACCGAAGGATCGATTTCGCCGCTCGAGTTCACCGAGTCCGGCATAGTCTATACACGGCTCATTCCCAGCGGGGTCGCCTCCGACAACGTTACGGTGACGGCATACAGCGGG
>CAZSBE010000077.1:0-14192 GCA_964604955.1 uncultured bacterium
ATTTCCCGCGCGACGTCAAGCAGGAAGTCGAGAAGATCCCCGAGGAGATTCCGGCCTCCGAAGTGGCGCGGCGCGAGGACCTGACCGAACTCCTTACGTTCACCATCGACCCGGAGGACGCAAAGGACTTCGATGACGCCATTTCCGTCGAGAAGCTCGGCAAGGACCGTTTCAGGGTGGGAGTTCACATCGCCGACGTGAGCCACTTCGTCCGCGATGGATCCCGGCTGGATCACGAGGCCATGGCGCGCGGCAGGAGCATCTATCTGGTCGACCGCGTTATTCCCATGCTGCCCCCCAAGCTCTCCGGCGACCTCGCGTCGCTCAAGCCGGAAGAAGTCCGGCTCACGCTGAGTGTCTTCATGGAGCTCGACAAGCAGGGCAAGCTCCTCTCCTACGAAATAAAGGAATCGGCCATCAGGAGCGCAATGCGCCTCACTTATGATGAAGCTCAGAAGCTCATCGAGAAGCGTTTCCGATGGCGCGCGTCCAGGACCCTGAAGCGGGTGTCCGAGACGCTCAAGTACGCCAACTTCATCGCGGAGGCCCTCAAAGAGCAAAGGGTCAGGCGCGGGGCCATAGAGCTGGAGACCTCCGAGGTGGACATCGTGGTCGACGCCTCCGGCCGCGTCGTAGGCGTCAAGCCGGAGAGAAGGCTCGACTCCCACAAGCTCATCGAGGAGCTCATGATCCTCGCCAACGAGACAGTTGCGGAGCACATGTCATACCTGGGGAGGATGTTCGTCTACAGAATCCACGAGGTTCCGGACGAGGACGACATGAAGGACCTCGCGACCTTCGCCGAAGGCCTCGGCCATCGCTTCCGATGGACGAGGGGTGTCTCGCCGCACGCCCTCCAGGCCCTGCTCAACAAGGCCAGGGGGCGGCCGGAGGAACTGGTGATCTCGATGTTCCTCCTGAGAAGCCTCAAGAAGGCCGTGTACTCCGAAAGAAACGTCGGGCACTTCGGGCTCGCGAGCAGATGTTACACTCATTTCACCTCGCCGATACGAAGGTATCCCGACCTGGTCGTTCACAGGCTCTTGAAGCGCTTCGGAATAAAGAAAGCGTCGCCGCGCGACACGGACGGACTCCTGAGATTCGTCAAGCGCGCGAGCGCGATAGCCACCGCAAGGGAGATCGAGGGCGATGAGGCCGAGCGCGCGGCCATCAAGGCGAGATTGTGCGAGTTCATGGAGCAGCGCATCGGCGAAGAATACTGGGGGACGGTCTCCGGCATACTGGACTTCGGGTTCTTCGTGATCCTGAATGAAACCCTCGCCGAGGGGCTCGTGCATGTGTCCACGCTGGGCAACGATTACTATACACTCGACAGGACCAAGACGAAGCTCATGGGCTCCCGAACCGGGACGCATTTCGCCGTTGGGGACAAGGTCAAGGTGAAGGTGGTGCGGGTCGACCGCGCCAGGCGCGAGATCGATTTTATGCTTCTGGCCAGGGAGGGGCGCCAGGGTGAGGAACACGTCTACGTGGAACCGGAGCCCAAGGTAAGGAGACGCAAGGCCTACGAGAAGATGGAGAAGAGCCTGAAGCGCGCCGATTCGGCCGGCAGGAGGCGGGAGCGGCCCGAGCCGCGGGGCCGGAGACGTGAGGAGCCGCGGACGAAACCCGGGGGCGGCGAAGAAGTCAGGCCCGCGCGCAAACCCAGGTCCAGACCCAGGCGGAGGCCCGGGGCCGGAGCCCGGAGGCAGGAAGAGCCGCGGGCGAAGCCCGTGACCGGCGATGAGGTCAAACCCGCGCGCAGACCCAGGTCCAGGCCCAGGCGGAGACCCGGGGCCGGAGCCCGGAGACATGAGAAGCCGCAGGCCAGGCCCGGCGCTGTGGGAGAGGCCGGACCCGAGCAGACCGGCGCGCCGGCCGGGAAGGCGGGAGCGGAGCCTGAGACCCGGACCAGGCCGCGCCGAAGCCGCGGCGGCAGAGGCCGCAGGCCAAGGGGACCGAGGCCGGCGAAACCCCAGAGCGGACCGGCTGGCGATAGCCAGGCTCAGCCCGGGACCGAAGCCGCAGGGCGTTCCGGACAGGACCGGCGAAGGCGAAGGCCCCGGCGGCCCAGAAAGAGAAAGGTGCCCAGGACTTGAGCGACGGAATAAGAGTCAGGTTCGCGCCCAGCCCCACGGGACACCTTCACGTGGGCGGCGCGAGGACGGCGCTTTTCAACTGGCTGTTTGCCCGGAACAGGGGCGGTACGTTCATACTGCGCATTGAAGATACAGACAGGGAGCGTTCAACCGAGGAGTCCTACCGCGGAATCGTAGACGCCATGAGGTGGTTGGGTCTCGACTGGGACGAGGGGCCCGGAGCCGGTGGGGAGTGGGGGCCCTACTTCCAATCGGAACGCAGGGACCTCTACCGCGAGCGGGCGGAAAGACTCAGGGAGGGCGGGAAGGCCTACCCGTGTTTCTGCACGTCCGAGGAACTCGCGGAACGCAGGGAAGCCATGGTGAAGCTCGGCCGGGACCCGAGATACGACGGGAAGTGCGCCGACATGCCCGCGGAGGCGGCGAGCGAACTTGTGGCCGGGGGCAGGCCCCATGTCATGAGGCTCAGGACATCCGGCGATGAAGGCGTCGAGTTCGACGATATGGTCCACGGCAGGGTGACCGTCCCGCCCGGGCAGATGGACGATTTCATCATCGTCAAGTCGGACGGCTATCCGACCTACAACTTCGCGGCAGCCGTCGACGACTCACGCATGGAGATTACGCATATCATCAGGGGGGACGATCACCTCTCGAATACGCCGAGGCAGGTACTCATCTACCGGGCTCTGGAAACAGAGCCGCCCGCGTTCGCCCACGTGCCCCTCATAATGGGGCCTGACAAGGCCCGGCTCAGCAAGCGGCACGGGTCGACGTCCGTGCAGCAGTTCGCGGATGACGGCTATCTCCCCGAGGCTATGGTAAATTACCTGGCGCTCCTGGGCTGGTCGTATGACGACTCGGCCCAGCTCTTCACTATTGATGAGCTCGTCGAGAAGTTCTCGCTGGACAAGGTGAGCGATACCCCGGCCATTTTCGACTACAAGAAGCTCCAGTGGATGAACGGCGAGTACATGAAGAAGCGGCCCGTCGAGGAGAGGGTCCAGCTGGTCATGCCCCGTCTGGAGGCGGCCGGGCTCCTCAGCGAGCCGGTAGACGGCGAAGCGCTGGCTTTCTTACGGAAGGTCGTGGAGGTCGTCGGAGAGAGACTCAAGATGCCCGGCGACATCGTTGAGCTTTCGGACTTCTTCTTCACCGAAGAGATAGAGTACGAGGAGAAAGCAGCCTCGAAGTTCCTGACGCGCCATTACGTCGGCCCGGCCTTCAGAATGCTCGAAGACAGGCTTGAGAAGCTGCACGCCTACAATGAGCTGGGCATCGAAGAGGTGATCCGCGGCCTGGCGACCGAGATGGGTCTCAAGGCCGGGGAACTCATCCACCCCGTGAGGGTCGCCCTCACCGGCCGGCGCAGCAGCCCGGGCATCTTCGAAGTGATGGCCCTGCTGGGCAGGGAGAAAGTGCTTGAGAGGCTGCGCAAGGCCCGCAAGGCCTACGCCTGAGGCCCGGGCCTACCGGCCCGGCCATTCAACTTGACAGCCCTGAAGGCCGAAGATATATTAGGGCAGACACTTCGCTGGGGCGTCGTCTAACGGTAGGACAGCAGACTCTGGATCTGTTTGTGGGGGTTCGAATCCTCCCGCCCCAGCCAGAACCAACCGATGCCCGGATCCACGTATCGGGGCGCAGAAGAGAACCGGTTTGAGATTCTCAGGGGTCAGTGCGATGGCGAACCTGGATGACGTCGTGGTGGGCGGCAGGCCGATCAGCGAATGGACTATCGAAGAGCACAACAAGGCGCTCAATGAACTCGGCGCCCGCATCTACAAGCCTCTGGACGGCGTGCTCGTGCTGGGAGCCGGATCGCGGCCGTATACGCTCAGGGTTCGCATGGCAGCCGACGGCGGGCAGGAGAAGGAAGTCGAGATAGTCGACGCGCTCGCATGCTATTCGGCGGTTCCCTTCGGGCACGGCGACAAGGTGATGGTCGAAGGCATACAGGCCTTTGTGGCGCGAATGGCGACAATCCCCCGGTCGATTTCCCACGAGTATCTGGGCCCATGGCTGGTGGCGCTCAGGGAGTACACCGGCATGGACATGTTCCTTCCCAAGAGCAGCGGCACCGAAGCCAATGAGGCTGCCATCAAGGCCATAAGGAAGTGGGCCCGGAGGCGCGGGGGGAAGGACGGAAGGGGAATCGAGAACCCCATTATCATTGCAGCCGAGAAGTCCTTTCACGGCCGGGGCTTCGGTTCGACCACGCTGATGACCGACGAGCTTTCGCGGAAGGACGTGGGGCCGCTGCTTCCCGGCATCGACCACGTGCCCTTCAACGATGTTGGGGCCCTGAAAGCCAAGATGGCGGAGCATGAGGGCTCGGTTGCGGCGGTCTTCCTGGAGCCCATACAGGCCGAAGCCGGTATTTTCGTGCCCGATGACGACTACCTCTCACGAGTGCAGAAGATTGCGAAGGAGAACAACGCGCTGTTCGTTCTCGATGAGATCCAGACCGGTTTCGGAAGATGCGGCGCCGACTTCGCCTGGCAGCTCTACGGCCTCGACATGCCGGACCTCATGACGTTGGGCAAGGCGATGAGCGCGGGATTTCTGCCCATAAGCTGTCTGTGCGGGAAGAAGGAGATCATGGAGCTCTTCGAGCCCCACAGCGAAGGCAGCACCTTCGGCGGTTTTCCGCTGGCTGCGTACGTGGGCATGCTCACGCTGGCCGAGCTCAGGCGCAGGCAGATCACCCGCAAGGCCGCGGAGTCGGGAAGGTACCTCCGCGCGGGTCTGGACGAGGTCGCGCGGAAGCACCCCGGCAAAGTCAGAGAAGTCAGGGGCAAGGGCCTGCTCTTCGGCGTGGAGATTTACCCGCAGTACGACGGTCACGAGCTGAGCATGGGGATGCTGAGACACGGCGTCTATGCAAAAGAGACCCACTCTTCGAACCTGAGGCTGGCTCCTCCCATCGTCATAGACAAAGAGGGCCTGGACACCATCCTGGACGCTCTGGACAAGACGCTGGCCGAGATGTAAGCGGGCAGCCCTTCCTGCACCTCTTAGTCCTGCTTCTTGAGCGTGATGTAATAAGGCAGGCTGAAGTACATCCTCTCGGCGGCCGACACCGCCGACACCGCACCGTAGATGTCATCCCCTTCATGCGTGACGTCGACTACCAGGGCATGCGGATAGCGTGACGCGTCGCCGGTGGGCATGTTGGCGTGAACCCACCCGTAAATGCGGTCGCCCGCCACGCCCACGTCATTGAGCACCCTGTCGAAGTACTCCCCCTCCTGGAGAACCCACGTCCTGTCGATATCAAGCGGCTTCAGGAAGTGGATATCTCCGTCGTCCTGGAAGATCATCTTCACGGGGAAGTCCCCGGCATATGTCTTGACCTCTCCCTTGTAGCGCGCCGTGAGTTCGGGTGTCGGTTCGTAGGGCCCGAATTCGCGTTTGCGCTCCTTCCCGCGTTCTTCCAGGTTCTTCTTGTATTCCGGGAGCAGAATGCCCAGGATCCCATCGGCTATGCGCTCCGTGAGGTCTTTGCTCCAACCGTTGATCAGCACGACCACGGCGATGTTCTCCGACGGGACCAGCTTCAGGATGCTCGTGGCGCCGTCTATGCCGCCCTCCTGCCAGACCGTGCGGTAACCGTTGTCGTCCTCGTCGAAGAACCAGCCCAGACCGTACATCCGGCCAGCCGGGTACGATGCGGTTTCATCCTTCTCGGTCTGCATGGCCTCGATCGCGTCCTTGCTGAGGAGCGCGGGAGCGCCGGGCAGGTTATTCTTGAGGTGGAACATCCCGAATCTCACAAGGTCATAGGCGCTGGCGAAACACCCGCCGGCGGCCGGCGTGTCCATGCTCATAGCGGGTATCGGGCGCAGGCCCGAGTCGTACTTCTCCGCGGCGAGGCCGCTCCACTCCGGATGCAGTCCCACCCAGGTCGTCACCATTCCCAGGGGCTCGAAGACCTGGCTGCGCATGAAGTCCTCGTAGGTCATTCCCGAGACTTCCGAGATGATGCGGCCGAGCACCTCATAGCCCAGATTCGAGTGCTGGAAGACTTTGCCGGGCTCGCGAACCAGGATCCCGTAACGATAGAACGTCTCGTCGAAGCCGGGCGGGTCATACGGCTCGTCATCGTAGAAGTAGTTGAAATGCATGGGCAGGCCCGCGGTATGGTTGAGAAGATGCCTTACGGTGACGTCACCGGACTTGCCCCTGTAGGCCTTGAACTTGAGAGGCTTCATGTACTTCTCGGCCGGTTCGTCTATGTCGATCTCGCCCCTACCGGCCAGCGCCATGACTGCGGTGGCTGTCAGGGCCTTTGTGATGGAGGCGATGGGGTATGCCGTATGCGCCGTGGCCTTAACCCGCCCGGGGCCGTCGGCCCAACCCAGGCCTTCGAGCCAGATTATCTTGCCCCCGCGGGCCACAGCGACCGCTGCGGAGGGGATGGTCCTCGTTGATACGGCGTCCGCTATAAGCGAGCGAACCTCATCGAACTCCTCGTTGGGAACGCGTATTACCGGCGCCTGAGTTCCGGCAGCCCGTGTGTCAAGCGGGGAGAACCAGGCGCAGAGAACCCCGGCGGCGAGTATCGCGATAAATGCCCTCTTCATTGCTGACCCCCTGGTCCGGGCCGTCGTGCCGACTGCGAACTTGATGGGGCCGCTGAGCGTGCCCCTTGTCTTTCGTGTCTAGAATCTACCCGACGGTTCCGCTTTTGTCAATCGCGCCACGCTCCAGGGGCCGGCCGGGCGGCATGGGGGAGCCTTCGCCGAATCCCCGGATCCGGTGAGGTTGAAATCCCCCTCGAACCGTGGTATAATAGCGGCCTCACCCAGGGGCGAGAGCGTACTGAAAGGAGTCTGCGATGAGCAAGCTGCTGATGCCGTGCATCCTGTTTTGCCTTCTGACCGGTGGTACTGCGTTCTCCCTTACGCTGAACATCTACCCCGACGGGAGTGGAGACGCGGCGACGATCGACGCCGGGGTTCATCTTGCGGTGGCCGGAGATACGGTGCTCGTGCACCCGGGGGAGTACATAGAGAACATTTATATGGTCAACAACTACGTTTCCCTCGTGAGCTCCGGCGGGAGCGCCGTCACCGTGCTCAAGAACAAGTGGGGAGACGGGTCCCCGATCATCTACGGGCCGTGCAGGGGCGGGCTCATCCAGGGCTTCACCTTCCAGGGCGTCCTGGGGAAGACCGGCCCGGGCGTCGCCTTCGGATGTTCGTCGACGGAACCGGGGACGGTGGTGAGGGGCAACGTGTTTGTCGATCTCGTCGCGTACGAGGGCGGCGGCGTCGCAGTCTATGGCAGTACCGGCGTGACAGTGACCGCGAACGAGTTCCGGAACTGCAAGGGCTGGGACGCGGGCGGCGGGGTGCTCATCTCGTATGACGGCTCAGCGCGCATCGTGGGGAACACGTTTACAGGCTGCTACTCGAAGGCGGGAGGCGGGGTAGGCTGCTCCCGCGGCGGCATGTGCGAGGTGACCGGAAACACTTTTGAGGACAATGAAGCCCTGGAGAACGGCGGCGGCGTGTTCCTGCACGACTGCCCGTCCGGAACCGTGGAAGACAACACATTCAAGTCCAACAGTGCGGGCCTGGCCGGTGGCGGCATATACCTCTACGACGGTTCGTACGGAGTCAGGGGGAACATATTCTGGGGCAACGAGGCCCGTTACGGCGGCGGTCTGGCCCAGAGCGTGTCTGCAGGCCTTGGCTGCATAAACAACACATTCTATGGAAATACGGCGTCGGACTTCGGCTCCGCCGTACGCCTGGGAGGCGACGTCCCGACCGTGTTCACCAACTGCATAGTGTCCAACTCGTCGGGCGTCGAGGCCATCGACTGCATCAGGCTGCCTCTTCCCGATGTGGACTGCAATGCCTTCTATATGAACCCGGCGGACTATGTCGGCTGTCCCGCCGGCCCTAACGACATCTTCGCCTGTCCGTCCTTCTGCTTCGCGGACTACGGTGACTTCCAGCTCTGCGACGAGTCGCCGTGTTTGCCGGGAAATCACCCCGGGGGTCATGATTGCGGGCTCATAGGGGCGCTGGGGCAGGGTTGTTCTTGCGGGCCGACAGTGGTCAGGCCGACCACGCTGGGCGCCTTGAAGGCGATGTACAGGTAGGAATGGCGGCGGGCAGCACTCAAACCTGTCCCTTACGGTGCTGACGCGGCAGGGAAGCGACGACGGGCGAATGGAGGGGTCCGGATGTCCAGAGAGCGTACAGGCTCGATATCGCTGATCATCTTGTTCATGTGCATATTATGGGCTGCTCAGTGCCGCGCGGCGACGGTCGAGCTGGTTCCGAGTCCGGCGTCCGACTATCGCTATAAGGACATAGCAACGAATCTCTATTCCCCATCCTATCAGGCCTCTTATACGTACTCCGACGCGAGCGTCCTCGTCACCTTCGAGTCCTGCCTCGACTCGGCCTACGCGGGGCATCTGGCCGCCGGCAACCTCAAGCCCAACTTCGCTTACCAGATGAAGATTGTGGGCAAGCCCGAGGGCATATGGGGGCCGGCTGGTGATGACCCGGCAAACGAGCGCATCGGCTACGCCGGAAGGTGGTGGAGGGTGCAGCCCGACCCCGGGAACAGCACCGACCAGGACTATGAGCTTCACAAGGATGACCCTGACTATATATACGAGGGCTACCTCGTCTTCGATTTCTTCCTGACGGACAGCCTCGGGGGGGCGGCCGTCGATTTCACGTCCGAGAGCAGTTACCACGTTCTATGGTGGGAGCATCAGCGGGCGCGGGGGTCCTGCGATAGTCCGGTCGAGTGGAGCACGGTTGTCGGGCATGCGGAAGACCCGGCGTATGACGAAGACATCGGCCCCACGGAAGTCGGCGTCTACGGCGAGATCGAGAGGCTCTGCTACGGGGAGACCCGGCTTCCCGCAGCAGCCTACGACTGCCGTTTCGCACTCACCGAGGAGAGCTTCCATCAATCCGGCGATGGGGAAGGCAACTGGGCCACCGTACTGGTGTGCGACACGCTGCGCTTCGAGACAGGCTGCCGGGCGGGAGCCGGCGGAAAGCACGTGCCGCAGGAGATGCTCGCCGGCCGTTTCTCTCCAAACCCGTTTCGAGGTGAGTCGTGCCTCAGGTTTCGGCTCATGAACCCGGGCGAGGTCGATTTCACGCTCCATGAGGTCAGCGGGCGGCTCGTGCGCTCTGTCGGTATGGGTGCGCTTCCAGCAGGAGACCATGTGCTCGTCTGGGACGGGAGGGACAGCCGTGGCCGGCTGGTGGCCGAAGGGGTGTATCTCTATCGCCTGAGGACCGGAGGTGGGGCTTCCACAGGGGGCAAGGTCGTGATTGCTCACCGGGAGTGACGCCCGCTCAGCGCGGCTGCAACGGGTCGGTCAGAATCTCCAGCATGGGCGTTCCGGTCGACCTATCAAGGCAAAACCCCATGAGCTCCCCGATTGTAGGAGCTATGTCGCACAGCGTGCGGGGAGTCGTAGAGACGAAATCCCGCTTGATATCCGGCCCCACGGCCAGAAGCTGAATGGTGCGGCAGCCTTCACAATCACAGCCGTGCCCGGTGAAGTCATCCGTGTGCCTGCCGTGGTCGTTGGTAACGAACATTGTGGTCCTGCCGGCGTAGACCGAGTCGCTCTCGATGAACTCCCAGACCATTCCCACGATGCTGTCCGCCAGCTCGATCGCGCGCGTGTAATAGGCCCAGCTTCCAGAGTGCCCGAAGTGGTCGACGCGTTCGAAGTAAAGCAGGGCGAACGCCGGGTGATGCTCCTCGAGAACCTGCCGGGCTTCCTGCCAGACCTCCATGTCGGTGTGCCCGACCGAGTGGTAGAGGGGCCAGTAGTCCATTCCGTAATCGGCATCCAGACTCGCCCTCCACGGGCATCCCACGTCGGGCAGGACGTAAATGCAATCTTCCTCCGACCGGCAAACCTGTTTGCGGTAGTACTCGAAAATCGTCGGGAGCTCGCAGCGGCTGTTTGCCGAACTTCCGCAGACCGGGTCGGCGAAGTCGATGACCTCCGTCCACGCGCCGCACCATATAGCCGGTATGGCGCGGGAGGTGTAAGTGAAGCGGTCGTTGGTAAAGGGCTCGATGATGGTGCCGCGCCTGCTCAGCGCATGCATTTTGGGCACAAACTCATGTGCCGTATCGCCGAGACCTTCGCTGTAGCGCAGGCCGTCGATAATGACGAGAACGACATTCTCGGTCTCATAGGGCGGGGCGCCCACGGCCGCGCCTGCAAACGCGAACAGCCACAGCACCAAAAGAAGACCGGCCAGGCGGAAGTGTTCAGAGTAACGTCTCATGGCCCTCATACTACTCCCGCCGTCCGCCGGGCACAACAGGTTTGATATAGGCGGCGGCGCAAGTCCGCGGTAAGGGCCTTGAGGAGAGGTTGCCCCGCGCTTACCGGCCGGACGGCGGTTGGGCGCGGCCGGCGACCCTCGGCCCGGGCGGATTTCCCGTCCCAAAGACCAAGTATGCACATAGCTTACCTTTATTGCAAATAATGTCTATTTAGTCTATTTTGTAAATAGACATAATAGTCTGTGCATGTTAGAATTATCTATGATAATGTCAGCCGCGTAAATGAGAGGCGCGTAATGAGAGGCTCTCTCCGACAAAAGATCTCTTCAATACTCATCCTGATCATTGCCGTCAATGGTTTGATCACGCTGTGGGCGGGCCTTCATCTGATCGACGATGAGATAATAAAGAGAGCGCGGGACGACGTCGGGACCGACCTGAATGCGGCCCGCGAGATCTACATCCAGGCGGGCCAGCACGTTCACGATATTGTGCGCTTGACCGCAGTCCGTTTCTTCCTGCGAGATGCAGCGCTGCATAATGACACTGGGCGGCTGGCGGCTGAGCTCTCGCGAGTGAGAACCAGGGAGTCACTCGATATGCTGACTCTGACTGACGGCGAGGGCAGGGTCATATACAGATCTGCGAACCCGGGGGTATACGGGGACAACGAGGCCGGTGATCCCGTCGTTGCGCGTGTATTGGAAAATGGTGAGTCCGTCGTGGCGACGGTGATCACCGGCCAGGTCGAGCTTGAGAAGGAAGGCGAGGCGCTGGCCTCGCGCGCCCGGATGAGGCCTATTGCGACTCCGATGTCGGGTCCGGGTCCTGATTCGGTTGTGACTGCGGGGATGTGCATCAAGGCGGCGGCGCCCTTGCTCTCAGAGGAGGGCGAGCTCATCGGCGTCCTGTACGGGGCGCGGCTGCTTAACCGCAACTATGAGATAGTCGACGGCGTCAAAGACATCGTTTATCGTGGCGAGACTTACAGAGGCAAGGACGCCGGCACCGTGACCATCTTCCAGAACGGCATGAGGATTTCGACCAATGTGATCGGTTCGGACGGGCAGAGGGCGGTCGGCACGAGGGTTTCAGCCGAAGTCTATGAGCGGGTGATCGAGTTGGGTGAGACGTGGGTCGGGCGCGCTTTTGTCGTGAATGACTGGTACATAACTGCATATGAGCCGATAAGGGACCTCAACGATGAAGTCATAGGAATGCTGTACGTGGGCACGCTGGAGGCGCCATACTCCGACCTGCGCAGAAAGGTCGCTCTCATTTTCGGCGCCATGGCGGCCGCGGCCATCGTTGCAATGTCCATAGTCTCAATCCTGCTTTCCGGTACCATCGTGAAACCGGTCAGGGAGCTGTTGCGAGGGACGGAGAGGATCGGAGAGGGGTGCCTCTCTCACAGGGTGAAAGTCAGCGGCAAAGACGAGGTCGGGCAGCTCGCCGCGTCGTTCAATCGCATGGCCGAGGACCTGGAAAAGACGCGTGCCCGCTATGACGAGCTGACCGCCACACTGGAAGACAAGGTAAAGCAGAAGGCGGAGGAACTGAAGGAGACCAGGGACCGCCTGGTCCAGTCGGAGAAACTGACTTCCCTGGGCAAGATGGCGGCGGGCATCGCCCACGAGATCAACAACCCGCTCACCTCGATCCTCATAAACAGCCATCTCGTAGCCGAGGGCCTCGCGGGGGATGAAGACGCGGAAGAGAGCCTGGATCTCATCATCCGGGAGACGGCGAGATGCGGCGAAATCGTCAGAGGGCTTCTGGAGTTTTCCCGCCAGAGTCCCCCGGACATGGTCGTGGGCAGCCTGAACGACGTCATTGAGAAGACCCTGGCGCTGCTCCGGACCCAGTTCCTTGCGGCCCGGGTCGAAGTGGTCAGGGACCTTGACGACTCAATCCCGGACACCGTGATGGACGCGAACAAAATGGAGCAGGCTTTCACTAATCTCATGTTGAACGCCATGGATGCCATGCCCGGCGGGGGCTCGCTTACCGTCGAGTCGGGGATCTCCCCCGGCGGAGACGAGGTCAGGCTCGTGTTTGCCGATACGGGTTGCGGCATACCGGACGAAGAGCTGTCCAGGATATTCGATCCGTTCTATACGACCAAGGGAGCGGGAGGGACGGGTCTCGGCCTTTCCGTCACCTACGGCATCATTGAGCAACACGGAGGGAGAATAGATGTAAAAAGCCGCGTTGGAGAGGGCACCGTGTTCACAGTTTTCATCCCGTTGGCAGCGGGCGGGAGTTGAGTCGACGGCCGCCGATGCCGGTCGATCTTGATCCGCGGCGTTTGCCGCGTAGAAGGGAGTCGAGTCTATGAGCTGGCGTGACGGATACAAGCGCAAGATAGCGTCTCTTGAGGAAGCCGTTTCGATGGTGAAGAGCGGGAACTGCATCTATGTGAGCGGTAACGCCGCGACACCATTCACTCTTCTGGAAGCACTTGCCGACCGGAAGGACGACCTCGAGAACGTCGAGGTGACTCACGTGCTCCTCGTCGGCGACGACCCTCTCTCCGCGCCCGGTACCGAAGGACATTTCAGGCATAATTCCTTTTTCGTAGGCCCGGCGGACCGCAAAGCCGTGAATGAGGGCCGGGCGGATTACATCCCTGTGTTCCTGTATGAGATACCCGGCCTTTTCTACACCAATCTCGTGGGGCTCGACGTCGCCCTGCTTCACCTTTCCCCGCCTGACGACTTCGGTTACATGAGTTTCGGCGCCGAGTGCCTCGCATCGAAGGCGGCGGCGGAGACCGCGAGGACTGTGATCGCTGAAGTCAACGACAAGATGCCCCGGGCCCTCGGAAACTGCTTCATACACGTCTCGCAGGTCGACCGGGTCGTCGAGAGCTCAAGGGACCTTCCGGAGCTCCCGGTCAGGGAAATAAGCGATATCGAAGACAGGATCGGCCGCAACATCGCCGGCCTGGTCGAGGACGGCTCGACCATACAACTGGGAATCGGTGGAATACCCAATGCGGCCCTGCGCGCAATGTCCGACAGGAAGGACCTCGGCATCCATACCGAGATGGTCTCGGACGGTATAATCGACGCCATGGAGGAAGGCTATGTGACCGGCGCAAGGAAGACGCTGCACCCGAACAAGGCGGTGACGACTTTCTGCTTCGGCACAAAGAAGGTCTATGAATTCGTTGATAATAACCCGGCCTTCGAAGTTCACCCGGTCGACTATACGAACCACCCGACCGTGGTGGCAAGGAACGACAGGATGGTGGCTATCAACTCGGCGGTGGAGGTGGACCTGACGGGCCAGGTCTGCTCGGATTCCATAGGGACGCGCATCTACTCGGGCTTCGGCGGCCAGGTGGATTTCATTCGGGGCGCGGCCCAGTCCAGAGGCGGGAAACCCATAATAGCGCTTCCCGCCACTACGAAGGACGGCAAGACCTCGAAGATCGTGGCGTTCCTCAAGCCCGGGGCCGGGGTTGTTACCACGCGGGCGGACGTTCACTACGTTGTTACCGAAAACGGCGTGGCCTATCTTCACGGGAAGAACCTCAGGGAGAGGGCGCTGGCGCTCATAGCAATAGCGGGCCCCGGATTCCAGGACGAACTGGAAAAGGAAGCCGTGAAGCGGAACCTGCTCTAACGGGAGGAGGATATTTGTGCAGCCGGCAGCGTACATACCAGCGAAAGGAAGTGCACGATGGACGGCAAACCGAGAATACTGATAGTCGATGACGAAGTTCCGGTCTGTAAGAGCGTCGCCAAGGCCATCGCCCGGGAATACGACGTGGACACGGCGCTCAGCGCGGAA
>CAZSBE010000078.1:0-14089 GCA_964604955.1 uncultured bacterium
ACGGAGTCAGAAGGCGGATTCACCTTCTCCAGGACATGGGGAACAAGCCCCACTTCGCCCTTCCAGGTCTCATCCTCCCCGCCGGGGTCGACGGCGGTGACCAGATTGACGTCGCCGCGCTTCTCCCACTCGCCGAGGTCCTGCTTGAAGGCTATGTCGAGAACGCTCCGCGCGCCGTAGATGATGTGCACGTCCTTGTACTTCTCGCGCCTTTCGAGCACCCCGTAGATGGGCGGCCGGAGCGGCGCCAGACCTATGCCCCCGCCCACGAATACCACGCTGCGCCCTTCCATCTTCTCCAGGTCGAAGTGATTTCCATAGGGCCCCCTGAAGCCGAGTTTATCTCCCACCTCGACGTCATGTATCACGGACGTGACCTTTCCGACCTTCTTCACGCTGACTTCTATGAAGTCCTTCCAGCCGGGCGGCGACGATATGCAGAACGTGGCCTCTCCCATGCCGAAGACCGAGATCAGGCAGAACTGCCCGGGTTTGAATTCGAAGGACTTGCGAAAGTCCTCATCCTCAAATACGAGCTTAAGAGATCTCGTGTCGGGGGTTTCCTCCCGGATCTCCTCGACTCTGACTATCCTGGGTACGAGGTTCTCGTCCAAGGCTTCTATCCCTTTTTGCTTTCGGGTTCAGGCTTGCTCTCTCCCGAAGCGCCGCCCGCGGGCAGGTACTCCAGGATTTCGCCTATGTCCACGCCCACCGGGCAATGGCGTATGCACCTGCCATCACCGACGCAGGCCGTCAGGTTGACGTTGTCGACCGTGTACTTGAACTTGTGCATTATGCGCTGGCGGTACCTGGCGTGCCTCCCGACCCTGGGCTGATGCCCCGCCATCCTGGTGAAGTCGGAGAAAGAGCAGCAGTCCCAGATCCTGTACCTCCGTCCCTTCGATACCCCCGCTTCATCGGTGATGTCGAAGCAGTGGCAGGTCGGGCACAGATAGTAGCAGGTGCCGCAGCTGATGCAGTTTACCGAAGCGCTCTCCCACCTCTCGCTTTCGAAGTTCTCATCGAGCCACTCCTTGAGTCCGTCGGTAGTGACCTTCCGCACCGGCTGGGGCGGGCTGTCAGGCTCCCCGCCTGCATCGGCTTCCACACCGACCTCTCCCAGGAAGACCTTCCCCTTCCCGGTAAGCGCCCGCACGATGAAAGACCCACCCGCCGGGAGCAGGATGACATCGCTGCCCGTCTCATCATGGGGGCCGTACCCCATGGAGGTGCAGAAGCAGGCGTCGTCGGCCCTCGAGCACGCCACCGTGACTATGACGGTCTCATCCCGGTTACGGGCGTACCTGGCATCGCGCACCGGGTCTAAGAGAATCGCGTCCAGAATTACAAGCGACGCGGCGTCACATGGCCGGGTCGCGAACAGGACGCGCCTCGCCGGCGGGTCCTCTACCGGCTCTACGCTTACATCATCAAGCCGGAACTCCGCGAGCGCCTCGCAGCGCGGGAGCAGTATGTCCTTGACGCCGTTCACGGTGACCACGTGGTCGAGCTCGAGCCGGTCGGCGTCGCCGATCTCCTCCAGGTACACTTTGCCTTCGCGCTTCGCGGGCGCAAAGACCTTGTATCCGGCTGAGTGCGCCCCGGTTATCAACTTCGCCAGATCGGATCTCGAAACCATGGCTCTTCTACCTTATGAAATCATCCGGGTCGTCTTCCCGGAAGGTCCTGAACGCGGGCGTGGCCTCCGGGTCCATGCCCGCCTTGTAGTCAAATGCATCTTCGACCTCACGCGCGAGATAGCGCGATATCCTGTCGACCGGGATGTCCATCGGGCAGGCCCGCCCGCACTCCCCGCAGCTTACGCATCGGCCCGCCAGGTGCATGGCCCGAATGAGATGATAGGCAAGCGCTCCCTTGAGATGGGACGCCTTGTCTATCCACTGGGGCTCGGTCTTCTCGGTGATGCACGTCTCGCAATAACACATGGGACATGCCTGGCGGCAGGCGTAGCACTTTATGCACTCGGTCAGCCGGCCCGCCCAGAAGTCCCATCGCTCCTCGAGGGACATGGACTCCAGCTGCCGCAAATCCTCCAGGGGGTCTCCGCCCACTGCCGCCGCAGCGGCCGGATCGCCTATCAGCGTGTCGTAAAGAGGCGGCGTCTGAACTTCACACCGCCGGCACTTGGGGAGGGTCGCTCCATCAGCGCCCTCGGCTTTCGGGTCGCGCACCCCGTCGCAGACCATTCCCATGACGTGCACGCCCTCCCTCGCGATCTGACCTTCCTGGAGCAGGACAACCAGCGCGCGCGCGTCGCAGCCCTTGGCCACTACGCCCACACTGCCTCCCCTCAGGAGGATCTGGCGGCAGGGCTCTTTCGATAGATAGGTCGCGAGGTTGTGCACGCAGGCATCGTTCCAGACCAGCCCTCGGGCGTCATCGGGGGTTCGGGCAAAGAGCGGGCGCACGCCGCGGCCGCCATGGCCGGCGCCGTAGCCGATCACCACCTCCACCGCGCCGGAAGCAAGAAGTCTCCCGGCTTCCTCGCGCAGTCTGTGTTCGCTACTCTCCTGCAACCCTTTCAATCTCCCTCGTCTCGCTGAGCACCGCCCGGCCCATCTCTTTGAAGGCCTCTAAAGGTCCGAGCTTCTCAATGAGATCCGTAACTTCATTGACCACCCCGGCCCACTTATCTCCCTCCGACGCCGAGCACCACGTGACCTGGAAGCGGCGGCTGTCGATCCCCATGAAATCGAGGAGCTTCCTTATGGTGTAAAAACGTCTCCTCGCGTTGTAGTTGCCGCTCACGTAGTGGCAGTCACCCGGATGGCAGCCTCCCACGATGACGCCGTCGGCGCCGCGCTCGAACGCCTTGATTATGAAGGAGGGGTCGACGCGCCCGGAACAGGGCACTCTTATGACCCGCACATCGGCCCGGTACTTCTTTCGCGTGGTCCCCGCGAGGTCGGCCCCGGCATACGAGCACCAGTTGCACAGGAACGCGACGATTCTGGGCCTGAAGCGCGCCACGCTATTTCACCTCGTTCTTTACTTCAAATGGCTCTGATAATACATTGATTTCACTATACATCTGGCTGTCACTGAACCCCATCAGGTCCAGGGCCTTGGGCCTGCAGACGGGCAGGCACGCCCCGCAGCCCTCGCACACGCCCGGATTGATATAGGCCTTTTCGATCTCGACTCCCGTTCTGGCATCCTTCCGCTTCACGCGCTCGGGCGCCCCGTAGGGGCAGGCGCTCTCGCAGGCGAAGCAGCTTACGCAGAGGTCCTCGTTGACCTGGGCCACCAGGGGCTCCCGCACGAGCTCGTCAGCCGACAGAAGCCCGAGCACCTTGCTGGCGGCCGCGCCTGCCTGCGAAACCGTATCGGGTATGTCCTTGGGAGCCTGACAGGCGCCGGCGAGGAATATGCCCGGGGTGTTGGTCTCGACGGGACGGAGCTTGGGGTGGGCCTCGTTGAAGAAGCCGTACTTGTCCGACCCCACTCTCAGCTTCTGGGCGAGCTCCTGGGCCCCTTCGGACGCGGTCACGGCGCTCGCGAGCACCACGAGATCCGCCCTTATTTCGATCTGATGTCCCGAAAGCGTATCCGCGCCCTTGACGAAGAGCGTGCCGTCCCTCTCGTAAACCCTCGATACTCTTCCTCTCAGGTAGAGGACGCGGTCTTCCTCGACGGCGCGGTTGACGAACTCCTCATATCCCTTGCCCCCGGCGCGCACGTCTATATAGAAGATGTAGGCCTTGCCTTCATGCACCTTGTGCTTGTAGAGCATCGAGTGCTTGGCGGTGTACATGCAGCATATCTTGGAGCAGTAAGGCCTGCCCTTGGCGTCGTCCCGCGAGCCCACGCACTGGATGAAGACGACCGTCTTCGGGACCTCGCCGTCCGAAGGCCGCACTATTCTTCCACTTGTCGGACCGGACGCGCTGCACATGCGTTCGAACTGAAGGCCGTCTATCACGTCGGGAATCCTGCCGTAGCCGTATTCGCCGTAGAGCGTCCGGTCGATTATGTCGTAGCCGGATGCCACCACGATGGCGCCGACTTCATGCTCTATTATCCGGTCGGCGTCGTCATAGTCGATGGCCCCGACCGGGCAGATCTTCTTGCACACGCCGCACTTGCCCTTCTGAAACCAGATGCAGGTATCCCTGTCGAGCACGGGCTTGTTGGGGACAGCCTGCGGAAACGGGACGTATATGGACTTCCTGTCGGCCAGCTCTCTGTCAAACTCGCTCGGCACCTTCGACGGGCACTTCTCCATGCACAGCCCGCAGGCCGTGCATTTGACGTGGTCGACGGACCTGGCCTTCTGCCTGACCTTGACCTTGAAGTTGCCGACGTAGCCGTTCACGCTCTCGAGCTCGGCGTAGGTGTATATCTTCGCAAGCGGATGCTGGCTGAGCTCCACCATCTTGGGAGTCAATATGCACTGGGAGCAGTCGAGCGTCGGGAAGGTCTCGTCGAGCATGGCCATCTTCCCGCCGATTGACGGAGTCCGTTCGATGAGAATCGTCTCTATGCCGGCATTGACGAGGTCGAGTCCTGCCTGTATGCCCGCTATGCCTCCGCCTATTATGAGGGCGCGCCTGGTGACCGGAACGCGGATTTCCTCCAGGGGCGAGTTCCTGCGCACCTTCTCAATGAGCATCCTCAGGGTCTCCAGCGCTTTGGCCGTGGCCTCGCCGCGGTCGTCGTGGACCCAGGAGCAGTGCTCCCTGATGTTGGCCATCTCCACGAGGAAAGGGTTGAGGCCGGCCCTCTCGGCGACTCTTCTAAACGTCGGCTCATGCATTCTCGGGCTGCATGCGCTCACGACGATGCCGGTGAGCTCATGTTCCCTGATGGCGTCCTCGATGATCTGCTGCCCGGGGTCGGAGCACATGTACTTGTACTCGACCGAGTGCACCACGCCGGGGAAGCGGGAGGCGGCCTCCGCGACCGCCCTCACGTCCACCGTAGCCGCGATGTTCGACCCGCAGTGGCAGACGAAAACACCTATCCTCGCCATCTACTCACCTCAGACCTTGACCCCCGCCCTCTTGAGGACGGGGATCGGGTTTATCGAATGCTTCTTGAGCCCCAGTTCGCCGGCCGAATGGCCCAGCGCGAGCCCCACCAGCTGAGTAACGTAAAGCACCGGGATTTCCAGGTTGAAGCCCGTGTACTTCTCGATGTCCCTCTGCCGGAGGTCGAGGTTCGAGTGGCACAGCGGGCACGCCACCGAAACCACATGCGCACCCGAGTACTGGGCGTCTTCGAGAATCTCCCCGGAGAGCTTCAGCACGATGTCGCCCTGCGTAAAGGCGAGTGCCGCGCCGCAACAGTCAACCTTGTGCCGCCATTCCACGGGCTCGGCGCCCAGGGCCCGGGTCACGCGGTCAAGGAACTGGGGGTCTTCGGGATCGTCGAACCCGGTGATCTCCGGAGGCCGGACCAGGAGGCAGCCGTAATAGCCCGCGACCTTGAGCCCTTCAAGGCTCGTCTGGATCTTCCCTTCCAGCGCCCCCCCGTCCATCGCTTTTACCAGGACCTCGAGCACGTGGTAGACTGGAACGTCGCCCTCATAGGGCTCGCCGAGGGCGCGGCTGACCTTGTCCCTGACCTCCGGGCTCTGCTTGATCCTGTAATTAGCCGTCTTGAGCCTGCTGTAGCAGGACGCGCACGGGACGATAACGCCGTCGGCTTTCATCGCCCTCGCGCGCACGAGATTATAGGCCGGCAGAGTCACGCTTAGGAGCTTGCTTGACATATGTGCCGGCGTCGAGCCGCAGCAGATCCACCCTGGGATCTCTTCGATTTCGATGCCGAGGTCCCTGGCGACTATCTCCGTCGACTCCCTGTATTCCTTGGCCGACGAATCCAGAGAACACCCGGGGTAGAATGCGTATCTCACTCTTTCTCTATCTCCCTGACTCTCCTGATGATATTCCTGACTTCCCCCCTGCCTTTGACCCTTGGGGGCAGGACCGAGATCTTCCCCTTGAGCAGCATCTCCGGGGCCTTGTCCATGTCCTTGGTCAGGTGCCCGCTCTTGAGATTGTAAACGCCCACGAGGGCTGCCTCATAGAGCCTGCCGAACCATCCGACGTTCTTGATGAAGGTGTTCACGAATATGGGGACTTCCCTGGGCCGGTCGACAAAACCCTCCCTGGCGGCCCAATGGCGAAGAGCGTCCATGACGCTCACTATCTCGATTTCGCGGGGGCATCTGGTGGCACATGTCTCGCAGGAGGCGCAGACCCAGAACGTGGACGATGAAAGAACCTCATCCTTCAGCCCGAGCTGGCAGAGCCGCATGACCTGGCTGGGAAGAAGGTCCATGGCATAGGCTACGGGACAGCCCGCCGAGCACTTGCCGCACTGGTAGCAGGTTCGCACCTGCGTGCCGCTCATCGACTCTATCTCATCGAGAAAGTCGGGATCGCCCGACTTGTGATCCGCAGCGTCGTGCTTGCCCATACTGCCTTCATCCTCCAAAGAAAAGGCCCCGGCTATCGGCACGCCGGGGCAAGCGGCACTGCCCCCGACCCCGCCACTTCACCCCTTTGGACCGTATGCGCCTTCCGGCGGCAGCCCCGCCCCATGCAGTCCATTTCTATCCTGATTAGATACATCATATACCGGAATGGTTCCAGATTAACTTTGTGCATTTCAAGACCTGACCCCTTGTGCATTTCAAGACCTGACCCCACGGCGGTGGAACACCACCGCGAGAAAGTAGCCCAGCCAGTATAGCAGGAGCACCGGCCCGGCCATCAAGAGCTGCGAGAGCACGTCGGGCGGTGTCAGGAAGGCCGACAAGATCACGATGACCACTATGGCATAGCGCCAGGTGGCCCTGATCTGCCGGGGCGTTACGACCCCGAGAAGCGAAAGGAGCGCCAGGAGCAGCGGCACCTGGAAGACCAGTCCGAAGGTCAGGCAGAACTTGGTGACGAAGGTGATGTAGCTGCCCATGCGAACGGTCGTGTCCACCGTCGCCGGCTTGAGCTTGAACAGGAACGCCACGCTCAGCTTCACCATTATCAAATAGGCGAAGGCCACCCCGGCGTAGAAAAGCGCCGTCGAGAGCACTATGAGCGGGGAGAGCAGCTTGCGCTCGTCCTTGAGAAGCCCGGGCGAGAGGAACTGCCATATCTTGTATACGTTGAAAGGCAGGGCCAGCAGGAACCCCAGGAGCAGCGATATCTTGACCTTGGTCATGAACGCCTCCGAGACCTCGAATACATGGAGTCTGTAGTTGCCGCCGGCCCCGATTGCGGATTCGACGGTGCGCTCCAGGTCGGTGCTCAGGAGGTCTATCACCCGGTCGGAGAAATGCCAGACCAGGCCCATGCCTGCGACGGTGGCGATGGCGATATAGATGACGGTCCAGCGGAGCTCCTCGAGATGCTCGAGAAAGGACATGTGCTTTTCTTTGTCAGCACTCATAAGAATCGAGGAAGGGGCGACTAATCTTCAGGCAGATGCCCGAGCGCGCCCGCTATGGTTATCGCACCAACTTCGCAGGCGTCCTTGCACAGGCCGCAACCAATGCACTTCTCGGTGATGACGGCGTGCTTCCGTCCCTCTTCACCCTCTATCGCCTTCATGGGGCACACCTTGACGCAGCTCCCGCAGCCCGTGCACTTGGTGTCAATAAAGGCCCTCGGCCTTGCCACGACCTTATCGACGATGCTCTTGGTGGGGCACTTCGCAGCACATATGCCGCAATTTATGCATTTCTCATGATCGATGACGGCCAGATTGTCCACTATCTCTATGCACTCCGCCGGGCAGTTCTTGGCGCATATGCCGCAGCCGATGCACCCCACCGGGCAGGCGGTCTTTACAGCCTTGCCCTTGTCATGGGAGGAACAGGCGATCCTGACCTTCTTGGACCTGGGGACCATGTAGATAAGGTCTTTGGGACAGACCTCGACGCACTTGCCGCAGCCCGTGCAGGCCGCTCCATCGACCTCGGCGCAGCCCTCGACCATGTGCAGGGCATCGAAGGGACAGGCCTCCACGCAAGTGCCCAGACCCACGCAGCCGTATGGGCAGACCCTCAGGTTTTCCGAAAGCAGGACGGCCGCGGTGCATGTATTTATCCCCCTGTAGTCTATCGACGGGGCGACGCGCTCGCCTCCGCGGCAACCCACGACTGCAACAACGGGAGTTCTCTCGGAGGCCTCAAGCCCGAGGATTGCGGCCACCCTGCCCGCGATCTCGGGGCCGGCCGGAGCGCAGTCAGCGGGGTCCGCCTTGCCCGCGACCAGGGCCGCAGCGAAGCCGGCGCACCCGGGGAAGCCGCAGCCGCCGCAGTTTGCACCCGGCAGCTCCCCCTCAATAAGGGCTATGCGCTCGTCCTTCTCAACCGCGAATCTCCTGGCGGCAAGCGCCAGGCCCAGGCCGAAGACCGCGCCCAGAATCGTCAGGCTGAGAACGGAATACAGAACAACGTCAGTCAAAATCCATTCTCCTCAGGCCCGTCCGTTATGACTCCAGCTTGACCTTGAACTCCCGGGCGACGCTTGTCGTCTGAGTCGCGATGTCCTCCTCACCCGCCCTCTCGTAACGATGCTCGCGCGTGATCGTGACCTTCTTGGAGAGCTCCACGAGGACGCCTGCATTGTAGTCGAACCACATCTCACCGCTTCCATCGCCGGCGGTATCGATCCAGAACTTGCCCCGCCGCCGGCCCTGCGCCTCGCCCTTTATGACGTACCTGGTCTTTATCTTGGCGCATTCCCTGCCGCCTCTCCGGCCGAAGCCGACCAGCTCGTAATCGATCTGGGTCCTGTTATTGAGGATGCCGCCTCCGACGGGTATCTCCGTCTCGACAATGTGCTGCCACGTGGAGCCTACGCTAACCGGGGAGTCCGGCAGGGGCTGGTAGAGTTCGACCAGCTGCTGCACTATGAAGTCTTTGTAGGCGTTGCCCTCCAGCGTCATGCCGGAGATGCCGTCGAGCCCCTTCCAGTCGATGAGTTTGCCCTGGGCGTCAATCGTAATCTGCACGCTCTCGCCTATGTACTCGTCGGCGATTGGTTCGGGCGCGAGCGTCCCCGTTCCGGAGATCTGTCCCATGGTGAAGTCGGTATACGTGAGGCTCCTGACGATAGAGCCGTCCTCCGGCATGGCGACAACGGCAACCGAGGACTTCGTCTCGCTCATCCAGGTCATGGTCTGGCCGCCGATGTTGGTGTCGATATTGGTGTTGGCCTTGTAATGCATGTCTGCATTGTCGAGCGACTTGTACTGGAGAAGTACCTCGCTCGGAGCAACGCTGCTACCGCCGCCGCCGCAACTCAGACAGAGCAACGCCGCCAGCATCAATCCAATAGACCACTTCTTCATTTCAGGCTACCTCCTTATCCAGCGTCCCGTCAGTCCCATCCTCTACTTATTCAACCACCAGCCCCGAGAACCCCAGAAAAGCTATGGACATCAGCCCGGCGACAATGAACGCCACGGGCACGCCCTTCAGGGACTCGGGCACGTCCGCCAGCTCTATCCTCTCGCGGATGCCGGCCATGAGCACTAGGGCCAGGGTAAAACCGATGCCCGCCGAGAAACCGTGCACAAGGGTTTCGACGAAAGTGTAAGACTTATCGATATTCAGAACCGCGACGCCGAGCACGGCGCAATTGGTCGTGATAAGGGGAAGGTATATCCCCAGTGCACTATACAAAGAAGGGCTGGATTTCTCAATCAGCATCTCGACGAACTGCACCAGAGTCGCGATCACCAGGATGAAGGCGATGGTCCTCAGGTACTCGATCCCGAGCGGGACGAGCACCAGGTGGTATATCCCGAAGGTCACCACCGATGCCATGGTCATGACGAAAATCACGGCGAAACCCATGCCGACGGCGGCGTCCAGCTGCTTCGAGACTCCCAGAAACGGGCAGAGTCCCAGGAAGCGGTTCAGCACGAAGTTGTTGACGAGTATCGCGCCGATGGCGATCGCCAGTATCCTGGCTACGTCCATTCTAGGTCTTTCTCCTGGCTTCGAGCCTGTTGAAGAGCCCTATGAGCAGGCCGAGCGTCACAAACGCGCCCGGCGATAGGACGGCGAACAGCACCGGGTTGTATTTGGTGCCCAGGAGCACGAGCCCCCAGATCTTGCCGGTTCCTATGATCTCTCTCACCGAGGCGGTTATGGCCAGCGCGAAGGTGAAGCCCACGCCCATGCCCAGGCCGTCGAGGAACGACCTCCCTACGCCGTTCTTCCCCGCGAAGGCCTCCGCCCTGCCGAGTATCACGCAGTTGACGACTATCAGGGGAATGAAGATCCCCAGGTTCTTGTGAAGCTCCGGCGTATACCCGGCCATGACCAGGTCGACTACGGTGACGAAACTCGCGATGACCGTGATGTAGCAGGGGATCCTGATCCTGGCGGGTATGCCCTTGCGTATGAGCGATACCATGACATTGCTGCCCACAAGGACGAAAGTCACGGCCATACCCATGCCGAGGCCGTTCTTGAGCGAGGTCGTTACGGCCAGCACGGGACAGAGTCCTAGAACCAGTCTGAAGACCGGATTCTCCTTGACTATCCCCTTGCCGAACTCATCCCATACCGACAACTCTAGTTCTCCTTGAACCCCCCGACGGCTCGGTCGAGGTCCTCAATCGCGTTCTTCACGGCCTCCACGACGGCCTTTGATGAAATCGTGGCTCCCGTAATCCCCTGTATGTTCTCGTCGGTCTGGCCGCGCACGAGCACTATGGCGTCATACTTCTTGCCAATGAACTGGAACTGGAACCATGGGGTCTTCTCCCTCCTGAGCTCCTCGAGCACCGCCGTGGAGAAGGCGGCGACGAGAGCGGGGTCGCCGAAGACCCGCGAGGAGTCCGCCGCATCCAGCCTGAAGGCCCTGGGCGCCACGGTCATCATGCCGGCGGTATCGCCGGCGGCGACGGCGTTCTCGAGCTCGCCGCAACCCGGGGCGTCCTTGATGCCGGCGTCTATGCACATCTCCTCGCCGTCCGCGGCGGCGAAGGTGACTCTCACGGTATGCAGCTCGGCCGTCCCCGTCATTTCCTTGAAGGCGTCGACCACCGACTTGAAGGACTTCACTTCCTCTATCTTGGTGCCGAGACCGGGCGTCTCCTGCTGGGAAATGATCTTCATGCCGGCGATCTCTCCCGTCGGGCTGACGCCGACTATGGCCTCTATGGTGCTGCTGTATCCCTTTGCGCTCGCCTTTACCGTATATCCCACGAGTCCCGTCGTATCCGGGAAACGGTAGCCTTCGTAGTATTCGACGCCCTCATTCTCTCTCATCACCATGACGCCGCAGATAGCCTGCGGAAGGGCCACACGCCGTGCCTCCTCCTCCGCCAGCCTGGCCTGCTCGTCTATCATGGGCCTGGTACCCTTGTAGACGAAGCCCAGCGCAAGCGCGGCGCAACACGTTATCACCGCCAGCACGACTGACAGCTTGATCATGCCTTCACCCTCTCCTCTCCGAATTTCCTGGGCCTCGTGAACCGGTCGATCAGAGGGACCGTTATGTTCATAATGAGAATGGAGTACGAGACCCCTTCCGGATACCCACCCTTGAGCCTGATTATACTTGTGAGCAGGCCGCAGCCCACCCCGAAGATGATCTGTCCCCTGGGCGTGACCGGCGAAGTCACCATGTCCGTCGCCATGAAGAACGCGCCGAGTATGAGCCCGCCGGAGAGAACCTGGAAGAGCACATTGCCCGTGAAGGCCTCCCTCCCGCCCAGAATGAACATCAGAACCGCCACGGTGCCGATATAGGTACCGGGAATCCTCCAGTTGATGATGCGCCTGACCATAAGATAAGCTGCGCCGACCAGCAGGAGCAACGCCGAAGTCTCGCCTATGCAGCCGCCCACGTTCCCGAAAAAGAGGTTCTTGATCGAGCTCATCGAGTAGAGCTCGTTGAGATACTCCGTGGCGCGCGCAATATCGTCTACACCGGACGCCCTGTCGGCCAGGATGAGATTCGATATCCTGTAGACTCCCAGCGGCGTCGCCTCCGTTATGGCGTTGATCCCCGAGAGCGTCCCCCTCGACGGCGGGACCCAGGCCGCAGTCATGTAGACGGGCCAGGACGCCATCAGAAACGCCCGGCCCACCAGGGCCGGATTGAGGGGGTTATACCCGAGCCCCCCGAACGGTATCTTGGCGATGGCTATCGCGAAAACCGAACCGGCGACGGGCAGCCAGTAGGGGACACCCGGCGGGACGTTGAATGCCAGGAGCATGCCCGTGATGAGTGCGCTTCCATCGGCCACGGTGACCTTCCTGCCGGTGGCCTTCTCAAGCATGAACTCGGTCAGAACAGCCGCAGCGCTGGCAAAGACAATGATGAAGAGGGCGCGCATTCCGAAGAAATAGACCGCCCCCACGCATGCGGGAATCATCGCAAGCACCACGGCGTACATAACGCCCTTCACGTCCATGCGATCCCTTAGATGCGGGGCCGGTGAGACTACGAGCTTGCTTTCCATCGCCTTAAGCCCCTTGCTCTGCCTTCCTCTTCGCGGCCCACAAAGCGGCTTTGCCCAGCTTCATGAGCTGCACGTGGCCGATCTTCGACGGGCAGACATAGGCGCACACTCCGCACTCCATGCAGTCGAGCAGACCGTACTGCTCCGCCCGCTCGAACTTCTCCTTCTCGACGAATCTCACGATCTCGTTGGGCACCAGCTTCATGGGGCAGTGGTCGACGCAGCGCGCGCATCTTATGCACGCGGACGCGGCCGTGTCCGGGACCTCGTCCTCGGCGAGGAGTATGAGCCCGGAGGTGCCCTTGATGACGGGGGCGTCCCCGTCCGTCTGGGCGATACCCATCATGGGGCCGCCCATTATCAGCTTGCTGAAAGGCCCCGTGGTGCCGCCCGAGGCGGCTATGACATGCGCGAACTGCGTGCCGATCCTCACCCTGTAATTGCCCGGGTTCTTCACCGCCGAGCCCGCCAGGGTCACCACCCTGGATACCAGCGGCCTGCCGTAGTGAGCGGCTTCATATATGCCGAGGCTCGTCCCCACGTTCTGCACGAGACAGGCCACGTCCATGGGTAGACCTCCGCACGGGACCTCCCGCCCTGTGAGGGCCTTGATAAGCTGCTTCTCGGCCCCCTGTGGGTACTTGACCTTGAGGTCGGCCACTTCTATGCTGTCGTCACCGGCCACGGTCTCCCGCATGAGCCTTATCGCATCGGGCTTGTTGCGCTCGATGCCGACGAAACCCCTCCCGGCGCCCACGACTCTCATTATGATCTTGAGACCCGCGACCACTTCCCTGGGATACTCGAGCATGACCCTGTGGTCGCTCGTAAGCACCGGTTCGCATTCGGCGCCATTGAGTATGACCGTATCGATCGGCTTGCCCTCGGGCGGGGATATCTTGACATGCGTGGGGAAAGCGGCCCCGCCGAGCCCTACGAGCCCCGCCTCCCTGACCGCATCGCGGATACTCTGGGGGGAGCCTTCGGTGATGTCCTTCCAATCCGATAGGTCGACCCGGTCGTCGCTGCCGTCGTTTTCGATGACAACGGCCGGCATTCGCCTGCCCAGCGGGTGCGGGCGGGCCTCGATGCCTACCACCTTGCCGGAAACCGACGAGTGAACGGGCACGGATATGAAGCCGTCCGCCTCGCCGATCTTCATGCCGACCCTGACCTCGTCTCCCTTTTCCACCAGCGGCTTCGAAGGGGCGCCGGTGTGCTGGCTCAGCGGAATTATGACTATGTCGGGGGCGGGAATCTCCGAGATGGGTAAGCTGCGGGTCTTCTCTTTGCCCTCTTCAGGGTGAACCCCACCGGTGAAAGAACCAGCCATCAGATAAGCTCCTGTCAGGAGAGCACCGCACCCGCCTTGCCCCTGTAAAAGCACTTATCCACGTAATTGCCTGCTCTCTCAACGAGTTGAGCGATGAAAGTGTCTCGGTAGGGTAACGCCTGCCTCAGCGCCGTGTCAAGCGAATTGTCCGGGACGAAACGTTGAAGAACGTACTTCCGGGCCCCTTCGATGGACCTTGCGATGGACTCGATTTCATCCGCCCCGACTATGCCCGGCACCAGCGTGGTCCTCAGCTCCGAGCGCTCCGGCTCCACGCTTCTGCGCGTCATGCTGGGCGAG
>CAZSBE010000079.1:0-14075 GCA_964604955.1 uncultured bacterium
CGTCGAAGGCCTCGCGGGCGAGGTCGAGCATGGCCTGCGCGGCGGCGGGATCGGCCTCGAAGCGGATGAGCAGGTCATCGGCGCGCGCGGGCAGGGCGAGGAGCGTGCTCACGGCGAGGCTGCAGGCGATCAGCCTCGCGAAGCGCCCGGCCCTGCGCCGCCACGTCCCCCGCGATGTCATGATGCAGCAAGGTTAGCCGCGAGGGGCGAGGGGACCTGCAAGGCGGAAGCCGCGCCTTGGCCGTTGCCGTTGTGCCCCCGGCGCCCTCGCCGGGGGGCGCCCGGAGGGCGCCTGTCGCTGCCTTCATCGCAAGCCGAACGGCGCACGGGCAGGAGTGCCCGTGCCACGGAACGGCAACGGCACCACCCACGCCGGCCGCTACAGCCGCTTCCGGAAGGCCACCGCACCGGCCGTGAACAGCACCACGCCGAAGACCGTCAGCGCCAGCGCCTGCGGCCAGAGCACTTCCAGCCCCACCCCGCGCAGGAAGATGCCGCGCACGATCTCCAGGAAGTAGCGGTAGGGGATCAGCCACGCCACCTGCTGGATGATCCAGGGCATGTTCCTGATCGGGAACATGAAGCCCGAGAGCAGCACCGCGGGCATCATGATGAAGAACGAGGTGAGCAGCGCCTGCTGCTGCGTCTGGGAGATGGTCGAGATCAGCAGGCCGAGGCCCAGGCTGGTGAGGATGAACACCAGCGCCAGTGCGAACAGCAGCGGCAGGCTGCCCACGATGGGCACGTGGAACCACAGGCGCGCGAGCAGGATGATCTCGGTGGCCGCCACCAGCGCCGTCCCGGCGTAGGGCAGCGACTTGCCCAGCAGCAGCTCCAGCGGGCGCACGGGCGTGACCAGGAGCTGCTCGAGCGTGCCCAGCTCGCGCTCGCGCACGATCGACTGCGCGGTCCACACGGTGGTGATGATCATGATGATCAGGCCGAAGACGCCCGGGACCATGTAGTTCACAGACCTCAACTCGGGGTTGTAAAGGACCTTCTGTCTCATGGTTATCGGACGCTGGATCGCCATATGCCTTTCGTTGAACTGCTGGGCAATCACCCCGGCGTAGCCGAGAGATATCCCGGCGGAGTTGGCGTTTGTGCCGTCCACCAGGAGACCCACTGTCGTTTGGCTCCCGTCTTCGATGCGCTTCGAGAACTTATCCGGGATTATCAGAGCCGCGCTGTACAGGCTCTCCTTGAAACCCGTATCGACGGCGGTCAGAGGGATATCTGTTCCCTCGATGATGAAGTAGTCGCCCACAGTGAAAGAGCGCGCGAACTCACGCGAGAGCTGGCTCCGGTCGAAGTCATAGACGGCCATCCGTATCTCCTTCACATCGAAGTTCACCGCGTAGCCGAGAAGGATCACCTGGAGGATCGGGGCAAGGAAGATCAGCCGCAACATCGTGGGGTCGCGAAACACCTGCCGGAACTCCTTCTTGATTAGGGCAAGTACCGTTCCCATGACGTCTATCCTATCTTCAAGCTGAATCTCCTGGCCGCGATGGCCAGAAGGGCAAACGCCAGCACGGCCAATCCGACGGCCTGCGGCCACAACAGCCCGAGGCCGGCGCCCTTCAGCATGATGCCCCGTACGATCACTATGAAGTAACGCGCCGGGACTATGTACGAGATGAGCTGGAGCGGGATTGGCATATTGCTTATGTCGAAGGCAAAACCCGACAGCAGTACCGAAGGCATCATGGTGACCATCAGCGTTGTCATCATTGCCACCTGCTGGGTCTTGACCAGAGTTGAGACCAGGATCCCTATAGACAGGGCGGCCAGCACATAGATCGTCCCGAAGAAGACCATGAGCAGCATCGACCCATTCATGGGCACTCCGAAATGGAATACGGCGAAGGCCCATACCAGGAAACCGTCAAAGGCTGCGAGAACGAAGTAGGGAATCACCTTACCCAGAATAATCTGGCGCGGCTTGACCGGGGCGGTCAGAAGCTGCTCCATCGTGCCGGTCTCTTTCTCGCGCGCGATGGTGAGCGACGTAAGAAGAGCGGAAACCAGCATCAGAATCACGGCGATCAAACCCAGCACGAAGAAGTGAGAAGACTTAAGGTCCGGGTTATAGAGCACCTGGGCGGAGAGCCTGACCCCCGGGATCTCGAAACCGGGCGGCAGTTGCTCTTCGAGCAGGCGGTTCAACACAATCTGGGCGTAATTGGACGTGGCATTGGCCATATTGGCGTCCGCCCCATCGAGCAGCAGGCCGATTTCGAACTCCTGCCCGCGCTTAAGAGCTTCCGCGAAGCCGGGCCGGATCGTAAGGATGCCGTGGGCTTCTCCGCGCTTGAAGGTCCGCTCGGGCGAGCTCAGGTCCGGCTCGGCACCGGGCCTCGCAAAATAGCCGGAATTGTAGAAGCTGTCTGCGAGATTCCGTGACTCAAGCGTGCGGTCATAATCGAAGATCGCCAGCTTGATGTCTTTTATGTCCAGATTGATGGCGTAACCGTAGAGAAGGGTCATCATGACCGGCATCAGGATTGCAATCATCAGCGAGCGGGTGTCACGCAGCAGATGGCGCACTTCCTTGATGGCTATGTATCCCAGTTTACGCATTTGTCCTGGCGTCCATCATCAGATGTATGAATGTCTCTTGAAGATCCGGCTGCCCGTGCCTCTCAACAACTTCGCGCGGACTTCCCATCTCCACTATCCTGCCTCTGTGGATTATGGAAATCCGCCGGCAGAATTCGGCTTCATCCATGTAGTGAGTGGTCACAAAGAGCGTAAGCCCCTGGTCGGCCAGGCTGTACAGCACCTCCCAGAATCTGCGGCGGAAGACGGGGTCCACGCCGCCGGTGGGCTCGTCCAGAAACACTATTCTGGGCCGGTGGAGTATCGCGGCAGCCAGGGCGATTCGCTGCCTCCAGCCGGCCGGAAGCGACCCTGTCGGCCGGTCGATAAAGGGGCGAAGATCGAGCTGCTGCGTCACCTCATTGATTCTCTCACGCAGATGCCGCCCGCGCAGGCCGTAAACGGCTCCATAGAACTCCAGATTCTCCCGGCCGTTGAGGTCGCGGTACAGGCTGAACTTCTGCGACATGTAGCCTATACTGCGCTTGATCTTTTCAGGCTCGTTTCTGATGTCGTAGCCGTTTACCCTGCCGCCGCCGGTCGTGGGCAGCAAGAGCCCGCAGAGCATGCGGATCACCGTGGTCTTCCCGGCGCCGTTGGGTCCCAGAAAACCGAATATCTCGCCGTAGCCCACCGCCAGGCTGATATCGTCCACCGCAGTGAACGCACCGAACCTGCGGGTCAGGTTTTCGAGGACGACCGCCATGTCGGGGTTCCGCACGTCCCGTGTCGATTCTTCGCCCATGTCGCTACCTCGCGGAGGCACTAGGATACCGCCCGAGCTCTCAGGCCTCCGGGCCTGACTCCACGCCAGGCGAACGGCCGTTGGGGTCCCTCGCGCCTCCTGCGGCGCTATCCTCCATCAGTTGCACAAACACATCCTCCACCTCGGGCTTGACCCGTTCAATCCCGCCGGGGTCGATCCCGGCGCCCGATATCGCCCTGGCCACATCCTCAAGTTCCACCCCGTCGGCTGCAGATATCCGGATGCCCGCGCCATAGCGCCGCGACCTCATGCCCTTCAGGTGTCCCAGCCTCTTCATCTCTTCTGCCGTAGTGACGCGAGGCAACCCGAAGACCTTGCCGCGGTAGGCGCGGACCAGCTCGCCCGGAGTTCCGGCCGCCAGCTCGCGGCCGGCGCTCATCAGTACGGCCCTGTCGGCGATCTCCACTTCATCCATATAAGGGGTGGAGACGACTATCGCCGCCCCATCCTCGCGCAGTTGCTTCAGGATCTCCCAGAATTGCCTTCGTGACAGGGGGTCGACGCCCGTGGTCGGCTCGTCCAGCACCAGAATCTCCGGATCGTGGATGAGATTGCAGCTGAGCGCCAGCTTCTGCTTCATGCCGCCCGAGAGGTGCTCCGCGCGCCTTCCGGAGAAGGGTCCCAGGCCCGAGAAGTCATAGAGTCGCTGTTTCTTCTCGTTGAACTCCTTCCGGCTCAGGCCGAATATGCCGGCGTAGAAGCCGAGATTCTCCTCCACCGACAGGTCCGGATACAGGGAGAAGGACTGGGGCATGTAGCCGAGAATCGGCTTGACGCGCTCCAGGTCGGTGCTCACGTCATAGCCGGCAACTCGCACCTCGCCGGAATCGAAATCGATCAGGCCGCATATAGCTCTGAAGACCGAGGTCTTTCCCGCACCATCGGGACCCACGAGAGCCACCAGTTCCCGCTCGGCCACATCGAAACTGAAGTCGGCAACGGCCCGCAACTTACCATAGGTTTTACTGAGCCGGCTTACCGTAATCGGGTTCACCGTATCGTCACCATGACCGGCATGCCTATCTTGAGTTCCTCCTCTGGATTGGCAATCGTGACCTTCACACCGTAAACCAGGTCCGCTCTGGCATCTTTGGTCTGTACGTTCTTCGGAGTGAACTCGGCTTCGGCGGAGATCCAGCTGACCCAGCCCTTGATCGGTTCGCTCCGGCCGTCCTCCGGATCCACCAGGGCCTCGTTTCCGAGCTTGATCCGCGCAAGGTCCTTTGGAGGGAGATATATCTCGACCCAGACCGTATCCAGCTTCGCCAGCCTCAACAGGGGCTTGCCCACCGCGACCAGCTCGCCGGACTCCACGTACTTCGTGATCATTCTGCCGCCTATGGGGGAGACCGGCCGGCAATCGCCGAGCCGCTTGTTCACGATATCCATACCGGCCTCGATACGCGCGAGGTCGGCCGTGGCCGCCCTGAGAGCCGCCCGGGCCACACCGGTTGCCAGAGCCGCCTGACGAGAAACCGTTTCCGCCCGGTCGAACTGCTGGCTGCTGGCCGAGCCCTTGTCCAGAAGGTCGCGCGTTCTCCGGAACTCCTTCTCGGCGAGGCTGCTGTCAAGTTCGGCCTTTCCCACCTGCAGGCGCGCTGAGGTTTCGCGGGTCACCGCCGCATGCTTCTGCGCAAGGGCTTCGGCGAGCTGGAGCGCATACGTCGTGGTATCCACAAGAGCCAGGGTCGCCCCCGCGGGCACGCTGTCCCCTTCGCCGTAGTAGAGGTGCTTGAGGGTGCCGCTGACTTCCGCGGATATCATGACCTCAGTGGCTTCAATGAAACCGGAACCCTGCGACACCGCGCTGTTGTTCCCGCAAGATGCCAGCGCGATCATGGCCAGACACGACAAGCCCATAAGAATGAGATTTCTCATCGTAAGCCTCCGAAAATTTCTGGTGAACCGACGGCGAAGTAATACTCGGCCTCCGCCAGATAGTAACCCACGAGTGCGGCCTGGTACGCGCGATCAAGGGCCGTGAGCTCGGCCTCCGTTTCGAGGAGGCGGTTCACGGACAGGGCGCCGGCTTTCTGCCTCTCGCCGGCGAGTTCGAACCTGCGCCGTGCAAGGTCGAGCTGTTTCTTCGACCGTTCCACGGTGCCATATGAATAGTCCGCTCGCTCGATGGCCGCTTTGCGCGCCGCTTCAAGGGCATCCAGAAGGTCCGCCCGAGCCGCACGCGCCGATCTGGCCCTCTCGGCCGCTGCAGCCGCCAACCGTCCGGTCCGGTCGGCGAGATTGAAACCCCAGGTGAAGCGCAGACCGACCATCAGATAGTCATTCCATTCATTGTGAAAAAGGTCCTGGTTGGGTTTGCCGACCGAATACGCGGCGAATCCCACAAGGTTCGGGAAGTAGTCAGCCCGCGCGATCGAAGCAGCGCAGGATGCCGCCCTTTCCAGGTGCTCGAGCTTCCTGACCTCGGGCCGCCGGATTTCAGTGTCGCCCTTCGGGTCAAGAGGGCCGCTGGGCGGATGAACCGGCTCGGTGAGCACCGGCACCACCGACGAATCAATGCCTGTCAGGGAGCAGAGCCTGGTCAGTGCCACTGCCTGGGCAAGCATCTGGTCGGCCACTGCTTGACGGCCCCTCTCGAGGGCGAGCTCCGCTTCGAGAATATCGACGGAATCAGCCACGCCGGACCCAAAGAGGTTCTCCACGTCCTGCCTTATTATCTCCAGTCTCCTCTGCGAGGCCTGCGCACCCGCCACGGCCGAAGCCGACGCCAGGGCCCTGAGGTACGCTTCGCGGCAGTCGAAGGCCGCCGCCATCTCCGCGGCCCGAAGCGCCTCACCCCCTGCCAGGCTGTTTTCCCGCTCGGCCCTGATGCCGTTTGAAAGCCGCCCGCCGGTGAAAAGCATCTGGGAGACTTCGAGGTCGGTCTGATAGGTGTCCTTGCTCCCCATCTGCTTCTGGAAATGAACCGGAGGCAGATTTATGTCCAGAGATGGGACCTCGTTCCTGAAGGTGGACGCGGCCGTCAGGCTGACCTCGGGAAACCGGAGCGCCCTCGCGGCGCCGTAGGAGAGATGTGCCGCGGTAGAGTCATGCCGGGCCGAGCTCACCGCCGAGGAATGATTCACGGCCAGACCGATGGCATCCGGAAGCGAGAGGTCCCTGCCGATCGCAGGCGAGTTCAGCGCAGTCGCCAGGGCGATCAGGAACAGGCCTCCGACGGGGGCCATGTTCTTGACGCGTCTCCATGCCATGCGTGAAAAAGTCGATAATCGCCACGGGCGGTTCCGCCCTGAGTTCTCATTCATCCTTGATCTCCCAGACTTGGTTCACCAGATTGAGACGTCCGCTGCATGAGGTGACAAGAAGCTCCACAAGCATGATACCCAGAGCTCCGAGCACAATACGGCAGTAGGGTCTCATTCCACTATCCTCCTCGCTATGCGCCAGACTGAACCCACGCCCGACGAATAGCAAATGCCCCCGGGCGTGTCAAGAGCACGCTCACCCTGCTCTCGCATGATGCCCGTGAAGCGGTCCTGGTTCGGTGGCTTCGTCTCTCGCCGGGAACACCGGTAAGCCGGGCTTGTCATTTGTGAACCAACGACGTAGACTCTCACCGGGTAATGACCTAAGACGGTGGCAGGCCCAGGCCGTCGCCGAACTGCCGCCATGGGAACCACCACTTCCGGGGGCAGGTCAGTGGGTCGATCCACAATGGACGCGGGTCCGTACTGGAGTAAGCCGAGCGAGACGATCCTCACCGCTCTCGGGACTACCCCGAATGGCCTCAGCACCTCCGAAGCTGATCAGAGGTTAAGAGAGCTCGGTCCCAACGTGCTGGAGTTCAAGAGGCAGGCCACTTTTATCGGGACCTTCGCAGGCCAATTCAGAAACGCCATAATACTGATACTCCTGTTTGCGACCGGCATATCCGCGGTGCTGCACGACTGGGTGGACTCGCTCATCATCCTTGGAATCGTGCTCGGCAGCGCTTTGCTGAGCACTTTTCAGGAGTACAAGGCAAGCACAGCCATAGAGCGGCTCCGGGATCGGGTAAGAATCAAGGTGACCTGCCTCCGCGACGGAGAGCCGCGCATCGTCCCTGCAGAGCAGGTCGTCCCCGGCGATGTGGTTCTTCTCTCGGCGGGGAGCCTCGTGCCGGCTGACGGAGTGGTGCTGGACGCCACTGACCTCTATGTGAGCCAGGCGGTGCTGACGGGGGAGTCCTTCCCGGTGGAAAAGAGAGCGGGCCCGGCAGCGCTCAATGCAAGTCTACTGGAGCGCACCAACTGCGTTTTTCTCGGCACCAATGTAAGAAGCGGCAGCGGCCGTTGCGTTGTCGTGACAACCGGGCGCGCGACTGCCTTCGGCCAGATAGCAAAACGCCTGGCGCTGCGTGGACCCGAAACCGAATTCGAGCACGGGATCCGGAAATTCGGCTTTCTGCTCACAGAGGTGATGCTGCTTCTGGTGATCATCGTGTTCGCAGTCAACGTGTTTGCCGCCAAGCCTATAATCGATTCGCTGCTGTTTTCAGTTGCTCTTGCGGTGGGTATTACTCCGCAACTGCTGCCCGCGATTGTCAGCATAAGCCTCTCCAGGGGAGCTCAGACCATGGCCTCCCAGGGTGTGATCGTGCGGCGCCTTGAGGCCATCGAGAACTTCGGAAGCATGGATGTGCTGTGCAGCGACAAGACGGGCACGCTGACGGAAGGGGGCGTGCGCCTGGACGAGGCAGTGGATGTCGATGGCAACCCTTCGGATCAGGTCCTGCGCTACGCCTACATCAACTCCTCTCTTCAGTCGGGGCTTGCTAACCCCCTGGATTCGGCCATTGTGGAGCATGGTCGGATCGACATCACTGAGTTCACGAAGACCGCGGAGATCCCCTACGATTTCGTACGCAAGCGGCTGAGTGTTGTCGTACAGGGTCCGGCCACAGCCGGCGAATCGGGACCACTTCTCATCACCAAGGGCGCCATGGACAATGTAATGGCTGTATGCTCGAATGCCCGATACGGCTCCGGCACTGTGCCTCTGGACGACGCGCGCCGTGCTCGAATTGCGGAGCGATTCACTGACTGGAGTCAGCAGGGTTTCCGCGTTCTTGGTCTTGCAACCACACGGTTGGCACCGCGCGCGAGCTTCACGCGGGACGACGAACGCTCCATGACCTTCGAGGGTTCTCTACTGTTCTTTGACCCGCCCAAGATGGACGCCAAACAGGCAATCGCCGACCTGTCGCTGATGGGCATCGAGTTGAAGGTCATAAGCGGCGATAACCGCCTGGTAACCAAACACGTTGCCGCATCGGTCGGAATCGAGGCCGAACGCGTTGTAACAGGCGCCGAAATGGACGAACTGCGCGACGAGGCGCTCTGGCACATCGCCGACCGCGTCAGTCTGTTCGCCGAAATCGACCCCAATCAGAAGGAACGCCTGATCCTGGCATTGAAGAAGACCGGCCATGTAGTGGGTTTCATTGGTGACGGGATAAACGACGCGCCCGCTTTGCACGCAGCGGACGTTGGCATTTCCGTCGAGAAAGCCGTCGATGTCGCCAGGGAGGCGGCTGACTTCCTATTGATGAATCGCGACCTCGCCGTGCTCAGGCAAGGTATCGTTCTCGGGCGCAAGACCTTCGCCAATACTCTCAAGTACGTGTTCATGACGACCAGCGCCAACTTCGGTAACATGTTCAGCATGGCAGGGGCGTCGCTGTTTCTTCCTTTTCTGCCCATGTTGCCAATGCAGATCCTGCTGACCAACTTCTTGACCGACCTGCCCGCCATGGCCATTTCGGGCGATAATGTGGATGACGATCTGGTGTTAAGGCCCCACCGTTGGAATATCGGGTTTATCCGCAGATTCATGGCTACCTTCGGGGCGCTGAGTTCGATCTTCGACTATATCACATTCGGTGTTCTCCTTCTGGTCCTTCACGCCACTGTGGATCAGTTCAGGACAGGCTGGTTCCTTGTGTCGGTGCTGACAGAGCTGCTGGTCATACTTGTGCTCCGCACCAGGAGGGCGTTCTTCCGAAGCAGGCCCGCGAAGTACATGGTGATCGCCGCAATAGGAGTGGCGGCAGTCACCCTCGCACTGCCATATACCCCCTTAGGCAGGCTGCTCAAGCTGGTTCACCTCCCATTGACTGTCATGCTTCTACTGGTGGGGATCACTGCGCTCTACGGGCTGTCCAATGAGCTCGTGAAGAAGGCCTTCTACAGAAAATGGGGGTTCTGAACGGACAGACAGGTTGGCTGCATGCGTACCGAGAGCGTTGATTTCAGAGGTCCGGCATGATTCCGCCGGGCACAGGGGATAATCCCGCCAGAGCACGGTGGCCCGGGCCGGGATTTCGGGCGGCCCGGTATGCCGTGGTGCTTCTCCTGCTTGGATTGGCTGTCCACCTGATTCTTCCACAGATAACCAGTCTCAATCATTCCATGCAGGTCCTCAGGAACATGGCGCTCTGGGCGGTAGGAGTGGCCGTGATCATGCAGGTGTTGAGTTACGCCGGCAGTGGATTGCTTCTCAAGACGGTCTGTTCCGTTGCGGGCCAGCGCCTGTCGCTGTTCAGGTCGGTGCTGATCACACTCGCGGGGTCGAGCATGGGCCTTATCACCGGGGGCATGCTTGGCAGCGTGGCGGCCGTCTACAAGTGGACCCGGAAGAGCGGCGTAAGCTCGGAGGGCGCCCTGCTTGCAGGGTGGCTGCCGCCGCTATTCAATGAGGGGACGCTGGCGGCGATTGCGATGATCGGCCTCGTCCATCTTCTGGCTACACATGAACTGACCACGCTGCAGGCTGTCGGCTTCGGAGTTTCCCTGTCCCTGCTCAGCGCGGCAGTGGGACTGATCCTGTGGGGAGTGAAGAACCGGGCTGAACTCGCGAGCCTGGCGCTGAGGGTCTCCCGATACTGGGACCGTTTGATCAGGCGCGAGCATGACCCTTCGCGGACACAGGAAGCTGTCGGAAGGTTGTTTGACGCCTGGGATGTCATGCGCAGGGGCGGGTGGCGGGGACCTGAAGTGGGAGCCGGTCTCAACGTGGGCTTTGACTTGCTGACGTTGTACTTCCTCTTCGTGGCTGCGGGGTACCATGTAGGCCCCGGTATCCTGCTTGCCGGGTACGGGCTGCCCCTCATGATCGGAAAGATATCCTTCTTGCCGGGAGGCGTTGGCATTGTCGAGGGCACGATGGCCGCTCTGTACAACAGTCTGGGAGTCCCTGATGGAGTAATCGTCGTGGTCGTACTCACCTACCGGGTGATCTCCTTCTGGCTGCCGATGGCGCTGGGCTTCCCGGCCGCACTGCACCTCCAACGGGCAGGGGGAAAACAGATGCGGGGGCAGGTCAGAACGTCTTAAGGGGTTCCTGGCGGTCGACGCGGGAAGAGACTATAGAGGCCGGTCCGAAGCGGATTCCGGGCCCGGCCTCGTGTCCGTCGAGGTCTGCCCGGCCTCACCCCTGCTCGAGCCGATCCCCAGCAGCACCCTCCGGAGCTCGTCGCTTTTCTCCTCGCTCCACCTGCCCGTGCTACGCCACAACAAGGTTCCTTCGGAATCGACCAGGAAGACCGATATGTAATCCTCGGATTCTATGTTGAGGTTGCGCCTGAATTCTTCCTTGTCCAGGTGGAAGGTCACGGTTCTTGCCCGGGCCTCTTCCGAGCCTATGCCGCTTCGCATTCCCCGGTAGATGAACCATCTGGTCACTCTGTTCATCTCGGGGAGAACCGGGAACTCATAGAAAGTGAAATTCGAGTCCGACTCCTCCAGGTCCTCGGCCGCCGGTATCCAGGTGTCGATGTCCTCCTGCTGCTCGCGCAGGAAGGCCACCAGGATAAGATTGCAATCCGCGGCGAGGTCATCCGGGACCTTGAATTCCTTGCCGGTCAGGGCCTTGCCCGAGATGTGGGGAAAGGCCGGATCGGCTTCCGAACCCAGGACCGATGACACCATGAGCAAAGCGAGCGAGACTCCAAACAAGGCCATAGTCCCTGCCATGCCTACCCCCTCCTGATTCAGTACATGTCACATGGACCCTCACTGGTTTAGATGCCGCGGCCAGGTAGAAGACGTTCTGTCTTTGATGATACTTGACCTCAAATGAGAATATCTCATTCCACATGTTCTCCGGGCGTCCTGGAGTGGAGCCTCTGCACACGTTCCTCCGCCCATAGTGATGACGACATCCGGGAGAATATTGTTTCAAACTGAGATGGGAGCCGGGGACAGGGGATGCGGAGCCGCCTACCTGTAGATCGACTTGATCGTGCCCCAGGTCGTTGGTTCGGTCGCCTCACCGCATTGACATCCCGCGCTGGATGCGCCGATGTAACTCCCGCAGTCGTAGCCGTAGGGGTGATACCCGGCCATGCAAGGCGAGCAGGCCTCGACATAGATGTAATCGGACGTGATGTCGCACAGCAGCGGGTCCGCCCCGAAGTTACCGTCCACATCTTCCTGACCGGCGATGCTCCCGACCCAGTCGCCATCGGCATTTCCATAGACGTCGCAGCAGGAAAGCGTAATGTCACTCCCGGCATTGGTGGCATAGACCCCC
Source organism: uncultured bacterium (assembly GCA_964604955.1). Lineage (GTDB taxonomy): Bacteria > Arandabacterota > Arandabacteria > Arandabacterales > JALGWA01 > JALGWA01. The sequence continues at coordinate 11,900 of CAZSBE010000079.1, forward strand.
TCGCCGTCCGTGCTGAACGCTATGAGACACCTTACGAGATTCGGGTCGGAGTTCTCGCTGGCGCAGAGCCCGCCTCCCACGCCCCCGGCTGAATTGCTTACCAGGCTGCATCTTGAGAGGTAAACGGCCGACATCTCATCACAGAGCACCGCCCCGCCGTCTCCGGGAGTGGTATTGCCCCGAAACTTGGAGCGGCCTACAGTGGTCGGGGAGTAATATTCGGCCGCGATCCCGCCGCCCCCGTATCCTGCCTCGTTGTCGAAGAAGTTGCAGAAGTTGATCGAGGGCGCCGAGACGTTGCCGCAGTAAAGCCCTCCCCCCATGTGCTCGGCGGTGTTCTCCACGAAATAGACGTACGCAAGCGAGGGCGAGCTGTAGTTCAGGCAGGCCATTCCGCCCCCCGAACCGGCCTCGCCGGTCCCCGTGGCGCTTCCACCGGTAAGCGTGAAACCGATGATATATGTCTGCGCGCTCAGACTATCACATAACATGACCCTGCCCTGTTCCTGAGCATCGATTACGACGCAGAACGGGGACTCCGTCTCGCTGGCCAGCCGGACACTGTCTTTCATCACGATATCGTGCTCGTAGTAGGTGCCGCACTCGACTACAACCGTATCCCCGGCGCTCGCCAGGTCTATTCCGGCCTGTATGGTAAGAGCGTCGCCGGTCCCGCCCGGCGCCACCCACCAGGTGCGGGCCGATACCGGAACCACAAGCAGAAGTATGATGCTGCAAACCAAAAGTGCTACGCGCCTCATTCTGTCACCCCCCGGAGCTCGCCGTCCTGTTCCTGCTCATTACTCAGTCGGGACTGGTCAAAGAACAGCGCCCTCTCTTCTCACTCTCGGGAGAGGGCGCCGCCCTGATGCATTCCCCTGTCGATCTGTACCTCTATTTCACTGCAAACCGGAGCGTGATCTCGGGAATGTCGTCGAAGTAGGAACTCACGAAAGTATGCGAGTAGTCGACGGACATTACGGTGTTCCCCAGATCGAACCTGGCCCCCAGGCCGAGTGCCGGCCCGTAGAGATACTCGGTCTGCCCGCAGAATACGTAGCCTCCCCTCAGGTAGAACATGTCGTTGAAGTTGAACTCCCCGCCCAGGCGCCACTCGTCCTCCGAGAAGTTGTTGCTCTGGAAGTCGCCGTTCATTACAAGTGAACGGTTGTTGGCGAAGTCCCACGTGTACGAGAGCCCGATCTGGAAATAGGACGGCAGTTCAAAGGGCGCCGAGCTCAAGGACATTATGCGGGGCGCGGCCTCGGGGTCGTCTCCCGGGACGCCGACGCCGTACTCAAAGCCCGGGCCCGAATACGAGATCCTCTGGCCGTAGTTTTTCATGACCATGCCGATTTTCAGACTCTTCCAGGGCACTATGTACTGGAATCCCATGTCGAAGGCGAGCCCGCTTGCCTGCGTATCCATTATCTTCTCTGAAAAATACATCCCGGTTATCCCGAAATAGACGCGGTCCGTAAGGTCGATTGCATAAGTGAGGCCAAGGACGGGGACATTTATGGAGTACACCTCACCTGTCCCCTCCCACGCGTTTTCGGTCGTGACAAGGATATCCCCCAGGCTCAGGACCTTGGCGCTGACGCCTATGGCCCCGTAATCGAACCTGGAAACCACCCCGACATAGGTGACGTACATGTCGGCTATGTAACTGCGGTAGGTTATACAGGCCTCCGTCCCCTCCACACCGATAGCCCCGGCCGGATTCCAATAGAGGGCGTCGGTTCCCCGCACGTCCGCGGCAACGGCCCCGCCCATACCGGTCGATCTGGTGCCCACGGGTATCCTGAGCTCGGTCGCGCCGGCGGTGCCCATCTTCGGTGTGGTAGCGGATGCGGTCGCCGACACCAGGAGGGGCACGATCATACCAAGGGCCAGCAGTTTCCAGGACATCACTTGCCTCCTTGTAAAACGGGTTTACACTGTTAGAACGTGTTCAGACGCTCCTTCTCTACGAATACAGCCATTTTGCCGAAAGTCGACCCGATGTTCGGCGCGTCGACATGGAAGATATAGAAGCCGCTGGCGACAGGGATCGCGCTTTCATTGAAGAGATCCCACTCCAGAATCGACGTCGTTTCGTCGTCCTTCTTCAGTGTTCTCACCAGATCGCCTGCCAGGTTGAATATCCTCACAGTGCACTCGGTCGGCAGGTTAG
>CAZSBE010000080.1:0-14037 GCA_964604955.1 uncultured bacterium
CGTCCTGGTTCTTACTCTACGGTAACGCTCTTGGCCAGGTTCCTCGGCTGGTCAACATTGCAGCCCCTCAGCACCGCGATATGATAAGCAAGAAGCTGAAGCGGTATGACCGAGAGTATAGGGCTCAAGCCCGGTATCGTCGCCGGTATATAAATGACATGGTCCACCTTGTCGGCGATCTCCCCGTCGCCCTCGCTCGCGATGGCGATGATGCGGCCGCCGCGCGCCTTGACCTCCTCGACATTGCCCATGATCTTCTCGTAGGCGTTGTCCTTGAGCGCTATTACCACTACCGGCATCTTGTCGTCTATCAGGGCGATGGGGCCGTGTTTCATCTCAGCCGCCGGGTAGCCCTCGGCGTGGATGTAGCTTATCTCCTTGAGCTTGAGCGCGCCCTCGAGCGCCACCGGGAAGTTGTAACCCCTGCCGAGATAGAGGAAGTTGTTATGCGTCGAGTAGTCCAGGGCGAGTTCCCTTATCTTGTCGCTCTGGTCAAGTATGCCCTGCACCTGGCCGGGAAGAAGACTGAGGGCCCTGGCGAGCTCCGGCCCGCGACTGAAATCCGGGAGGCGCTTCCTCGCCAGGTACATCGTCAGCAGCACCAGCACGGCTATCTGGGACGTGAAGGCCTTGGTGGAGGCTACGCCTATCTCGGGTCCGGCGTGGAGATAGGTCCCCCCGTCCGCCTCGCGCGCGATGGTGGACCCTACAACGTTACAGATGCCGTAAGCCTTCGCGCCCCTGCTCTTCCCTTCCCGCATGGCCGCGAGCGTGTCGGCGGTCTCGCCCGACTGGCTTATCACTATCACGAGATCGTTCTTATCGAGAATGGGGTCGCGGTAACGGAATTCGGATGCGTACTCGACCTCAACAGGGATCCTCAGGTACTCCTCCATCAGGTACTCGCCGATGAGCCCCGAATGCCATGAGGTGCCGCATGCGGTTATGACGATCCTCGAGAGATTGGCGATCTCATCTTCGCTGAGGTTGACACCGCCCAGATGCGCTTTGCCCGTCTCCGGGATGAGCCTGCCGGCGAGTGCATTCCTGAGGCTCGTGGGCTGCTCGAAGATCTCCTTGAGCATGAAGTGCGGGAAGCCTCCCTTCTCCGCCATCTCGAGGTCCCAGGTTATCTTCTCTATTTCCTTGGTGATCTCCTGGTCGTCCACGGTAACCGTGCTGAAGCCCTCAGGCGTCAGCACCGAAACCTCTCCGTCATTCATGTAGACGACGTCCCTGGTGTGGCCGATTATGGCGGCCACGTCCGAAGCCACGAAGTACTCTTCGTCGCCCACGCCTATTACAAGTGGACTGCCGTGTCTTGCCGCCACTATCTTGTCGGGCTCATCCGCGGAGATCACGGCTATGCCGTAGGTTCCCTCCACCATGCGCAGCGCGTTTTTGACCGCCTTCTCGAGGGGCTTGCCCCGCTTGCAGAATCTCTCGATGAGATGCGCCAGCACTTCCGTATCCGTTTCGGTGGTGAAGGTATGGCCTTCCTTGAGCAGAAGGTCCTTGAGGACCCGGTAGTTCTCGATTATTCCGTTATGGACCACGGCTATCCTGGAGTCACAATCCACATGCGGGTGCGCGTTGGTGACCGACGGGGCCCCGTGAGTCGCCCAACGGGTATGCCCGACTCCCGTCGAGCTCTTGATGTCGAGGTTCTTCACCTTCTCCTTGAGGCCGCTTATCTTGCCCGAAACCTTTTCCACCCTGACATGCCCGTCGCATTGAACCGCTATGCCGGCCGAGTCGTATCCCCGGTACTCGAGCCTCTCGAGACCCTCAACCAGGAGGGGCACGATCTTCTTCTTACCTATATATCCGATTATGCCGCACAAAGCAGTCTCCTCTCTAACCTCTTATGGCCCGCGTGCACCTTCTGATGAGCGCTTCCGCCCCCTCCTCGTCCCTTGCCTCGGCAATGATGCGCATCACGGGCTCGGTGCCGGACTTGCGTATATGCACCCAGCCCTCGCTGAGATCGAACCTCAGCCCGTCATCGTCGTTTACGGTTGCGCCTTTGAACTCAGATTGCAGGCGCGGTCTAAGGGAGCCAATGTCTGCGATGTCATGTAGAGGGGCTTTGATCTTGACTATAACATACTGGGGGAAAAGAGTCATCACCTGAGATAGTTTTTCTTTTCGCTCCGCCAGGAGCTGAAGCACCAGAGCGATTCCCACCATGGAGTCGCGTCCATAGTGAAGGGCCGGCAGGATTATGCCGCCGTTCCCCTCACCTCCTATGGGGCTCCCTGCCTCTTTCATCTTCTCGACAACGTTGATCTCGCCTATGGGAGCCCTCACGAGGCCCGCGCCGTGCCTCCGGGCCACGTCGTCCGCGGCCCGCGTCGTGGAGAGGTTGACGACCAACGGGCCGGCCCCGCCGGTCCTGGAGAGCACGAGCTCCGAGCAGAGTACGATGGAGTACTCTTCCCCGATGGCCCTGCCCTCCTCGTCGACGATGGAGAGCCGGTCGGCATCCGGGTCGACGGCGAAACCGACGTCCGCCCCGGACTCGCGAACCACTCCACAGAGACCGCCCAGGTTGGCGCTCACCGGCTCGGGGTTACGTCTGAAGTCCCCGTTGCCCTCACAGTCCAGCGTCACGACTTCGCAGCCCAGCCTGTCGAGAAGAAGCGGCACGGCGTCGCTCCCCGCGCCGTTGATGCAGTCGACGGCCACAGTGAGCCCTGCATCCCGAATGGCCCCCGCATCGATGTATTCGAGGGCGAGGACGCCGTCGATGTGCCGGCCGACAGCCCCGTCGTCGACACTTATGCGGCCGGGCTCGTCGCCCTGGCCGTAGGCGAACCTCCGCTCCATGACTATGGCTTTGATCTCCTCTATCTGTTCCCTGACAAGAAAAGTGCCGCCGCCGGAGATGAGTTTGAGCGCGTTCCACTCTGCGGGATTGTGGCTCGCGGTAATCGCGATGCCACCCACCGCCCCGTGGTGCTCCACGGCCAGCTGTATGGTCGGTGTGGGCGCCACGCCGACGTCGATCACGTCGCAACCCGAGCTGGCGAGCGCCGCGGCGACCGACGGGCTGAGCACGTCACCCGAGGGGCGGGTGTCCCGGCCGATCACGTAAGCGCCCACGCCGAGCAGGGTCGCGAGCGCCACCGAATACCGGGAGGCCACCTCGGAACTCAAGGGGTCGAATACTATGCCCCTTATTCCCGAGACTCCTATCATCAAGTCCTTGTGAGCCATCCGCCCCTCCGTCTCTGAGCATTATAATGCGGCCCGGCAGCGTGTCAAGCATGGCTTGCCGTAATTGACGCCCGAACGGGCTTCTGTTAGACTCCGTTGGAGTCCACCCGGGGAAAGCTCGAACGAGGAGGCGCGAATTGGATAAGGGCAAGAGATTGCCGGTATGGGTGTTCGTCCTGCCGGCTGTCCTGGCGCTCTCGCTGTTCATCACATACTTCCTCCAGATACGGGACGAGGCCTTCGCCAGGCACCTGGTCGCCAACCCCCTCGTCTACGACATGGAGGCGAAGCAGATACTCTCGGGCGAGCCGTCCGGTATGGCGTTTTTCATGAGCCCGCTGTACCCGGGTTTCGTCGCGCTCGTTTACCGCCTCGCCGGGCCGGACCACTTTCTGGTCTCATACGCCCAGGGAATCCTGATGGCGCTGAATGTGCTTCTCCTGGGGCTCGTCTCGCGGCGGCTCGTCGGCGACACATCCGCCCTCATCGCCGCCTTCGCCATGTCCCTCTACTGGAGCTTCTACTATTTCGCGGGCGAAATGGTTCCGGCGACACTACTCATAACTTTCATGCTTCTGGCCGCCCTGCTCTTCCTCGACCGGCACTCCGGGAGGCAGACGGCCGCGATGCTGGCGGGCATGTTGTTCGCCACCGCCCTCTACATTATGCGGGGCCTCCCGGGGCTCATGAACCCGGGCGGCGGCGGCGCGTACCTCGCGTGCGCGCTCCTCGCCGTTATATTCACAGGGGGCGCGGCCCTTCTCCTTGGGGCTGTGATCGCGAGCCGCAGATTGAGAGGCCTGGCCAACCTGGCGGCCGGCGGGCTGCTCCTGGGAACGGCCTGCCTCGTCTGGGGAGCCGCTATAGCGCTCGCTTTCCCGATGGTCCTCATGCTCGCAGCCGACAGGCGCGGCGGGCTCGCGAAGACCGGCGTCTTCGTTCTGGCCCTGTGCGTCCCGCTTGCCGCGAGCTTCACCCACAACTACGTCGCGAGCGGCGAGCGCGTGCTCATAACGGCCAGCTTCGGCGTCAACGTTTTCATCGGGAATAACCCTGACAGCGACGGCATGGATCCCTTCAGGTTCGGCGAAGACGACAGCGTGAAGCGGGAGGCCGACCGGCTCGGGCTGACGGGCACAAGAAGGTCCGGGTTCTTCGCGGACCACGCCTACCGGTACATGAGGGAGGACACGGGCGGCTGGCTCAGGCTGGTCGGCAGGAAGGCGCTGCTCTCGCTCAGCCGCAGCGAGATCGACAACAACTCCGACATCTCCGAGCGCCGGGACAGGTGGCGGCTCTTATTCCTTCCCCGCCTCCACTTCGGCGTCATCTTCCCCCTGGCACTTGCGGGCATGGTGGGGGCCCTCCGCCGCCGCGGTGATCGAGCCCTCCCTGTCTGGGGCTTCGCCGTCTTCACGGGCGTTTGCATGGTGTTCTTCGTCTGCGAGCGCTTCCGCCTGCCGGGCATCGTGTTTCTGCTCCCGCTTTCGGTCGCCGGAGGGATGGTCGTGGCGCGCGGCCTGGCCGGAAGGTCCAGGGGCGCCGCGTTAGCGATACTGCTGGTCCTCGCCGGGGCGGCCGTTTCCAATATCGACTTTCTGGCCGTGTCCGGTTATGAGTTCCCCTCCATAACGGTCAACAAGGCCTATGTAGAGCGCCTCGACGGGAATCACGAAAGGGCGCGGGGGTATGCGCGCCTGGCCATCAGCAGGGAGCCCGGGAACGCGGGGGCCCATTTCCAGCTGGGTGCCATGGAAGAGGCCGAGGGCGACATGGCCGGGGCCATCGGGTACTATCTGGACGCAATAGAGCGCGACCCTTTCTACTTCGCTTCTTACAGGGGCGCCCAGCGGGTGCTGGAAGCGGTGGGAGTGAGCCCGGCCTACCTGGACCGGTACGTCGAGATGTGCATAGGGGGCGGCACCACCGGCGAGTTGAAAAGGCAGATCATCGGGTTTGTAGAGGACAGGGCCCGCGGCCAGGCGGCTCCCTATTCACCCGTCGAGCAGGGGCCGCTGGAGAGCGACACTTCCATGAGACGCCGCTCGACACTGGCCGAGTCCAGCTCTGATTCTATTGCCTCGCCTATTTCGCCCGGGGTGAGCCCTCTCTTGAGCCTGTCCCTCTCGCTGTAGAGCAGGCAGTCGTGCTCCGACGCGATAGCGAAAGCCCTGCCGTCGGGTTCGGTCTCATAGACCAGCACGGCCGGGGTCGCTTCGCACCGGCGCCGCGCGGACTTCAAGAGCCTGCCGAGCGTATGATCACCGAGATTGCGGTCGAGGAACAGAATATCGTAGTCGCCCGCGACCTCTTCGCCATCGCCGGCCACGTCTTTACGCGCCGTGGCGTCGACGGAGACCCGGGACCCTTTCTCGATCGACTCGACGAGACTCCTGACCCTCCGCCTCGAGAAGCCCAGGAAAAGCGCTTTGACTTCCATCATTTGCCTCCTCTGCCACCCTTGAGTTCATTCAGGATGGCGCCTCTCTCTACCGGCCTGCCCTCTATTATGTCCTGAATTACGCGAGCCGCGCATTGCGAAGCGCGCTGGGCCGCGGCCCCGTTCGGGGCCTGGAAATGAATGACGTGAACCCGCTTCCTCCCGGTCTTCCTGGTCCAGCCGCTGTACTTGCGGCGCGAGCCGTTGGCAAGCCTCAACATCTCCAGGGTCACGTGTTCCATGACGTGAGCAAGATCCGTGCCCTGTTCCAGCTCCTCCACGAACCCCCCGCACTCGCCGGCGAAGCACTCGTGGCTCTTCAGGGTGGGCAAGAGTCTCAGGAGTCTGCCGGAGAATCCCTTTATCTTGTCGGTCGTTACAGAGGCGTACCTGCCGAGATCGACCTCGACTTCATAGACGGACACGCCTGACCTCATGATCCTGATTCCGTCCGCTCCCTTTCCGCTCACCGGGTTATGCGTTTTCCTGCCGGTCACCTGAAACCCCGTTTTCTAAGTAGTTAAGGGGCCAGCGCTCAGCGCCGGCCCCCACTAACTCTCGGCTGCGGCCCAGTAGTCCGTCTGAACTAAGACTTAAACTACCAAGTCTTTGACTTCTTCCAGTACTGCTTCATTACCTTGCAGTAACCCTTGATAATCTGGCGCACGTCTTTGGATGTGTAGGGCTTCCCGCCGACTTCTCTCAGGGTCTTGTGAACGACCTGGTCATTCCACATGGTGGGGCTTGACCAGACGCTGTACATACCCTGCCACTGGCCTTTGTAAAAAGGCTTGAAGTAGTCCTGAGGACTGTACTGCTTGCGAGTGACCTTCCGCGTGGTGCGTCTCTTCTGCATCTTTACACCTCCAAGTGTGAGCCGCGCCTATGATGGATTTCGGCAGGGGTGAAGCATACGTTAGCTTTTTTTGGTTTATTTTACCGTCCGAAGCGGTCGAGGAGATTCCGCGCTTCTGCGTTGGTGGGATCGAGTGTGAGTATTATCTCGAGCTCCTGCCGCGCCTCCCGGTTCTCTCCCCGGCTGAGGTAGAGGCGCACCAGGCTCATTCGCGCCGGAGTGTAAGCTCTGTTGAAGTCGAGCGCGCTGCGGAAATCCCGTTCGGCCTCGGCGGCCATGCCCTTGTTGAGGTACGCGCTTCCCCTCAGGGCGTACAGGTAATCGAGATACTGGGTCGCCCCCCGGAGCGCGGAGCCCGTGAGCGTGATGACGCTGTCGGCCTTGCCCTGACGGAGCAGGATCGACCCGGCCCCGATGTAAGCCGGAGTGAAGGAGCTGTCCAGCCCGGCGGCGAGGTGATACTGGTGCAGCGCCTCCTCGAGGCGGCCGTGGGCGTCGAGCGCCTGCCCGTATACGTAATGCATTTCGGGCTTGCCGGAGGCGAGCCCCATGGCCTTCTCCGCGGCCGCGAGCGCCTCGTCCTTCCTGCCGCGGGCGAGGTATATCTGGACGAGATTGGCATGGGCTTCGGCGTGGTCGGGCGCGAACCTGACCGTCTCCAGGTATTCTCTCACGGCTTCGTCGGTGCGCCCCATGAGTTCCAGCGCCAGAGCCTTGTTGAAATGTGACTCGCCGTCATCCGGTTTCACGCCTATCGCGCGCTCCGCTACCTGCAGGGCCGCCTCGCCCCGTCCGCTCTTTACGTGAATGGTCGCGAGACTGATGAGTGCGCGGTAATTGTCGGGTTCGACTTCGAGAACCCGGTCGAGATGCAGCACAGCGCTGTCTTCCCTCCCCACCTCGAAGTAGGCGTTGGCAAGCCCGATCCTCGCGCCGAGATTGTCGGGGTCGTCCCTCAACACCTCTTTCCAGGTCTCTATGGCCTCGCGGAACCTGCGGTTCTTGTGATAGAAACTCGCCAGGTTGATGGTGGCGGTCTCGCCGCCCGAAACGTATCCGAGAGAGACGAGCTTCTGCTTGAGGGCTTCGCTGCCGCCCCCGCCGTCAGTCGGGGAGCCCTGCACGAAGACCGAGTCATACAGCGACGTACGGGTCAGCCCGCGGCCATCGACCCATTCATCGCGAAAGGCGTCCGTCAGCACGCGGCCCGGCATCTTGCTGTCGACCGGCAGCCCGAGCGTGTATAGAACCGTCGGCGCGACGTCCATGACTGTGGCGTCCTCAATCCGGTGGCCGCGCTTCACCTCGGGTCCGTAGAAGGCAATCGAGCCGATTATGCGGTGCCATTCGATGGCCTGTCCGTAACCGATGCGGGAGTCGGTAAGCGGCCGCATCGCGCCGGACTTGAAACCGTGGTCCGAAACCACGACGAGCACCGTGGAATCGTCCAGCATGTCCAGAACGTCGCCGAGTATGCGGTCGGCCTCCACATAGGCGGCGTGAACGCCGTACCTGTACCTGCGTGCATCCCCCGGCTCGGTGCCCGGCATCGCGGGGTCCATGTACCGCATGAACAGATGGCATACGCTGTCGGTGAACTCGAAGTACACGCCGAACAAATCGGGCCGCCCGGCGGGATAGACCTTCTTCATCATGCCCTCATATGAGGTGTAGGCCGAGATGATGAGGCGCAGGCTGCTAACCGGGTCCGCGGGGTCGAACCCGGCCTTGAGGTCGCCGATGGGCCCGTCGACATAAAGGGGCACCATGTCGGTCACGTCCTCGGGCGCCGCGACCAGGCCCGCGATCTCCCGGTAGAGATCGGGCGGGTAGGTCAGCCCCGCGGCTGATTCATCCCTGTCCCCACGTAGCCAGGCGGGGTCGAACATATGATATGCGACCCTGTCGCTGACGACGAAGCCTTCGACTGCTTCCGCGGGGAAGGAAGCGAACCATCCGATGAAACCCGAACTCAATCCGCAGTCCGTGCACATGTTCCACAGCGCGGGCACCTTGCGCATCCAGCTCGTGACCGGCACCTCCTCGCCCGTCTCCGGGCTCTCCACCAGGAAGTCCATGATGCCGTGGACGTCCGGGGTCACGCCGGTGACCAGCGTCGTCCAGATGAGCGGCGATATGAGCGGTTCCATTGAGAGCAGGTCGCCCCATGTCCCCCCGTCTCTCACTTTCTTCAGATTGGGAAGAGGATGGGTACGCGCGACTTCTTCATAAACGAGCCAGTCGAGCGCGTCGAAACCGAGTATGAAGACCTTGAGGCCCTCGGCGCGGTCGATTCGGCCGGATATGTCGCCTTCGCGCAGTATGGATGCGAACTCGAGCGAAGTGAGACCCAGGCCCATCGGGCCGATGCCCGAGTTCACATGCTCCAGGACGGCCGCCGACAGGGACGCGAGAAACTGCGGTGAGCCGTCATAGTGCTCGGCCGCGAAGGCCCTCGCCTCCCTCTCTATCAGGGGAAGCACGACCCGGCCGAAGGAGTCCTCGCCGTATACCTCGTCTATTTCAAGAACCCTCGCGGGGTCCAGAGCCACACCGGCCCGGCCCTCGACGACGAGTTCGCCCCTGGTAGCTGTATCGAGCCTGAGGGCGCCGGCGCCCGAGAAGTCGCGGGCCTCGCTGAGAATGTACCTGCGCACGTCCGAGAAGGGCCGCGTGAAGTGCAGCCCGGCCGCGAGCACCCTCCGGCCGTCGCCGCTTCCGGTCACATATACCTCACCCTCTCCGACAATTCGCATGGAAGAGAGGGTGAGGACAGCGATTGCTGCAATGAAAACAAGGAGCAGAATGCGCTTCAATGTTGTTCCTCTAATTGGAGCTGGTGAGCGGATTCGAACCGCTGACCTACGCATTACGAGTGCGTTGCTCTACCAGCTGAGCTACACCAGCTTAAGAGTGGTGACGCGGCTCGGAATCGAACCGAGGACACCAGGATTTTCAGTCCTGTGCTCTACCTGCTGAGCTACCGCGTCAACACATTGAAGGTATCTTCAGCTTAATCTCATGTCAAGCGAAACCTCTTTTCGCTGCCGCTCAGACCTCGCCCAGCACCTGTTTGATGGTCTTCTTGAGCTCCGAGAGGTCGCTCGACTTGACTATGTAGGCATCGGCGCTCCACGTCGTGAAGTCCGACTTGAAGTTTGAATAGGCAGTGTTGAGAACCACCGGTATCGTCTTGTCGCGCTTCATTATCTCATCGAGCACGGCAAGGCCGTCCATCCCCTCCATCTTTATGTCGAGGATGACAACATCAGGCCTTCCGGCTTCGATGTATTCAAGGGCCTCCTTACCTGAAGAGACGGCATCGATCTCATAACCCTCGTCCTCAAGCTCGCTCGTGTAAAGCAGGCGAAGGCTGTCGTCGTCATCTACCACAAGAACTCTCGGCATGATTTCCCCCTGTCATCCCGGCCCCGCTTACGGGGACCTTCCGAGTCTTCTCCTGTCGTCTACCACGCTTCTCCTGTCAATGGGCCCGGTTCTTCTATCTCCTTCGACCACGAGGGGCAGGGTGATCAGGAAAACCGTGCCCAGGTCTTCCCTTCTCCCGACGTCTATGGTCCCGCCGTGTTCGTGGACGATCTCGTATGCAATCGGCAATCCCAGGCCCGACCCGGACTCCTTGGTCGTTGCGAAAGGCATGAACAACCTGTCCAGCACCTCGGGCGGTATGGGCGGCCCGTCATTGGCGAACCTGATTTCGACCGCCCGGTCGAGCCGGGCCGAAGAGACCCATATATTCCCGCCTTCCGATACGTAGTCCAGCCCGTTTTGAAGCAGGTTTATGAATACCTGCTTCATCTTGTCAGCGTCGATCAGCACCTTGGGAAGGTTCTCCGCGAGGTCGAGCGTGACTTCGGCGCCGGCCGCCGTGACCTTCTCCTCGAAGAGCCCGACCGATTCGGCGAGTATCTCGTTCAGGTCCTCGTGCGCGAACCTGGGTGGAGAGAGCTTCACGAAGGACAGGTGTTCCGTGAGTATCCTCTCCAGCCTTTCGGTCTCTTTCACGATTATGTCGACAAACCGCCTGTCGGGATCGCCCGTGTCCATTCTCTTCGCCACGGACCTCGCGAACCCTCCGATGGCCGCGAGCGGGTTCCTGATCTCGTGGGCCACCTGCATGCTGAGCTCGCCCAGCGCGGCGAGCCTCTCCGAGCGGAGAAGGTGGGTGTTGAGTTCGTCGATCTTCTTGCGGGAGGCGCGCAGGCTGTCGAAGAGCTTGGCGTTCTCGATGGCGACGGCGGCCTGGCCCGCCAGCACCGTGAGGAAGCGAAGGTCTTCCTTGCCGAAGCCCTCCTCGCCGATGGTATCGAAGGTGGCCTTGTCTGAAACGGTGAGCGTCCCCATCACACCGCCGCCCTTGACCAGCGGAACGCAGATGACGCTCCTTGTGGCGCGCCCCCTGCCGGCGAGCTCGGCATCGCCCGCTATGTCGTTCACCAGCACGGGCTCTCCGCCTTCAAGGACGCGCGAGCGGACCACTTCCTCGAGACCGAGGAGTTCGTCCGAATCGGTCATGCCGTAAACCGCGTGCGGGGGCGCCTCTTCATCCTCCGAAACCAGCCTGAGCACCGATTTCCCGGCGTTGAGCACCTGCGCCGAGATCCTGGCTATGAGCGAAAGGTCCCTCTTGAGGTCGGTGGTCGACAGGATACCCTTGCTTACCTCATTGAGCGTGGACAGCTCCTGGAGCCTCCGCCTCACGTCCTCGAAGTGAGTGACGTTGGCAACGGCCTGGCCCACCTGCGAAGCGAGCGAGTTCAGCATGTCCACCTGGTCGCGCGTGGGAACTACGCCGGTTATGATATTGTCCGCGACGATCACGCCCAGCGGTTTTCCCACCGCCGCGATCGGCACGCAGACGAAGGCCCTGAGTCCCAGCCGGTGAAGCACGTCATTATGCGCGGGCTCCTCGCCTTCGGAGGCGACAATTGTCTCGCCCGCCGTGATGCATCGCTCCATGAGCGATGTCCCGTCCCCGATGCGCACCTTGAGCGACCTCGTTATTACCGTGAGTTCCTCGTCGCCTTTCCTGCCACCCGTCTTCAGGGCCGATACAGTCTCCTCCAGGCTCTGTGCGGTCTCTTTGATGGTGTTCCATATGGCCTGCGCTTCCTCCAGATCCCGGGGGCCGACGGCCAGCTTGCCCCTGAGCCACTCCGAGTCCTCATCGAGAAGAAACAGAAAGGCCCGGTTGAACCCGATCGAGTAACCGGACGTCACGCATGCCAGCACGACCCGCAGCGTCGCGTCGAGGTCACCCGCCCCCTGGACGAGGTTGAGTATGTTCAAGAGGAGGTTGATGTCGCGGTTGCGTTTCTTGAGCTCCTCGTTCCGGAGGTAGAGGCCGCGCACCAGTCCGAAGAGATGGAGGCGGGTTGCGCCCGAGGAGAGCAACGGCCCTCCCGTTTCGCACGCCGCGCACCGTTCGGGGTCGAGCCCGGGATTGGCGTCGCAGGGCGGGGCGTCGGGCGAAGTTACTATGCAGAGCCTGTTTTCTTCCGCGCCGTTCATATACGGCCGCCTACCCGGAGCCGTAACCGGCGGGATGGGCCCTGTGCCATTCCCAGGCCGTTCTGACTATGTCCTCAAGTGAAGCGAACCGGGGGACCCAGCCCAGAACTTCACCAGCCCTCTCGGCGCTCGCCACCAGCACGGCGGGGTCGCCCTTGCGCCTGGGCGCGAATTCGTAGGGTATGGCCTTACCCGTCACTTTCTCGGCGACCTTGATCACCTCCAGCACCGAGAAGCCCTTGCCGTTGCCGAGGTTTATGCGGTCGGACCTTCCCTGCCTCAGAAGCTCGAGCGCTCTCACGTGGGCGTCGGCCAGGTCGCTGACGTGAACGAAGTCCCTCACGCAGGTCCCGTCATCGGTAGGGTAGTCGTCTCCCAGCACGCTGAACCTGGCAAGCCGCCCGAGCGCGGGCCCGAGGACATTCGGGATGAGATGCGTCTCGGGGTCGTGGTCCTCCCCGAGGCCGCCGGCCGCTCCAGAGGCGTTGAAGTAACGTAGGCAGACGCTCTGGAGCCCGTAGGCCGCCCCGCAGTATTCGAGGAAACGCTCGAAGGCGAGCTTGGTGTAACCGTAGGGGTTGACCGGCGCCTTCACGTGGTCTTCGGGTATTGGGGTCATGCTCGGCTCCCCGTAAACGGCGGCGGAGGACGAGAAGACTATGGATTTCACTCCCGCGGCGAGCATCGATCTGACGAGGTTCACGCCGTTGGCTATGTTGTTCTCGAAGTACTTCAGGGGATTGTCATTGGATTCGCCGACGAGAGCGCTGGCGGCGAAGTGCATTACGAACCCGGGCCGGAACTTCTCAATCACGCCCCGGAGCCGGGCCCCGTCGGCGAGCTCGCCCACCTCCAGCGGCACGCCGCCGGCTACGGCCTCCCTGTGGCCCTCCGAGAGATTGTCGTACACAACGACCTCGAAGCCCTGCCCGACCAGCAGGCCCACGGCGAAAGAGCCCACGTAGCCCGCCCCACCCGTAACGAGAATCCTGTCAGCCACCGCGCCTCCTTGTCACGTTCTCAAGCAGCCTCAAAGGTATAGCACAGTCCGGGCCATGTCAAGTTTCGTCCCTTCTATCGGCACCGCCGGGCCGGCGCTTCACTTGTTGCAGGTTTGAAACCAGTTGATTACGTTTTGCCGGGGGTGGTGAGGTTTGGCGGGGTAGGCCTCGGGGCCGGTTATGCTTGACTTTTGGAAGGGCCTGTGATAAACTGGTCTTAGTCTGAAGGTAAAGCCCCATGCCTTGGCTCTACTGATCGCCACCTGGAGAGGTGAGACAAGACATGGTGCACATCTCAACCGACCGCGATTTTTCGCGGCAGGTCGCTACTGAACACGGCGAGGCCAGCCTCCAGTATTCGGTAGCCAGGATTTACGGAAGACCCGACGAAACCCTTCGTAGCGGGAAAGTGCACACGTGGTACTACTTCGACGAGCGTGTCGCATTCGTGTTCGAGGGGAATATCATTCAGAAGGTAGTTGACCTTCTGCCGGGTTCGTAGCGTCTTCCTGGCGGGCCGGCCGGGACGGCCCATCAAGCCCAATGATGTGCAGTAGTTCCTCTAGGGCGGATACCACCGGTATTTGGTGGAATCTCGCCCTGAATTCTTCCCTTGTGACCAGGCCCGTCATTCCTATGAACCTGATGCCGGCTTCCAGCGCCCGCTCCCCGTCCTTGATGCTGTCGCCGACGAAGACCGTGCCGCCCGGATCAGCCCCGAACTCGCGCATAGCGTATTCGAAGTGGTCGCGGCCCTTCTCGAATCCGGGCCTGAAGCCCATCACGAGGTCGACTTCGAGGTCCCGCCTGGCCATGAAATCCAGGATGAGATCGTCGAAGTTCCCGCTCGAGACGCAGACCTTGACCCCCGCCCCCCTCAAAGCCGCTATGGTGGACCTTACGTCGGAGAAGAGGTCGAACCGCCCCATGCTCTCCCTCTTTTCCGTCTCAAAGAGCCGCACCGTCTCGGCGTTCCGCCCGTCACCCGG
>CAZSBE010000081.1:0-11542 GCA_964604955.1 uncultured bacterium
ATCGGGGTATGGTGCCGCCCGGGGATGTTCCGCGAAGCCGGGCTCGACAGTGACGTATTATGTGCTTATAGTCCCCCGGGGCGGAACTCGGGGGCGGGAAGATCCGGTTTCGGCTCTACGGGTCCGTTTGGGAACAATCGATGAGACTGGCTGGCAGAGACCTAAAATTCGAGGTCCGGGCGGGGACACCTGAAGACATTCCCCTGCTGTTGGCGTTTATCCGCTCGATGGCGGAGTTTGAGAAGATCGAAGTCACGGCGACCGAGGAAGTCCTGCGGGAGTCGCTCTTCGGCGAGCGCCCGGCCGCGCATGTTCTGCTTGCATTTGTCGAAGGCGAGCCCGCTGCCTATGCGGTGTATTTCTTCACCTTCTCCACCATGGTGGGAAAGCGCTGTCTATGGCTGGATGACCTGTTTGTGGCCCCGGAGTTTCGCGGGAGGGGCATAGCGGGGGCCTTGATGGCCTACCTGGCCGACCTCGCGATCAGCAATGACTGCGGGCGCCTGGATTGGATAGTGCTCGACTGGAACAGGTCAGCGATCGACTTCTACAAGCGTTTGGGCGCGACCGTGCTCGACGACTGGCGGGTCTGCCGCCTGGACGGCGATGCCCTCGCCGGGGTTGCGGAGAGACTCGTGCGAGCAGGCGACAGCGAGTAGCGATTACCGGCGCCGAACCCCTGTGGCGCCACTGAAGCCCGATATCAATGACCGGGAGGCTCTGTACATGAGAGACAGAATGCACCACACACTTGCCGCGGTTGTCCTTGCGATCGGAGTCATCCTGGCCAGCGGGTCGCATCCCCTCGCCCAGGAGGACGGTGACCCCGTCTCCATCGGGACATTCAGAACACTGCACTCGGAGGTCCTCAATGAGGACCGCACGCTGCTCGTGAACCTGCCCAGGGGGTATGAGGGAGCGGCCGTGCATTACCCCGTCATATATGTGCTCTACGGTGGCCAGGTGCGCGGCTACTTCGCGGAGACGGTATACATCACCGACCGGCTTCACGAAGCGGGTCTGATCCCGCAATTCATAATCGTCGGGGTCATGAACATCGACCGGTACAGGGACAATCTGCCTGTAGGCCGCGACGGCCGGGAAGGCGGTGCGGGGAAGTTCCTGAAGTTCTTCACAGATGAGCTGATCCCCTATGTTGACGGGACGTACCGCACCAAGGACTTTCGCATCCTCGTCGGCCCCCAGGCGGGCGCATCTTTCAGTCTCTATGCCCTCATGGAGCAGCCCGGCCTCTTCAGGGTCAATCTGATCACGAATCCCTTCTGGAACCGCTCGGTGCGGGATTACCTTCTCGACAGATCGGCTGACTTCTTCAGCAGCGGCGAGCCCCTGAAGAGTTTCTTCTTCATAACATGCAATACCGGCGATGACGACGAGGCGACGATGGAGTGTCTGGAGAAGCTGGCGGCGGTGGTCGAAGCGGGGACGAGGGGCGACTTCAGGATGGTCCTGGATCCGCTTGAAGAAGAACCTGACGGCACCATTCCCTCTCCCGGCCTGAGAAGGGGGCTCAAGGCCTACTTCGAGAAATACAGGTTCCCTGAGGACGCAGACGTGAGCGGCCTGGAGGACCTGAAGCGATTCTACCGGGACCTCTCGGGGGAATACGGCTATGAAGTCGACATTCCCGAGCGCGCCCTGATCATGCAGGGGGACAGGCTACAGGGAAGCGGCGGAATCGACGAGGCCGAGGATATCTATGAGTACGTGCTGGAGCAGTATCCCCACAACCTCGATGCCTACCACCGGCTCGCTGAGATGCTGAGGAGGTTGGGGGAGTACGAGCGGTCGATCGGGTACTATGAGCAGTTTCTCGAAAGGAGGCCGGAGCCCTTCATCGAGGAGCGATTGAGCTCCCTTCGGAAGTATGTAGATGAATCTGCGGCATATGCCGTGGAGAAGTCCATCGCCGACTCGGGGGTCGAGGCCGGGGTTGCGAATTACCGCCAGCTCCGGTTTGGCGGCGAGACCCCGTTGTACTTCAGCGAAAGCGAATTCAACTCCCTGGGCTACGGCCTTGTCGCCAGAGGGATGATTGAAGCCGCCATCGAGGTCTTCAAGATGAATGTCGAGATGAACCCTGAATCGGCGAACGCCTATGACAGCCTGGGAGAGGCCTATCTTAAGAATGAGGACGTGGAAGCTGCGGTCAGGAGCTATGAGAAATCACTGGAGCTGGACCCTGAAAACGCCAATGCCAGGAAGGTGCTCGAGGAAATAGGCGATTGATCAGGACGGCTGATGGAGACCGGTCCGCAGCCGCCGTGGGGTAGATCCCTACTGGGTGATGTCGTACGAGCCGCGCTCGTGCATCCGCTTTATAGCCTCGTGCCGCTTCACCTTCCAGTACTCGGTGATGTAGTTATAGGCTCGCACGTAGTCGTACATCGGGAACATGAGGCTGTCGGGCGGCCTGAACTGCATGGCTGCGAGCGCAAGGCCGTAGACGGGCCCGGTGAGTGCCAGCCTGAGGCCCATCTTCTTGAGCGTCAGCGAAAGAGGCTCGCGGCCGGGGCGCGCTGGCTCGGCCAGGTGTATGCGGAGCGTTGTCCTGAGATAAGGGTGCCGCTCCGCGAGGATAGGGACCGTGTATTTGCCGTACTCGCGCATCTTGACGAGCATGTCATCGAGGTCGGGCGGGTGGTGGTGATATGCGGCCGCGCCCTCGGCGAAGACGAACCTGGCCCCGGCGTCCGCCAGCTTGGCCGCCAGGTCCATGTCCTCGCCGTAATGCGTGATGGCTTCATCGAACATGCCCGCCTTCTCGAGGAGCGCCCTCCCGACCGAGGCGTTGCCGGTGCGGAAGCACTTCGCCGGGATGTGGGCCCTGGACTTGAGCTTCCTCACGCCCTGCCTCTCGATGTAACGGGCGAGGGGGCGGCCGGCGTATTCGGGAGGGCTCTTGACATCGCCGATCACGACCGCGTCCTCCGCCGTGTGATGTTTCATATGTTCTTCGACGAACCCCTCGACGACCGTCATGTCATCGTCGAGAAAGATGATGACCCCTCCGGCGGAAGCGCGGATGCCGGCGTTCCTGGCTGCGCCCCGGCCGGCCTTGTCGGAGAGCGAGACGAACCTGAGGCGCAGGTCGGTGGGGCCGAGACCGATGATGCCGGCGTCGACCTGTGTCCCGTCGCCGACCACCGTGACGTCATACTCGTAGGAGGTCTTCTGCCGGGCGAGCGACTCGAGGAGGTTCCTGAGCAGGGTCTCCCGCCTGTAGGTGGGGATTATGACGCTTGCTCTGGGGGTTTCAGTCATTGCCTCTCGCCGGTTTAGAGTCGGCAGAGTATACCAGCGCGGCGGGAGGCTGTCAACGCATAGCCTTTTCCTTTGATGAGGCCCGAAGGTTCTGATATATTGTGTCGCCGAGGCATCCCATGGCAAGAGAAGTGAAAGAACAGATCGCAAGGTCAGCGAGCCGCGTGAGCGCGGCCACCATAGTGAGCCGCGTATTCGGGCTCGGGCGCGACGCCATCTTCGCCGCGCTCTTCGGGACGAGTTACGTGGGCGACGCCTATAACGTCGCCTTCCTAATTCCCAACTTCCTGAGAAGGGTCTTTGGCGAGGGCGCTCTAGCCGCCGGCTACATCCCGGTCTATAAGCACTATCTCCACAAGGAGGGAAGCGAGCGGGCCCTCCGGCTTGCGGTCAAGATCTTCTCCGTCCTGGTTATCGTACTGACCGTCGTCGTCCTGGTCGGCGTGGTCTTCTCGCAGTATATCGTCAAGGCGTGGGCATTCGGCTGGCGCGACCAGCCCGTGCTGTTTGCGCTCACGGTGAAGCTCACCCGCATCATGTTTCCCTTCATCCTCTTCGTGGGCATATCGTCGCTTTCGATGGTTACCCTGAACAGCGTCGGTTATTTCACGGTTCCCGCGCTCGCCCCGGCCATGCTCAACGCTTTCCTCATCGGTGTGGGCGTCGGCCTGATTCGGTTCTTCACGGGTTCTCTGGAGTCGGCCGTCGTGTGGTTTTCCGTGGGGACGGTCGCCGGCGTCATGCTCCAGATCGTTGTCCAGATGCCGCTCCTTCTCCGGACGGGACACAAGCTCGCCTTCGACCCGGACATAAGGGACGAGGGGGTGAAGTGGGTCGGGCGCCTGCTCCTTCCCAGCATACTCGCGCTTGCGGCGACACAGGTCAACGTGCTGGTGGACACGCTCCTCGCCACGACGCTGGCCGAAGGGAGCGTGACGGCGCTCCGACTCGGCAACCGGCTCTCGATGCAGCCCCTCGGCATTTTTGTCGCAGCCATCGCGACTGTGACGCTGCCGGCCCTTTCCGAACATGCCGCCAGGGAGGACCGCAGCCTCTTCATGCATGACCTCTCATTCGCGCTCAAGCTCACCATGACTTTCATGATCCCCTCGACCATAGCTATTCTGGTCCTTGGCACGCCCATCGTGAGGCTCTTCTTCGAAAGGGGGGAGTTCACGGCTGCGCGTTCGACGCCCATGACGACCCTCACGTTCGTGTGCTATTCGTTGGGGCTCGTGTCTTACGGCGGCACCAAGGTCATCACGCAGGCCTTCTACTCGCTCAAGGACACCCGGACGCCCGTCAAGATCGGCGTCGTGGTGGTCGTGGTCAACGTCCTGCTCGATCTCATACTGGTCCGCTTCCTGGGCCTCGCCGGGCTCGCCCTGGCTACAACGTTCTCAGCCACGCTGGGGTTCGTGCTGCTTGGGAGCACGTTGCGCGGCCGGATAGGCGATGTGGGCATCAAGTCACTTGTGAGGATGTCAGCGAAAGTGCTTGTTGCGGCGTTAGTTATGGGTGCGGGCATGTACGTCGCGTCGCACGCGCTGGAGCCCCGCGCGGCGCGCTTCACGGGCAAGCTGCTGCAGGTTGGCGCGGCGGTGGGAGTGGGCCTCGCGTTGCTTCTCGGCGTCTCCTACATCATAAGGGTGAGGGAAGTGACTTCGATGGTGGCGATGATCGCCGGGAGGCGCAGACGCATATGAAAAAGGACGACGCCGACATCTTGAGGGACAAGGTGGCCACGCTCCCGGCGTCTCCCGGGGTCTATATGTACAAGGACGCCAGGGGCAAGGTGCTCTACGTGGGCAAGGCCAAATCCCTGAGGTCCCGGGTGAGGAGCTATTTCGGAGAGGGGGAGCTCCCCAGCCCGCGAACCGAAGCGCTTGTCAGGAACACCAGGGATCTCGACATCATCGTCACGCATACCGAAGTCGAAGCCCTCATACTCGAGGCCAACCTCATCAAACTCTTCAGGCCGCGTTACAATATCAACCTCAGGGATGACAAGAAATTCCCGTTCATCAAGATCACGACGAAGGAGCCGTTTCCGAGCATCTACCCCACCCGGAATCTCAAAGAAGAGAACGCGCGCTACTTCGGCCCATACACGGACGCGCGCGCCATGAGGAAGACCCTCAAGGTCCTTACCGAGGTGTTTCCCATGAGAACATGCAAGCGCAGGCTCCCCTTGAAGGAACCCGACCGGGGCTGCCTCAAGTATTACATCGGGAAGTGCGTGGGGCCGTGCCGCGGGGAGATAAGCCCCGAGGATTACAATCTGCTCGTGCGGCAGGTCACGCAGTTCCTATCGGGAAGGATGACCAGCCTGACGCGCGACCTGAGGGCGAGGATGGAGACAGAAGCGGGCGAGCGCAACTTCGAGGAGGCGGCGCGCCTCCGAGACAGGCTGCAGGCCGTATCCAGGGTCGCGGAGAAGCAGACGGTGGTGTGGCCAAGCTCCCGGGACCGGGATATTGCCGCCGTGCGGGGCGGCCGGGGCCGCGGCGTCGGAGTCGTTCTCAAAGTGAGGGAGGGCAAACTCATCGGCAAGGAGATGTACCAGCTCTCCTTCGAGGGCGAGGCGGAAGCGGGCGAGATCCTGGACTCCTTTCTGGAGCTCTATCTGGGGACCACGCGGCTCCTTCCCGAGGAGATTCTGCTGGAGAACCTGCCGCCCCAGGTCGAGGTGCTGTGCGAGTGGCTGAGCCGGCGTACCGGCAAGAGGGTGACCATCAAGGCGCCGCGCACGGGCAAGGGCAGCGAGCTTCTCGACATGGCCGGAAGGAACGCCGAAGTCGCGCTCGCGCAGATCACTGACGAGGGAAAGGTAAGAGAGAAGACCGCGGCTTCGGTGACCGAGCTCGCCAGGTGGCTCCACCTCAAGGC
Organism: uncultured bacterium; assembly: GCA_964604955.1. Lineage (GTDB taxonomy): Bacteria > Arandabacterota > Arandabacteria > Arandabacterales > JALGWA01 > JALGWA01. The sequence goes on from CAZSBE010000081.1 coordinate 6,175, forward strand.
GCTGCCGGTCGACATCGCGGCGTTCGATATATCGACCATACAGGGAGCGCACCCGGTTGGCTCGTCGGTTTACTTCAGAAACGGCCGGCCGCTTAAGAGCCGATACCGCAGGTTCAATATCAAGACGGTGGAGGGCCAGGACGACTTCGCCATGATGCGGGAAGTCCTCCGCCGGTACTGGTCGCATATCGTGGCCGGAGAGGAGGACGCCCCCGACCTGATCGTAATAGACGGCGGCAAGGGCCAGCTCTCGAGCGCGATCATGGGCGCCGCGGACGCGGGCGCCGACCCGGACGATCTTCCCCCCATGGTGGGCATAGCCAAGCGGTTCGACGAGATATACGTGCCCGGCATGGAAGATCCCATGCAGATCCCGCGCACGTCGCCGGCCCTGAGGCTCGTTCAGAAGATAAGAGATGAGGCGCACAGGTTCGCCGTGACTTACCACCGCAAGCTCCGCACCAGGCAGGGTATGAAAAGCGAGCTGGAGTCCATCCCGGGCATCGGGCCGATTTTGTCCAAGCGTTTGCTCAAAGAATTTGGTACACTCGGGGCCGTGCGGGAGGCCGGCGTTCAGGACCTCCTCAAGGTGGGGGGAATGACCCCGAACAAGGTTGAAGCCGTGCTCAAAGCGTTCGGGAGGGCGGCCCGGGGCAGCATCTGAGGGGAGATACTGTGAAACTCCTGATTAACTACAACACTCTGCCGACGCCGATAGGCGACCTGTGGATAGGCGCGACGGAGAGGGGGCTCTTCTACGTCAACTTCGGCGGGCTCGACACGGAGGCCCTGCAGTCGTTTTACGACGACAGGGGCGGCGTCACTCTTCTGTTGGGCGGTGGCGTGGCCGACACCGCGGCGCGGCAAATAAACGAGTACTTCGCGGGGATGCGGCGTGCCTTCTCGGTTCCCTTCGACCTCAGGGGATCGAGCGCTTTCATGAAGAAAGTCTACAAGGTGACGCAGAAGATTCCCTTCGGCGAGGTCCGTAGCTACGGCTGGGTCGCCGACCAGATCCGCGAGCCCTACTCGGCGCGGGCGGTGGGAAGGGCCTTGGGCCTGAATCCTGTGCCCATCGTCATCCCCTGCCACAGGGTAGTGGCCGCCGACGGAACGCTGGCGGGATTCGGCGGGGGCCTGAGTCTCAAGAAGTGGCTGCTCGCGCACGAGGCAGGGCAGACGCGGCTCGGACTCGGTCTCTTCGATGGAAGTGAGGACGCGCGGAATGAGTGAGAACATCGAGATAAGGCACGCCGTCGTCGGCATGTTCCAGGCCAACTGCTTCGCCGTGAAGGTGGGTCCCAAGGGCCAGGGTTTTCTGATTGACCCCGGCGATGAGCCCGACGTCATTGTCGAGCTAGTGCGCGAAACGGGCCTTGAACCCGAGGCCATACTTCTCACGCACGGCCACATAGACCATACCAATGCGGCCGGGGAGCTGAGGCGCCGGTTCCGCAGCCGCGTCGTCTGCCACGGCGCCGACCGGGCCATGGTAGAGGAGGCCGGGCAGCCGACTCTATGGGACCTCGTGAGGAACCCGTGCAACGTCGACCAGGAGCTGAACGGCGCCGCGACGCTCAGGATAGCGGGCCGGGAGGTCGAGGTGATTCACACTCCGGGCCATACGGGTGGAAGCGTCTGCTACCGCGTTGGCCCGTTTGTGTTCTCGGGCGATACCCTCTTCAAGGGGTCGATCGGAAGGACCGATCTGCCGGGAGGGTCCGACGTTGAGATGATGGACACACTCAGGAACAGGATATGTTCTCTAGATGACCAACTCGTGGTCTACCCCGGGCACGGTCCGGCAACGACCATCGGGGAAGAGAAGGAGCTCAACCCATTCCTTCAAGCCATCTGAAAGGACAGCTCGAGGACTTCTCGGCCTGGCTCACCACCGAGCAGGGCCTTGCCCCGAACACCGTTCAGGCTTATGAAAACGACATACGCAGGTACCTCGAGTTCCTGGCGGGTGAGGGCAAGGACCAGGCGTACAAAGCCGGGGCCGCCGATGTCCATTCGTACCTCGCCTTTCTGAGCGAGTGCGGCCTGGCGCCGTCTAGTATCAGGCGGAACCTCTCGTCCGTCCGGGCTTTCCACCGCTACCTCATGTCCGAGCAGGTCACCGACACCGACCCCACCGACACGGTCGCCCGGCCGAGGGCATGGCGGAGGGTCCCCAAGGCGCTGACGATTCGCGACATCGAGGTGCTGCTTGCGGCGCCTGATACAAGCCGGCCGCTCGGAGTTCGCGACAAGGCCATGCTGGAGTTCGCCTACGCGACGGGCATGCGCGTCTCGGAGGTAATCGGGTTCAGGCTGGCCGACCTCAATTTCAATGCCGCAACCGCCAGATGCGTGGGCAAGGGCGCGAGGGAGAGACTGGTGCCAGTTGGGGAAGTCGCTCTCCGGTGGATCCGGCTCTACATGGATACGGTGAGGCCGGGACTCCTCAGCGGCAGGTCGAGCGACGTGCTGTTCCTCAACTGGCGGGGCGGGCCGCTGTCGAGAATGGGATTCTGGAAGATACTCGCCGTATGCGTCAAGACGTCGGGCGTCAGGGCGCCGGTCACGCCCCATGTACTCAGGCATTCCTTCGCGACGCATCTGCTGGAGGGTGGAGCCGACCTGCGCGCCGTGCAGCAGATGCTCGGTCACCGCAACATCAGCACGACGCAGATATACACCAAGGTCGACATGGAACACCTCATAGAAGTGCACAGGCTGTATCACCCGAGGGAGAGAGACCACAGTGCGCTCACGAAAAGCAAAGCCGGATAAGGGCCTGCCGGCCGGGGTTGCCGAAGAGCTCAGGCGTATCGCCGGGCTGGCCGGGAAGCGCTGCATGAACGCTTACATCGTCGGCGGCATGGTGCGGGACCTCATCCTGGGCCGCCCGGGCACCGACGTCGACATCACGATCGAAGGCGACGCGATCAGGGTCGCGCGGGACTACGCTAAAGCAGTGGGGGGCCGGGTCAAGGGCGTGACGCGGTTCGGGACGTGCAAGGTCATGGGAGGCCCCGCCGGCTCAGTGGACTTCGCGTCCACGCGCACCGAGAGGTACCGGCGGCCCGGGGCCCTCCCGGACATCAAAGTCTACCCGCAGATAATAGTCGACCTCGAGCGGCGCGATTTCGCAATCAACGCCATGGCGATTCAGCTCTCCAGCGGCGCTTACGGAGTGCTGCTGGACCCGTTCGGCGGGTGGGGGGATCTCGAGCGGGGGCGCCTCACTGTGCTTCACCCCGAGTCCTTCTCTGACGATCCGACAAGAGCGCTGCGCGGCATAAGGTTTGCCGCCCGTTACGGCTTTCGCTTCGAAAGGCACACGCTCGGATTTCTGAAGGCATGTGTGGCCGACGGATGCATGCAGACGATTTCGGGGAAGCGGGTGAGGCGCGAGCTTGAACTCATTTTCACGGAGGATGAAGTCGTTGCCGGTATCAGGCTTCTCGAGCGCCTCGCTATCCTGCGGACCATAGCCACGAGCCTCGGTTTCGACGCGAAAAAGATGAGTCGCCTCGCGACGGCCGATCGGGACGGGCGCCGCTTCTGCGAGTGGGCCGGTCCGGGCGGGTTCGATCCGCGAACGTACTGGTTCGGGTACCTATTCATGGGCCAGAGGTCGGTCGCGACGCGGCTTGCGGTGTACCTCAACCTCGACAGGAGGACAAGACGGATCTGCATCTGGGCGGCGCGCGACCTGGGCGGCAAGGCAAAGCAGCTTTCGAAGCTGAAGCCACCGTATGCCTACGAGGCGACGAGGCTCCTCGCCGCCCTGCCGCCGGAGTCGCTGGCCCTTCTCTACACCGCATCCGGCAGGAGGGGGAGAGGCATCATCGAAACTTATGTCAAGACCTGGAGGCATGTGAAGCCAGCCCTCACCGGCGCAGACCTCGTGCGGCTCGGAATGAAGCCGGGCCCGGGTGTGGGGAAGATGCTCGAAGACATACTCGAACTTAAATTCCGCGGAGAGCTTCCCACGAGACGTGCAGAGGAGGCCTTCGTCAGGGGCCGGACCGGGGTCAAACAGCCCGGGGTCAGGTCTTGAAATGCACAGGCTTCCCATGACAGCTGCTTCCGGCCCGGGCTGCGACGCAGACAGGCCGGCGGACAAACGGAGAACCCGTGTCTACGCGGTGGCGGCGATATTCCTGATCGCTCTCGCAGTTCGCCTGCTCCATGTGTATTTCTTCCGTTCCACGATCTTCTTCGAACAGCCCATCTTCGATGAGGTCTTCTATCACGAGCAGGCGACGGCAATCGCGGCGGGCAATTGGCTCGGGCATGAGGTGCACTTCATGGGCCCGCTCTATTCCTACTTCCTCGCTCTGTTGTACGGAGTGTCCGGCGGGTCCAGGCTGCTTGCCCTCATCGTCCAGTCGGTGCTCGGAGCCGGCACCTGCGTTCTCACCTACTTCGTCGCAAGGGAGATCTTTGCCGACAGCGTGGCCGTCATGGCAGGCATGATCGCGGGGCTTTACGGGGTCCTCGTATTCTATGAGGGGTTGCTGCTCATGGAAGGTCTCACCCTGTTTCTGAATATGCTCTGCCTGCTGGCGCTGATCCGGGCGACACGAAGGGGCGGGCTAATGTACGTAGCCGCCGCGGGTCTCTGCCTGGGGCTATCCGCGCTCGGGCGCGCGTCAGTGCTGCTCTTCGGGCTGGGGGCTCTGCTGCTCATCCTCCTCAAGTATCCTTCACCCGGCAGGCGGCGGGCACTTGCAGCCGCCCTGTTCGGCGCGGTGGTGCTCGCCGCCGTCGTACCCGTTGCGATATGGAACTACGGCATTGAAGGCGACTTCACACTTGTCTCGGCAAACGGCGGTCTCAATTTCTACATAGGCAACGGGCCGGGCGCAAACGGGACGTTCCGGATCCTCAGCGACAGCGGGGTGGCCCCCGGAGACATGACGGGACGGTTCGAGGCCGAACTCGTGGCGGGCCGGCCGCTGACGCTGGCTGAGACATCGCGGTGGTGGTACGGGCGGGCATTCGGCTTCATAAGGGACAACCCCTGGTTATTCATCAGAAACCTGCTATGGAAAATCCGGTTATTCTGGAACACGTACGAGATCCCGCAGATCGAGTGGTACGACGCGGCGCGCGCATACAGCCCCGTTCTGGGCCTTCCCCTGGCGCCGTCCGGGTTGGTGATACCCTTCGCCCTGCTCGGGATCGTCGCCGGGGCGAGATGCTTCCGCAAGAGCCCGGGCCCGCTCGTCTATCTCGTGCTCCAGACCCTTGCCTTCTCCCTGTTCTTCGTCACGGCCCGGTACCGTCTCTCGGTCCTGCCGGTGCTCGCGGTGTGCGCCGCTTACGGGCTGGTATGGCTGCTCACCGCCCTGCGCGGCCGCCGCTGGCGTGC
>CAZSBE010000081.1:11552-13343 GCA_964604955.1 uncultured bacterium
GGTCATCGTCTCCGTTGCGGTCCTCGCCGCCCTCTTTTTGCTCACAGGCCAGGGGGGGCTGAGGCTGAACATGGACGAGATGCGCCGGTGGTACTCCCTGAACCTCGGGCTGAGGTACGGAGCGACGCCGTCGGGGCTTGAGAGAGGCCTCGACTTGCTTGAAGGCGTGGTCGAGGAGTTTCCCGAAGACCCCGACGCCCGCAAGTACTACGGTATGGTGCTCAGAAGGGCGGGCCGCTATGGCCCGGCACTGCGCGAATTCGAAACCGCTGCGGCCCTGAGACCGGCCGATGCCGTCATTCCGTTTCAGATCGGCAAGACATATGCGGAGATGCGCGCGGATTCCCTGGCCGTTTTGGCTTTCAAGAATGCCATCTCAATGGCTCCCCGGTATGAAGACGCCCACGAGCATCTGGCGTTTGCCTACAGCCGGCAGGGACGACACGAGGACGCCGCGGAGGAGTTCGAACGTGCCGTTGGAATCGATCCGACTGATTCTTCCCTGAGGCTCAACCTGGGGGTGACCTACGGATTGCTCGGAAGAACGGCTGAGGCCATCAGGGAATTGGAACTCGCCGTCCACCATAATAGGGCGAATTGGAAAGCAAATTACAATCTGGCCGTCGCCCTGGCGGCGGTCGGCCGCCCGGCCGAAGCGCGCAGACATCTGGAAGCAGTCATCGCGGCGCAGCCCGGTAATGAGCCTGCGAGAAGGGCGCTTGAAGAGCTGGGCGGCCCGGCGGGGAGGTAAAGCAGGCCGACACATCCCGGCAGATGGCGGCCGGTCATTGTGCATTTCAAGACCTGACCCCAATAAGATTAGGTTGACAGGCAAGGAGTTAGGGTGTTATATTTCCCTAAATCTCTGGCTCCTCCGCACTCGAAGTACGCGGGGCGAGCGATGGGGGGCTGTACTAAATACAACAGATAGTAGCAGGAATTTTTGCGATATTTCTCGGACTCACCGTCCATGAATATGCTCACGCCAGAGCTGCCAAATCCCAGGGCGACGTAACCGCTGAGCAATACGGCAGGCTTACGCTCAATCCGCTCGCTCACATCGACCCGGTGGGCACCATACTGCTGCCCCTCGTCCTGCTCGTGAGCTCGGGCGGCAGAATCGCTTACGGCTGGGCCAAGCCCGTCCCGATCAACCCCATGGTCTTCAGAAACCCGCGCCGGGGCGTCATGCTTGTCTCGGTTGCCGGGCCCGTCGCCAACATACTGCTGGCGCTCCTGGCGGGCATACTTTTCAGGATCACCGTTATGAGCCCGGCCATGTCGGACACGTTCGGGCCGCTGCAGCTGGTGCTGCTTTCCATAGCTTCCATAAACCTCTATCTGGCCTTTTTCAATCTCATACCGCTGCCGCCCCTGGACGGCTCCGGGGTCGTATCGTCGCTGCTCCCCGTGGAGTACGCGATCAAGTACGAGAGCATGGGCCGGATGGGCATGTTCATCATATTCGCGCTTATCATACTGGGCAGTTTCATGGGCATCAGCATCATCGGCGCCATAATCGTGCCGCCCGCCCACGGCCTGTTCAGGCTTTTCACCGGCCTGTGATTCAAAGGGAGACGAGATGAAGCGAAAGAGAATCCTGAGCGGCATGAGGCCCACCGGAAAACTCCACCTGGGCAATTACGCCGGAGTGCTGGTAAACTGGGTGAGGCTGCAGGACGAGTACCAGTGTTTTTTCGAGGTCGCCGACTGGCACGCCCTTACGACCGGCTATGACAAGACCGCCAATCTCACGGAAGACACCGTGGAAGTCGTCATCGACTGGCTCTC
>CAZSBE010000082.1:0-13153 GCA_964604955.1 uncultured bacterium
TACAAGTATGTCCGGCGGTAACGGTCATCGTCTGGCAGAACATACAGGTGCTCAACGACTTCCTCTACGTGCTCATCCCCGGAATCGTGGTCAGCACGTTGATGGTGGTGGCGGTGAGCCTTGTCACGACGCCGCCGCCAGAGCCGGTCGCCGCCGATATTGACGCCGCCGACCGCGTGTGTTAGACTCCCGGCAACCTAAGAGAACACGGAGGGTGACTCTTGAAAATCCTTAAGAACGAAAGCAGGTGCACGGGCTGCAGGACCTGCCAGCTCGCGTGCGCGCTCCGCCATTTCGAGGAAAACAACCCCAAGAAGGCGGCGATAGGCATCAGGGGCGAGTTCCCGTCACCGGGGGGCTACAAGATCAGCCTGTGCACTCAATGCGAGAAGTGCATAAAGGCCTGCCCCGAGGGCGCCATCAGCATCGTCGACGGCGTCATCAGGATCGACGAGGACAGGTGTGATTACTGCCTGGTCTGCGTTGACGCCTGCCCTTTCGGTGCCATCTTCGTGCACCGCGAATTCAAGATACCGTTCATCTGCGATCTCTGCGGCGAGTGTGTCGAGATCTGCCCAACCAAGGCGCTATACTGGCGCCAGTAAGAGATGGAGGCCAGCTGTGAAAGGCGGATATGCAGGCAGTATCCTGAGGGTCAACCTCACCGCGCGTGAGGTGAAGAAAGAGCCCACGCCCGGGGACCTCATCAGAAACTTCGTCGGCGCCAGGGGCTTCATCGCCCACACGCTCTATAACGAAGTGCCCAAAGGGGCGGATCCCCTCGGTGAAGAGGCCAAACTCATGATAGCGACGGGGCCGCTGACCGGCCTTTTCATACCATCGACGGGCAAGGTCCATATCGGAGGGAAGTCTCCGCTCACCGGCGGCTACGCCGAGGCCAATTTCGGCGGGCATTTCCCGGTCGAACTCAAGATGGCCGGCTACGATATGATCATAGTGGAAGGCCGGAGCGACAAGCCCGTCTATATCCTCATCGATGACGATGATGTCACCATCGAGGACGCTTCGGGCATCTGGGGCAAGGGTTCCTTCGACGCTGAGAAGGCCCTCTCGAACCAGCATGGCGAGGACTTCCAGGCCTGCGTCATCGGACCGGCGGGAGAGAACCTGGTCAAGATCGCCTGCATTTCACATGACTACGGCCGCCAGGCCGGCCGCACCGGCCTGGGCGCCGTCATGGGCTCTAAGAAACTCAAGGGCGTCTGCGTGCGCGGCACCAAGTCCATACCGGTACATGATGTCGCGGGGCTCGTCGAGAAGGGCAAGGAGATGTATCGCAAGTCGGTCATGCACCCTGCCTTCGAGCTGTGGCAGACCTACGGCACTTCGTCCGTGGTCAACTGGGCCAACCGCATCGGCGCGTTTCCGACCAAGAATTTCCAGTCGGGCTACTTCGAGCTCTTCACCAACATAGCGGGCCCGGCGATGAACCGCGAGATCGTGATCCACAACAAGGCGTGTTTCTCATGCGCCATGTGCTGCGGCAAGTATGCCCACGCCAAGACCGATGATTACGAGTGCTATGTCGAAGGGCCCGAGTATGAGACCACCGCCATGATCGGCGGGTGCTGCGCGCTGGGGAACATCAAGGACATAGCCTATGCCAATTTCCTCTGCGACGACTACGGCATCGATACGATCTCGGGGGGGAGCATCGCCGGCTTCGCCATCGAGTGCTTCGAAAAGGGGATCATAACCGAGAAGGACACGGGCGGGCTCAAGCTCTCCTGGGGTAACCCCAGGGCCGTGTTCGAGCTCTTGAAGATGATCTCCTACCGCGAGCATATAGGCGACCTCCTGGCGGAGGGCACCCGGGCCGCGGCCGCGAAGCTCGGCAAGGGCTCCATGGACTTCGCAATACAGGTCAAGGGGCTGGAGCAGAGCGGCTACGAGTCGCGCCGCGCTCCCGCTATGCAGCTCTCCTACATGACTTCCGATATCGGGGCGCATCACAGGCCCTCATGGGCGGTGACGCACGACCTTCGCACCGGCAGGGAGTCGGTAGAGGGCAAGGCCGAGAAGGTCATCGAACTCCAGCACACCAGGCCGCTGTTCGATACCCTCGGGGTGTGCCGCCTGCCATGGATCGAGATGGAGATCCCGGTGGGCGATTATGCCGAGGCCTTCAGGAGGGCGACCGGCATCGATTACAGCGAGGAGGATCTCTATAAGATCTCCGAGCGCGTCTGGAACCTTACGCGCATGTTCTGGGTGAGGGAGTTTCCGGACTTCGGGCGCGCCTACGATCTTCCGCCCAAGAGGATAACCAGAGAGCCCATACTGGCCGGCCCCACCAAGGGCGCCGTGCTGCCCCAGGAGAAGATAGACGCCCTGCTCGATGACTATTACAGCCGGCGGGGCTGGACAGGGGATGGCATTCCCACGGGGGAGAAGCTCAAGGAGCTCGGGCTGGAGAAGCTGGTTAGGGAAAAGGGCTAGCGGCCGGTCCGGCTCTTCCGCGAATGAAGAGAAAAGCGAGGTTCACCTTCGTCTTCGACCGCGCGTCCCGCACGGCCACCGCGGCGCTGATGGCTTCAGTTGAGGCAGCCGCGGGGGAGGACTGCGCCGGCGCCATACGCGCATTTCCGCGCGAGCGCCTGGGCGAAATCGTGTTCGATTCCGACCGTCCCGAATTCGTCCTCATGTCGGCCATGACCGGGAACTTCCCGGCCCGCGCGCGGGCCATCGACTATCTCAAGCGCGCCCGCGGCCCGGCGTTTACGAGCATCATAGGCGGGCCCCATGCCACCGGGGACCCCAGGGGCGCACTCGAGGCAGGATTCGATTACTGCTGCGCGGGAGAGGGAGAGGAGGTCGTGCGGGACGTCTACGCACGCGCTTCCTCCGATCTCGGGCTCGAGGGGATAAGCGGGCTTCTACATCTATATGACGGCGAAGTCGCGGGCGGGCCGCGGCCCTCCGCGGTCGACCTCGACGGCTTCGACCCGCTGCCGCGGCGGGTCAGGTTCCCGACGTATATCGAAGTGGGCAGGGGGTGCAGGTGGGGATGTGCCTACTGCCAGACGCCGCGCATTTTCGGCAGCGCCGAGAGGTTCAGAAGTCCCCGGCGGGTGGCCGACATAGCGTCCCACTACGTGGCATGGGGGATGAGGGACGTGAGGCTCCTCCTTCCCAACGCTCTCGCCTACGGGTCCACCCGGCCCGGCGAGCCCGACTGCGCGGCCCTCGATGAGATGTTGGGCAGGGTACGCGCGTCATGCCCCGGCGCCAGGATATACCTGGGTTCCTTTCCCTCCGAGGTACGGCCGGACTACGTGACGCCCGAGGCCGTATCCACGCTCAGAAAGCACGTCTCCAACGACAACCTGGTCATAGGTGGCCAGTCGGGAAGCGACCGGGTCCTCGAGTGGCTGGGCCGCGGACACGCGGTTGACGACATCCGGAGGGCCGTCAAGGAGGTCAGGGTCGGCGGGTTTGCGGTCTCGGTGGACCTCATGCTCGGGTTTCCCATGGAAGAGGCCGCCGACCGCGAGGCGACCTTCGACCTTGCCGGGGAGCTCGGCCGCGGCGGCAACCGCGTCAACATGCATTTCCTAATGCCGCTGCCGGGGACGCCCCTGTGGGGCGTGAGGCCCAGACTCCTTTCGGGCGATGAGCGAAGAAGACTTGATAGGCTGGCCCAACAGGGTATAGTAAGAGGACAATGGCGGCGTCAGGAAGAGGCTTCGAAAGTATGGCAAGACCGAGAAGAGCAAAACCCAAGCGGGTGAAGATATTCTGCGGACTCATCGGCAGGGAGAAGTCCATACGCGATGTGCTGGCCCATCTCGAGCGCGAGTTCGGCGAGGTCGATTGCGAGACCGATGTGCGGGAGTTTGACTCCACCGATTACTACGCGCGGGAGATGGGAAGCGGGCTCATGCGCAAGTGGGTCGCGTTCGGGCCCCTGAAGGAGAGGGGTTACCTGGCAAGGGCCAAGCATCTCACGGTCGAGCTGGAGCTCAGGCTGGCCGCCGGCGGCAAACGGACCGTCAACATCGACCCCGGTTATGTGGATGACGCCCAGGTCGTTCTCGCCACCACCAAGAACTTCGCCCACCGCCTCTATATCGGCATGGGCTACTACGCCGAGCCCACGTTCATATACGTCAAGGGGGAGGGCGGCTACCGGCCCCTCGAGTGGACCTACCCCGACTACAAGACGGTGAGAGCCCTGAGGTTTTTCCGCGACGTGCGCTGCGAATACCTCAGGCAGGTGAAGCAGGGCGATGAAGCCTGAGAAAAGGGTCACCGTTCTCATTCCCATGGCGATTGCCGTGGTCTCCTTCGCGGCCATTCTGATCCGTCTGTGCACCGTACCCTCGGCCGTGATCGCCGCCTACCGGCTCGCATTCGCCTCGCTCATCCTGCTGCCCTTCTTCCTCCGGAAAGCGCCCGGCCTCCGGATCACGGGGCGCCAGGCGGGCCTGTGCGCGCTTTCGGGCTTCTTCCTCTCGCTGCACTTCCTCTCGTGGATAGAGTCTCTGAAGCTCACCTCCGTCGCGAGCTCGGTCGTCCTCGTGACCACGAGCCCCATCTTCGCCTCGGCCTTCGCCTATGTCGTGCTCGCGGAGAAGCTGGGCAGGCGCACGGCCGCTGCCATACTCATATGCTTCGCCGGGAGCTTCATTATCGGGCGGGGCGATTTCAACCTGGGCGCGGAAAGCCTGAGAGGCGACCTCTATGCGCTGGCCGGGGCGGCGGCTGCGGGGGCCTACTTCACCGTGGGGAGGGTCTTGAGGCGGGACCTGGGGCATATGGAATACGCCTTCCTCACCTGCTCGGCCTCGGCGGTGATGCTGCTCGCATGGGCGTTCGGCCGGGGCCATGCCATGAGCGGCTTCGAGCCGGCGAATTACCTGTGGTTCTTCCTCCTCGCCGCGGGCCCGCAGGTCTTCGGTCACACCTCGCTGAACTGGGCCCTCAAGTACCTGCCCGCATCGCGCGTTACCGTGTCCGTTCTAGGTGAGCCCGTGGGCTCGGCGCTCCTTGCCTGGCTCTTCTTCAGCGAGGTCCCGGGCTACGGCGTGCTGGCGGGAGGGGCGCTCATACTCTACGGCGTGTACGTGGCGCTGTCGGACAGGCGGGGCTCCTAGCGGTACATGCCCTTTATGTTGCCCCAGGTCGTGGGCTCGACATTGGTCGGGCCGCTGCAGATGAGATAGATGCGCCATGCGAGTTCGATGTAGCCGTAGTCAGTGGCATCGGGCGTGGTGTCGCGGCCGTCCTTGAACCAGAGCGGCGGACAGTACTGGAAGTTCTGTCCGTAGAAGCCCGAGTGCATCGCCGGGTAGTAGGAGTTGTATGGCCTCGGGTAAAGGGCCGGCAGGCAGGAGAGACCGTGGAAGTCGCAGCCCCGCTCCACCACTGTGCTGATATTGTCGGCTGCCCAGTTCGGGTAGTAGGCAGGGTAGCCTCCGTGGGTCGCCGTGACCAGTATTCTCGGGCCGGACAGCGGGTTGCCGGGGTCTACAGAGCAGCCGCAGATGCTTATCGGGGGGTTGATGTTGACGTAGTTCCAGCCGGAATCCAGCTCCAGTATGCCGCTCCTCCAGAGAGACGGTCCGATGGGACAGCCGTATTCGTCGGAACAATAGACGTTGAACCTCACCTCGCAGCAGCCGTGCCATCCGCCGTACCCGCCGAGGTCGAGGACGCGGATGCGCTCCAATGTGTGGCACTCGCCGGGGTCGCACGCCTGGCCTGACGATATTGAAACATCCCCCACCTTGAACCACGTTCCCACGATGTCCCCGTACTCCCAGTTATAGAAGCCCCAGAACCAGGAATACGTGGGACATGGCACGTAGTAGTAGTAATCCAGGTAGCAGTCCTCGAGGAGGTCCATATCGAGGCCGTCGGTCATCCTGTACTCCCGGGCCTCGAATGCGGATGAGCCCGGCGCCGCCAGGACCATTACCGCAAGCGCGAAAAGCAGACCTCGGCACTTTGCATGCATCCAGCCAGCAGACTTGTTCATGCCGCGCCTCCCTGGCTAATGTCGCTTCCGGTCTATCTATAGATGCTCTTTATGTTGCCCCAGGTCGTGGGCTCGACATTGGTCGGACCGCTGCAGATGAGATAGATGCGCCAGGCCAGTTCGATGTACCCGTAATCGATGGCGTCGGGCGTGGTGTCGCGGCCGTCCTTGAACCAGAGCGCCGGGCAGTACTGGAAGCTCTGCCCGTAGTAGCCCGAGTGCATCGTCGGGTAATAGGAGTCATAGGGCCTCGGGTAGAGGGCCGGCAGGCAGGAGTATTCATGGAACTCGCAGCCCGTCAGAAAATGAGTGCTTATGGCGTCGGCTCCCCAGGCCGGGTACGAAGGCGGGTTTCCCCGATGAGTGGCCGTCACCAGGATTCGCGGGGCGGATGGCGGGCTGCCGGGATTCACCGAGCAGGCGCAGATACTGATGGGCGGGTCTACGGTCAGGTAGTTCCACGCATAGCCTGTACCCATGATTCCGCTGTTCCAGAGGGACGGCCCGACCGGGCAGCCGTATTCGTCGCAGCAGTAAACGTCGAACTCCACGGTGCAGCAGCCGTGTATCGTCCCGTAGCCGGCGAAGTCGAGGACGCGGATGCGGTCCAGCGTGTGGCACTCCACGGGGTCGCAGGCGGAAGCGGTGAACATGGAGAGATCTCCCACCTGGAACCACGCGCCCACTACGTCACCGTACTCCCACCCTGTGAAAGCCCAGAACCAGGAATAAGTCGGGCAGGGAGTGTAGTAGTAGTAATTGAGCTGGCAGTCCGAGAGAGGCTCCACGCCGAAGTCATCCCGCATACGGTAGTCGGCGCTTTCGAAAGCCGCGGCGCCGCAGGCGGCGGCCAACAGCATTGCCAGCAAGAGCGTACAGGTTAGTCTCATCTCGCACCTCCTTGAAGCGGTTATGCCCGGAGGTTCATCAGAAGGACCTCTCAGCCACCGCCATTGTATCAGATGGCGACGCGGGGTTCAAGACCGGATTTGATCTCACCCGGGGGGTTTTGCGGAGGGTTTCTCATGCAGCCTTCACACTTCTGTCCGTGCCGGTTGCGGCTCCGGGTTTGCTTTGAATTGTGCGGCGATTTGGTGTATAATGGCGGCGTAGCCAGCCTTTTGAACCAGGAGGAGGTAAGGGAATATGAAGTATGTCATTGTTGCCGTAGCAGTGTGTTTCATCCCGGTCGCCTGCCTGGCGACGCCTTATGTGCCTGAGGGTGAGGCGAAGGCGCTGCCCGCTGAAGTGGCCGAGAGGCATATCGTGCTTTCCCCGCCGGGGCCCTCTCTGCTCAGTTACGACCCCCTCACGAGGTATGAGATGGCGTGCGACTTCATCGTGACGATGCAGGTCAGCGACACGACCTCGGGCTCATACGGCGGCATGCGGGAGGGCGAGCACCTGCTCGGGATCATTCAGACCGATAACACCAGCGAGTCCATCTGGATGTGGTCGCACTACTACGATCTCACTGGGAACGACGCCTATCGCGACAACGTGGACGCCGCCTGGGCGTATTGCATGAGTCATCCGGCCTATGGCGAGGAGGGGGATGACAGCCCGATCACCGGATACTACCGCAGGTACAACTGCTCCTGGGCGCTCCGCGCGGAGATGGAGTTCAGGAGGGTCTACGGCGATACCACCTACAAGGCCTATGCCGAGTCCTGCGCTTCGTATCTGTGCCACCATCCCATGAAGATATCCGTGATCGTGGGCACGGCGAGAAGGCTCAATCCCATGATCATGGGCTGGGCCGTGGGTAACCTCTATGAGTACGGGCAGTTCACGGGCAATCCCATATACGTGACCAAGGCTGTCGAGATGTGCGATTCGCTGAAGACCAAGGTGGAGAACAGCCCGAACAGGCTGGCCAACAAGGAATGGGCGATGGGCGGTGGCGTGCTGATGTGGGGGATAGTGAACTCCTACTTCAGGGAGTATCCGGCCGGCGCCTACGACTGGGTCGAGATTCACGCGCCCTACATGGACACCGAAGTCGACTCGAGCCAGTACCAGAACGCCTGGCGCGGCTGGGCCGCCCTCGGGCAGTGGACGGCCGCCACCGAACTCGGGAGCGGCCTCTACCACGGCTATTTCCAGCACCTCGCTGACACGCTGGTCGCCAACGACGGCGACCTCGACGGCGGTATCCCGGTCACCGACCCCGAGGGAGACGACCGCGACCAGTCCTGGGTGACCAATTACCTCGGGTTCATGTGCCTGGACAGGATGATCACGAACGCAGGCGTGGACCTCGCGGCGGCCGGTGCGGGTGGCTTCGATGTAGCCGTTATGCATTCGCCCGCAGTGGGCGTGCCCGCGCTCATGCTCGAACTTGCGGAGCCATCTGACATTCTGTTTGACGTCTTCGATATCCGTGGAAGGAGAGTATACACCGAGGACCTCGGCCTCCTGCAGGCGGGGCGCCACAGCATAAGCTGGGACGCGGCGCGCGAGGGGGCGGGCGTTGCGCCCGGGGTATATTTCTACCGCCTCGGTGGCCATAACCGGTCTGCAACGGGCAAAGTCATTGTCCTCAAATAGGTTGCGTTTGCCGTCCGGGCTTGACAGGAGCGCTCCTCTGTGCTAATTGCGTAGTAGTGGGAGTACCTGCTCGGAGTAAACTGATTTGCCGAAATCTGTTTTGCCCAGGAAGACCAAGATAGTCTGTACGCTGGGGCCTTCAACGGCTTCTCTTAAGATGATCCGTGCGCTCATCAAGGGCGGCGCGGACGTTGTCCGCCTCAATTTCTCCCACGGCGACCACAAGTCGCATGCCGAGGCCATAAGCCGGGTGCGCAGGGTGGCCGGAGAACTCGGCCGCTGCATCCCCATCATCCAGGACCTCCAGGGTCCCAGGTTCAGGGTCGGCGTGCTTCCCGATCATCAGATGGACCTCAGGCGCGGTGGGAATGTCACGGTTTCCAACACCCCGGGCGGCGCGGATGTAATACCCGTAAACCCGCCGTACACGTTCGGGGGAGTGCGCCCCGGAGATCGCGTCACCTTCGGCGATTACGAAATAACTCTCAAGGTTGTGTCGGCTGGAAGCGGCAGCCTCAAGTGCCGGGTAACGCAGGGCGGCACCATATACGACAGGACCAGCGTCAACTTCCCCTCATCGAGCGCGCGCTTCCCCACGCTGACCGCCAAGGACATCGCGGACCTCAGGTTCGGAATCTCGAAGGGCGTCGATCTGGTTGCGCTCTCATTCGTGAGGAGCCCGTCCGATGTCGTCTACCTGAGGAAACGGCTCAAGAAGACCGGCATAGGCATCGTATCCAAGATAGAAACAAGGCAGGCGCTCGAATCCATAGACGGGATAATAGAACACTCCGACGCCGTGCTCGTCGCAAGGGGCGACCTCGCCAAGGAGATCTCAATAAGCGAGGTCCCTATCGCCCAGAAAATCTTGATCGAAAGCTGCGTTCGTAAGGCGAAGCCCGTGATCACGGCGACGCAGATGCTCGAATCCATGATGCATAACCCGCAGCCAACGCGCGCCGAGGCCACGGATGTCGCCAACGCCGTCTTCGACGGGTCCGATGCCCTGATGCTGAGCGGGGAGACGGCCATAGGCGACCATCCGGTCGCCGCGGTCAAGATGATGAGGGCGCTCATAAGAAGCGCCGAGAGGGCGCTTTCCCGCGGTGGAATCAGGGGCAAGCGGCCCATGGAGCCGGAAGCCGAGGTGGACGAGATGATAGCGGCGCTCGCGGTGGAGGCCGCGGCCAAGCTCGGCGCGAAGGCGATTGTCACTTTCACCATGAGCGGGAGCACCGCCCTGAGGGTGGCCAAGTTCAGGCCCGAGGTTCCGATTCTGGCGGTGACGCCCGTGCGGCAGACCCGCATGAAGCTCGGGCTCTCTTATGGGACGATGTGTGAAGAGGTGAGCGAGGTCCGCGATATGGAGAAGATCGTTGCGAAGGCGATTGACATGGGCAGGCGGGGAGGTTTCCTTAAGAAAGGAGACCTTATTGTCGTGACGGCGGGTATGCCTCCCTGGATCAGCGGACAGACCAACATGCTGAAGGTGGAGCACGTCTGACGCTTCGCGGCGCCTGTACGATTCCCCTGGGAGAGGAGTTTGGATGCGCGGGCTCAACCACGAGTCCAGGCGGCTCGACATGGTGGAGAAACAAATACGGGCCCGCGGGATATCGGATGCGCGCGTGCTGGCCGCCATGCGCAAGGTCCCGAGGCATCTTTTCGTCCCGGGGGACTGGTCCAGTTCGGCCTATGACGACAGGCCGCTCCCGATCGGCCACGGGCAGACCATCTCCCAGCCCTACATGGTGGCCATAATGACCGAGGCCTTGAAACTCGCCGGGGATGAGAAGGTGCTGGAAATCGGCACGGGTTCGGGCTATCAGGCGGCGATCCTCGGGGAGATCGCCGGCAAGGTCGTCACGGTCGAGAGAAAAACGGAACTAAAGGAGGCGGCGGAGTGTCTTCTAAGGGAGCTCGGCTGCGACAACGTGGACGTAGTGGCGGGCGACGGATCGAAGGGGTACCCGCCGGAGGCGCCTTACGACGCCATAGTGGTGACGGCAGGAGCCCCGCGGGTTCCGAAGGCCCTGGTCGACCAGCTGGCGGTGGGCGGCAGGCTCGTGATCCCGGTCGGCAATTCGTTTCATCAGACCCTGACGCGGGTCACGAAAACCGATAGCGGCACCGGTACCGAGAGCCTGGAAGGTTGCGTGTTCGTGCCGCTCATAGGGGAATATGGATGGGGAGATCACGAAACCGATTAGCGCAGGTGATTAGGGAAGGAGGTTCGAAGACCACATGATCAACCGCAAGCAGGTCCTTGAGCTGTTGCACTTCGAGGCAGGGTCCCATTTCGTAATCAGCTTCTACAAGGGAGTGGGCGTTTTCAGGGCGAGGAAGAAGGCCTACGAGATCGAGGCCAAGGACATCATACGCGAAGCCATAAACAAGGCCGGGCCGCCCGAGGGCGAAATGGAGAAGGTGCGGGAGAACGCCCGCAAGGTACTCGACTTCATAAAAGTGGATTTCAGGGGCGAGGCGAGAGGCCTCGCCATCTTCTCATGCACGGAGGCGGGACTCTGGCAGGTCTACAGGCTTCCAGTGGAGGTGCCTGAGGTCTGTGTCGTGAATCACGTTCCGCATATCTCGCCCATGCTGAAGCTGGTCGACGAGAGCAGGAAGTACTGCGTCGTCGTCGCCGACAAGGAGAAGGCGCGTCTGTTCACCATGTATCTGGGCAAGATAACCGAAGGCGTCGACCTCTTCGACGTGGTTCCGGGCTGGCACAAGCAGGGCGGCTGGGCGCAGGCCCGGTTCCAGCGGCACATAGACGATCATGTCAACAGGCATCTCAAGAGCGTAGCCGACGCCATTTTCGAGTACCATAAGGCTGAGGGTTTCGGCCACCTCATCATCGGCGGCCAGCCCGAATTGAGGACGAGGCTCACGCGGATTCTGCACTCCTATCTCCAGAGGCTTGTGGTCGGGAGCATCGCCGTTGACGTGATGGCGAGTCAGGACGAGATCCTGAAGGCCGCGAAGGAGATCGAGGCGGAAACCGAGGCCAGGGAAGAGAGTGACATAGTCGAACGCGTGCTGAGCGGTTCCGCCCAGGGATATCCGACGCTCACCGGTTTCAAGGAGAACCTGAAGGCCCTGAGGGAGGGTCGCGTGCATACGCTGGTCCTCGTCGAGGGCCAGCAGGTGAGCGGGGCCTATTGCGAAGAGTGCGGCAATGTGGAGGATTCCGATGCCGAGGCCTGCGACGCCTGCGAGTCGGTGCTCTCGGGAACGGTCGATGTCTCCGAGAGGCTTGCGACGCTCGCGGTGGAACATGACTCGGAAGTCAAATATGTGAGAGATGGTCTTGGGCTTGAGCGGCACGGCGGGGTCGGGTCCATACTGAGGTGGTAGAGCATGAAGAAGATCATCAGTCCAGGGAGTTTGCTGACAGAATGAGGGGCAGGAGCATGCCCGGGTTCAGGAAATCGAACTAGGAGGAAGCTTCACCGATGGCACTCATTGACATGAAGCACATCGTCAAGGACTACAAGATGGGGGAGACGACGGTCCACGCCCTGAGGGAGGTGGACGTTGCGGTCGAGGACGGAGAGTTCATCTCGATCGTGGGCCCCTCTGGCTCCGGCAAGTCCACCCTGATGAACCTGATAGGCTGCCTGGACCGGCCGTCCTCAGGCGAGTACCACCTCAGCGGCGACAAAGTCGACGAGCTGTCCGATGACGACCTGGCGCGCATCCGCAACAAACGGATAGGGTTCGTCTTCCAGACATTCAACCTCTTGCCGAGAACCAGCTGTCTCCATAATGTGGAGCTTCCGCTTCTCTATTCCAATGTGGCCCGGAAGACCAGGGAGGCCAAGGCCCGGGAAATGCTTGAGAGGGTGGGCCTCCGGGACCGGATGTCGCACAACCCGAGCGAGCTGTCCGGCGGGGAGCGCCAGAGGGTGGCGATTGCCCGCGCGCTCGTCAACGAGCCGGCCATCGTGCTGGCGGACGAGCCTACGGGCAATCTGGACAGCAAGACGGGCTCAGAGATCATGGCCATTTTCGAGAGCCTGAATAGCGAGGGTAAGACCGTTGTGCTGGTAACTCACGAAAAGTACATAGCGGATTACTCGAACAGGATGCTTTACCTGAAGGACGGCCGGGTCGTGACTCCCGAGGAGGGCACCCTCAGGTAACATGGATGTCTCCGAAGGTGTAAGGGTCGCCCTGGAAGGCATCCGGGCGCATAAACTCCGCTCCTTTCTCACCATGCTCGGCAGCATCGGACTCGCGTTCGCCTTCGCCGCAAGCGTGGGCATCTTCTTCGGAATCTACCCCGCCCGCAAGGCCTCTATGCTGGACCCGATCGCAGCCCTTCACTACGAATAGGCTCACCTAACCCAAGGTCGGCGTGGAGTTTCCTAATCGCCTCCTTGGCCCGGTCGCCGGGAAGCACCAGCGTCAGCGTTATCCCCGAGGTCGAGATCGCTGCCGGTCTTATCCCGAGGTCGGCGAGGGAACCCAGGATCTTCCTGGCGACCCCCGGGGCCGAGCAGATGCCGTGGCCTATTACCGATACGGCGGCTACGCTCTCGTCCACGGTGAAATCGAGATTGCCGACGGAACCCTCCTGATGCTGTCTGCGGACGC
>CAZSBE010000083.1:0-13153 GCA_964604955.1 uncultured bacterium
TGGCTGTAGTTTCCGCGGTAGGTCTCGACGCTCCCCCGGTTCATCTCCCAGGTGTTGTTGCAGACTCTGTCCAGGAGGTAGCGGTCATGCGACACCACAAGCACGGCCCCGGCCCAGTCCTTTATGTAGCCTTCGAGCCACTCGATGGCCCGGGTGTCGAGGTGATTGGTGGGCTCGTCGAGAATGAGAAGCCCGGGGCTCTCCAGAAGAAGCCGGGCAAGCAGAGCGCGCGTGCGCTGCCCGCCGGAGAGCTGCGCGAGCGGCATGTCGAATTGCTCCGGCGAGAAGCCGAGGCCCGCCAGGACCTGCCTGACGTCTCTCTCATAGGAGTAGCCGCGCTCATGTTCGAAACGGGTCTGCAGGTTTCCGTAGCGCGCCAGCGTTTCCTGGGAAGCCGCGTCCGGCGACGCGGCCATATCGGATTCCAGCCGGCTGAGTTCCGCCTGCATGGCGCGGACGTGGGCAAAGGGAAGCAGGCATTCTTCGATAAGCGTATTCCGAGAGGCATACACCGACTCCTGCGGCAGGTACCCGATGGTAAGGCCTCTTGCCCGCTGAACGCTCCCCGCCGATGGGACATCTTCGCCCGCGATGACGCGGAGCAGCGTGGTCTTGCCCACCCCGTTCGGGCCCACGACGGCGATACGCGCGCCCTGGGGTATGCTGAGGGAAAGACCGGCGAAGACGTCGAGCGCGCCGAAGGACTTCCCGAGGCTCTTTGTGGTTATAATGGACATAGCAACTCAACTTAACACGGGAAGCCGCGAATGTGCAACTTCGCCGGTGCCTGAGGCGTCCAGATCCAGGTTGGCGGCGCGGGCAGCAAAGAAAGCCCCTGCTAAGCGAAACCCCCGGCGTTTCCACCGGGGGTCCCGTATTCCAACTGCTTGCAGCTCTGAGTCCTATCTCAGGAGCAGCATCTTCATGGTTCTCGTCGCGCTCTCCGCGCTCAGGCGATAGAAGTAAACGCCGGAGGGGAGCTCATTGCCCTTGCTGTCCACACCTTCCCAGACCACCGACTGCGGCCCCGCGGTCTGCGGACGGTCGACGAGCACGCTCACAAGGCGGCCCTCCACGTCAAACACTTCGAGCTTGACGTGGCCGCCGCTCGGAAGCGCGTATCTGATGGCCGTCGTCCCCGCGAACGGGTTGGGGACGTTCTGGAAGAGCCCCAGGCCCTCAGGAGTGGCTTCGTCCGAAGGCACGGCGCTCATCGGGTCGGTGATCAGCCTGAACGCCAGGTCGATCGACTGGCCGGCCATCTCGTGGTTCGGCGGGTAGATGAGCTCGAACCACGGACCAAAATAGGGCTCGATTCCGTCGCCCCAGACGGCATCGTCATTCCAGTGGTCGAGCGAGGTCTTCCACCCGAACCGCGTGTTCACATCATGCGGCCTCGCCTGCACGTCCAGCCAGTACACCCTGGGCGCATTGCGCGTTCCGGTCTGGAAGAACGCCTCTTCCGCCGGAATCTGGAAGTGATAGTACCAGCAGGTGAAGTCGGCCGGCCAGGAGTACGCGTTGTCCGGCGGATAGAACCAGCCTTCTTGCAGGTTCTCAGCAGCGATGCCATAAGAGAACTCGCCGGGCACGAAATTGCGCCACCAGCGGAGATCGCCGGGGATGCTGTAGCCGTCCGGGTTCTGGTCGGCCGGGATGTCGTCGTGGAAGCTCAGCGTAAAGTCCACGAGCCCGGCGTCTTCATTAAACGGATAATAGTCGTCGAGCCATGAACCCCAGATCAGGATATCGACTATCCTTCCGGGCTCGGTGCACTCGAAGTCATCGGCGAGGATAAGGGGCTCCGTGCAGTGGACGTCCATGCCCGTCACCGAAAGGTCAGGCCGCTGTATCCACTTGGACACGGTCTCTTCGATGATGACTTCGTGGTCTTCGACTTCGCCGTCGATGGAACTACCCTTGGGCGTCATGCCGCCGACGGTGCTGATCCGCCAGCGCGAGAAGGTCTGGCCTATGGCCGAGGCCGCAGGCGGTGTAACGTTGACCGAGTAGTCGCCGGGGGCATGCCAGCCCGAAACAACGAGCTCGCCGGGTCCCCATGAGTGGTCGTTATTCCAGTCGATCCAGCCGGCGACGAAGCCGCCGCCGCCGCGTACCTGGTAGGTGATGGTCGATGTCACGGTCGGCTGGAGCACTGGTATCTGGACGCCGTTCTCATCGTCGACGCCGTTAGTGTCGTCACCCATGGCTGCCGGGTCCGGCTGCCCGTCGGCCTCTGCATCGGGCGAGTCGCCGACAACGCCGAGGTAGGGGCCGCCGATGACGTGGTTGGCGCCGCCGCTGGCCGCGGTTGTCGGATAGCCCGAGCCGTCAGGGAACTCCGGGGCGTCGCCCCAGTCGATGTCCTCCTGGGGCTCCTCGCCCACGAGGACGAAGGCGAGGTCGATGGACTGGCCGTACATCTCGTGGCCGGGCGGATAGCGGAGCTCACCCCAGGGGCCCAAATAAGGCTCCGGGCCCTGGCCCCAGACCGCATCATCATTCCAGTGAGAGCGCGAGGTCTTCCAGCCGAAAAACGCGTCCGGGTCATAGGGGAAGGCCTGGATGTCGAGCCAGTAGACCTTCGGGTCATCGGGCGTTCCCTCCTGGCCGAATTGAAAGTCAGGGAACGGGAAATTGTATTGCCATATAACCTGGTCGGCCGGGAAGCCATAGCTCTCCGGCGGATTGAGCCAGCCCTCGAACACGCCCTGGGTCCAGACGCGCGACGTGTAAGTGCCCGGCAGGAAGGCCTTATACATGACAACCGGGCCGGGCATGCTGTAGCCCGTCGAGCTCTCCGAATCCGGAATGTCCCTATGGAAGCTCACCATGAAGATGCACGAATCCGGATGGCCGAAAGGCAGGTAGTCGTTAAACCACGACCCCCAGATGTGCACCTCCATTACGGGCCCTGTCTCCGTGCACTCAAAGTCATCGGCAAGTATGTACTCATTAGTTGCGTTGACGTCGATACCCATCTCAGTCTCGTCGGGCATCTGCACCCACTTGGCGGGCTCGGTGGGATCCCAGTCGGCGAGCGCCGCGGGCGCGACTGCAAAGAAGAGCACTGCAAACACGGTGAGAACGTACTTCGCCATTATGGCCTCCTTTCTTACGGCAGTTTTAAACCGGACATAATTTGCCCCGCTGCTTTTGTGCAGCCTTGCGCATTATAGCACAGACCGGATATGATTTCAATCAGAGATGCGGGAGTGGACGGGGGCGAGAGAAGCCGATTTCACTCGTTCCCGGGAAGGCACTGAGCCCGACCTGCCTCAGCTCAGGGCGTGGAGCTCGCCGGCGAAGGGCTTCTGCATCATGGCGCTCACTCTGGCGAGGTCGCCGGTCTGCCCGAGGACCCACATGAGCTTGACGAGGGCGGTCTCAGGCGTCATGTCCATGGCCGGAATGGCGCCTGCCTCCAGCGCCGCCCTTCCCACCTCGTAGAGCTCCATCTGGGTCGAGCCTATGATGCACTGCGTGCAGATTACGACCGGCACTCCCCTCGCGGTGGCCGCCCTTATTGCGGGGATCAGAGATTTGACTTCCGTGGGGATGTTGCCTGCCCCGTAGCCGCCCAGGACAATGCCGGCGTGGGTCGAGGCCAGGTATTCGAGTATGCCGGGGTCGAAGCCCGGGTAGACGTGTACCGCGGCCACGCGGTCTTCCAGAAACGGCTGGAAGAGGACACTGCGGGGACCCCGCCTGCGGGCCGCCGCGTTGAACCTCAGGAAGAGACCGATGTTGCCGAGCGGGTAGGCGTTCACCGAAGTTATCGCCTGCATGTCGAAGACCGACGTCTTCTTGGCCCGCGTGCCTTTTATGATCTCGGAGCCGAAGACGACCGTGACCTCGGCGATGTCCGACACCGCCACGCGCACGGCGTTGATGAGATTGCGGTGGCCGTCGCTTCCGATGTCGTCGAGAGGCACCTGGGCGCCCGTCACGACTACAGGCCTGGGGAGCTCCTGAAGCATGAAAGACAGGGCTGCGGCGGTGTAGCAGATAGTGTCGGTGCCGTGCGTAACGACGAAGCCGTCATAGTCATCCATCCGCTCGCAGATGGCGCGTGCCGTGTCCACCCAGAGTCCGGGCTGGATGTTGCTCGAGTCGGTGTTGGATACCGGAAGCAGGTCCACGTCGGCCAGCTCGGCGAGTTCGGGCACGCGTTCGGTGAGCATGCCCGCATCCCGGCACGGGGAAAGCGCTCCGCCGCCGTTTCGGAGCATGGTTATTGTGCCCCCCGTGGTGACCAGCAAAACCTTGAGTCTCTCCGGCATTCTTTCTCCCTGGTGACGGGCGTGCCCGGGGCAGCGTAACTGAGGCATGAACTGCCCTATCGAATCCCGGGTCACCCCGAATCAGCCAGAAACTAATGAAGTAGCCTGGACGAGGTCAAGCCCGCTTTTCGTATTCTCTGAGATTCTGCATGGCTTCTCCCGGGCGATTACACTACCATCGATCTCATTGCGAAACAAGCGGCCACCATGTGTCGAAGCGGCGACATAGGTGTGGCGGCCCGCCACCATAGGAGCCGCGTCGGGCCCTGAGATGCATGTGGGCGGCAGTACATATGGTATGCTTATTGCAACTGGATAGTCATGAAGTCTCCTCCGCGCCCACTTGCGGACAGCATAGCAAAGGGGTGTGACATGTTGCATGCAGCGAAAGCTCTTGTAGTCCTTGCGGCCGTCGCCCTGGCAGCGGTTCCGGCATCAATGGTCGGAGCTGCGGATTCGGTTGACCGCCAGGCCGAGCTTGAGAAGTTCTCGGCCTGCGTTGCCGAAGCCTTCCCGGCGGTCATCGAGATGACGGGCATAGACAGGCCCGGACCCGTGCCCGTCGTCATGCTCACGCGAAGCGAGGTCAAGGGCTATCTGCTCGAGATGGTTGACCGGGAATACCCCGAAGACGAGCTCGTCAAGCGCGGCGAGTGCCTGAGCGCGCTCGGGCTACTGCCTGAAGGCTATGACATGGAGGAGGGCTTCATCGAGCTCATAACCGAGGAGGCAGGCGCGTTCTACGACCCGCACACTGACGACCTCAAGGGGATCGCCGACCTCCACCCCGCGCTCAAGACCCCACAGATGCAGGATATGATCGTCTCCCACGAGCTCACGCATGCGCTGCAGGACCGGGCCGTCGACATTTCCGCGTTGGCCCGGGAGGCGCTCGCCGACATGGATTACGAGTATTGCCTGCGGGTCGTCATCGAGGGGATGGCGTGCAATGTCATGCTGGCGTATATGAGCGACATTCGACTTGAAGATGTGCCGGACGTACAGGCCAGCCTCAGGGCCAGTTTCGATATGAAGTACGGACCTTCCGGCACCAACGCTCTTTCCAGGTCACCACTCTACCTGAGGGAGAGCCTCCTCAATCCCTACGCCGAGGGCGGCGGCTTCGTGCAGACCTGGCTCCGCAGGAACCCGGAAAAGAAGATGGCCGAGCTCCTGGTGAGCAGGCCGTCGACCAGCGAGCAGGTAATCCATTATGAGAAATTCGAGTCCGGCGAGGGGCCGACCCCGATCGATCTTTCGGCACTGGACCCGAGGCTTCCCGGGGACTGGACGCTCTACTACTCCAACACGCTGGGCGAGTTCGACCTGCTGCTCCTCTTCCGGAGCCACGCGGAAACCGAGCGTTACGCCGATCAGCTGGCCGCTGGCTGGGGCGGCTGCCGCTGGAGGGCATACCGCACCGGCAGCGACGACCTCGTCATCATAGGGCTCTCGGCATGGGACAGCGAAGACGACGCGGCCGAATTCCGGGAGGGCTTCTCAAGGGTGCTCTCGGGTATGCGCGGGCCGGGCGATTACGACCTCACGCAGGACGGCAGGGCGGTCGCCTTCGTCATCGGCGCCGCCGGGGTCAGGGCCGGCGCAGTCACGGCGGCCCTGGCCGGCATGGCGGGAGAAGCAGAAGACCGTTGAGGGGTAACCATCCCGGCTGCGGGCCCGGCATTACGACCGCGTCTGATCGAGTCCGGCCGCGCCCTGTCGAATCCGCCGGCAGACACCTATCTGAGAAGGAGCAGCTTGACGCTCTGGACGCGGTCCGAGGCAGTGAGGCTCGCGAAGTAGATGCCCGGCGCGACGCGCCTTCCACGGGCGTCCTCCCCACCCCAGGTAGCGTGACCGCTGCCGGCAGGCAGGACTTCATCGAGTATGGTCGCCACGCGTCGGCCCGTGACGTCGAAGATCTCGAGCCTGACGAGGCCGGCTTCCGCAATTGAGAAAGCCACCCGGGTCGCTGACGCGAATGGATTTGGCGAGGCCTGGTAGAGCTCTATACCCGCCCGCGCAACTGCCGGGCCACCTACCGATGCGTATGCGCCGCGCTCGATTTCCGATATGAACCAGTTGGCGCTCTCGCCCGTGATGGAGATATGCTCCTGGTTTTCGATCGGGAAGTAGACCGTGTCGAAGGGCGTGTGGGCCAGTAGATCGGGGTCGCCCGCTATGTCGTAGAAAAGGTCATCCGTATCGATGTCCAGCGCGCTTATCGTGGGTATGAAGCAGTGGCCCTGGTGAAGCGCGATCACATCGCCGTAGGGAGCCTCGGCGCTGTCAAGGGTCGCCATCGAAAAGCGCATGCCGCCCGGGGCGCTGTCGTAGGGCAGCGTGCCGCTCACATACACCTGGAGGTCGTCGTCGGGAAAGGGCCATATGCGGTCAAGGAGGCCGTCGAAGATAACCTGTCCTCCACCGTCGGGGACGGCCCAGACGTTTCCGATTATGTCCACCAGGAAACTCGAGTATTCGTAGAGGATGAGCTGTTCGCCGGCGCCGAATGTCTGCCCCGCCATGTAGCCGCTGCCGTTGGCTACGGCGACCTTGCGCGGAAGCGCGGGGTAGTCTCCCACGGCCGCCATGTCTGCCTCCAGGCCGGCAAAGAGCGGGTCGCTCGTCACCGTGGACTCGGGAGGGTCGGTGAAGTAGCAGGCGAGCATCTGCCTCGGTGCGGGCGTCTCGAGAGCCGCCACCATGGCGGCGGCCTCGGCCGATTCTATCGAGAAGAACTTGACCCAGTACTGCACTCCCAGCGGGATGTTGGCGCCCCTGTGAGGCGCGTCAAAAGAAATGAAGGTCCTGGCGTTGTGGTCGAGCCCGTTGCTTTCCATATAGGCGAGAGCGTACCGGCCGACGAGGCCGCCCATGCTGGCGCCCACGACCGCGGTGCTGGCGCCCGGCCCGATAACGTCACGCAGGTAGCCGATGAGCTCGACGGCGACAAAGGAGTTCCGCTGGATGTAGTCGGTGGCGTCGGTGAAATCGAGGACGATGGCATCGAACCCGCGGCCGGCCAGAGTCTCTATCAGGCCTTCCTGGTTCAGGGTTTCATAAAGAACCTCCCAGCCCATGCTGTTGTCGATATCAAAGCCCTCTATTATCAGCACCGGGTTGGTGATCTCGGTATGGGCTGCTCCCAGGTATACGTATGCCGCCCCGGTACCGTACTGGCCCAGATAGGGAATTGTGGCAGTGATGTCGAGGGTATCGTCGGGCTCCGGCGCCTGGCCGGCGGCCCCGCCCGCCATGAGCAGCAGCGCTATGGTGAAACACAGGCAATCCCGTCCGGCCTTCATCCTGCCTCCCCCTTGGTCGTAGTCTCCTTGCCTCCTGCTCGCACTCAAGTTCTGACGCCATTCTATCACACCCGGGGCGATTTCTCAACCCGGCTCTGCTTGAATACGCGCCGGATTCGTAGTAGAATGGTCGCTGTGGGGCAGAGCGGCGGGCAGATTGGGTCACGCCCGCCCAACACCTCCGATCCTCAACAGCAGAGCTGATACCACCTGCATTCGATGCGACTATGTCTCTCGAAGGGAGGTGAGTTCATGTCTTCACCCTCAAGAACAACCTGCGTCATTCTGGCGGTGTCTCTGGCGATTGCGACGGCCCTCTCGGGTGGGGCCCGGGCCGATGACGCCGGCGCGCGCACCGCGAGTTCGTTTTGCCTCAAGAGCGGCGTAATGGGGGCTGCCGGCAACACCTCAGCCAGTTCGGGTTTCACGGCGAAGGGCACGACCGGACAGCCCACGCCCATAGGCATCGCCGGGGCTTCGGACAAGGTCATGTATGCGGGGTTCTGGTCCATGCCGTGGGTCGCAGCATCCGTCCTCGGCGGCCACGCGGAGGGCCCCCCGGTGAACCGCGTCTATCAGAACTATCCCAATCCCTTCACCACCGAAACCACGATCGCTTACGTGGTGGCGACTGCAAGCATGGTTGAGATTGCTGTCTTCAACGTCAGGGGACAGAAGGTCAAGGCCCTGGTTAATGACTCTGCGGCCCCCGGAACGTACTTCACGACCTGGGACGGCCGTGATGATCGAGGAGCGCACCTGGCACCCGGCGTCTATTTCTATCGTCTCTCGGTCGGAGATTACCGCGCGGTCAAGAAGATGCTGCTTCTCAAGTAGGAAGGAGATTGAAATGAAACCGATTGTCATTGCACTTGCGGGGCTGGCGATCTGCGGGCTTCTGGCAGTGGCAGGGGCCGGTGTTCCCCGCCTCGTCAATTACCAGGGGATATTGACGGATTCAGTCGGAGACCCGATAGACGGCACGCACAAGCTCACGTTCAAGATCTACCCTGATACATCCGGAATGGCGGTCGCGCTCTGGACCGAGGTCCACCCTGTTGTCGATGTGGACCAGGGATTGTTCAACGTCATTCTGGGCAGTGTCTCGGGCCTGCCCGAGAGCATCTTCGTGGATGCCGAGCGCTGGCTGGGCATCGCGGTTGACCTTGACCCCGAGATGGCGCCGCGAATGCGGATAACCTCGGTTCCGTGGGCTTACAGGGCAGCCGTGGCTGAGACGGCCCATGTCGCGGTGGGGTCCGGCGACGGCCACTCGCTGGATGCCGCCGATGGAAGTCCGGAGGACGTGGTTTACGTTGACGATGACGGCTTCGTTGGGATCGCGGGCGCTCCCATTACGGGTTACGAGCTCCATCTTAACGGCAAGATGATGCTCCCCTATACCGGAGGGGTCTATGTCAGCATGTACAAAGCCCTGGGCTGGGACGGGGGAACCGGTTCCATCACGCTCGGGACCACCTATCCCGGGTTGGAGTTCTACGCCGGTGACACCGAACCCAGGATGATGATCGACCCCGACACGGGCAACATCGGGATTGCCACGGAAACCCCTTCGAGCAGGCTCGAGGTCGCCGGGGATATCGAAGTGAGCGGTCCCGCCAATGCGGAGAAGGCGCTCAGGATCGTCAGATACCATGATGACGTGAATCCTCATATCATCAAGTCCATCGAGGGCGGCAACGGCGGTCTTGAGATCTCCACTTATCTCAACGGCCATATCGTGCTCGACCCCGGCGGCACGGGCAAGGTCGGAGTCGGCACGTCCACGCCCGTGAGGCCGCTGGATGTGAACGGGACCGCGCGCATGACCGGCTTCTGGCTCGATTCGGGAGGCGCCGATGGGTTCGTGCTGACATCGGACGCCACCGGAGTGGGCACCTGGCAGCCGGCGGGCGCATACGCCGACGCGGACTGGACGATCGCCGGTGACGACATGTATGCAGCCGTGCCGGGCTACGTAGGCATAGGGACGACCTCGCCTGAGTACCTGTTCAACGTGGTCAATGAAGACGACGCCAGTTTCACACGGGCTATATATGGCCTGGCCAAGCCCGTGTCCAGCAGCGGCCAGCAGGTCTGGGCCGTCGCCGGAGAGACGCGTAACGGCAATGCGGTCGCCAATGCAGGCGCGGGCGTCTTCGGATACGCATCGCATATCAACGGCGGCTCGGCCGGCGTGCGGGGCGACGCCATCGGCCCTACCGCGGCGGGACTGGTGGGAAGAGCCACCCACACGACGGGCAGGAATTACGGCGTGCTGGCCCATACGGGCAGCCCCAACGGTTACGCCGGGTACTTCGAAGGCGGCCGCAACTACTTCGAGGGGGCCGTGGGAATCGGCACGGATGACCCCGGCGCGGAGGTGGAGATCTACGGTGACACCAATTCGCTGGTCAGTCTTTCCATAACCAATCCCAACACGGGCTCGTCCTCATCCGAGGCTATCTACTTCAACAATGAAGACGGCAGCGTCGCCGGCATCAGGTTTCAGAACAGCGACCAGATGACAGTGTTCAACAACAGGCCGTCCGGCTACATCTCCTGGAGCACCGGGGGCCTCCAGCGCATGGAAATAACCCATAACGGCGATGTGGGCATCGGCACGGGAAGCCCGGATGAGAAGCTCCATGTCGCTGGCAGCATAGCGCTGGACGATACCATATTCGGCGATAGAGCAGGCGATCTCGATGACCTCAAGGTCAAGAGCAACGATGATATCCTCTGTTATATTGAAGGCAGCTACTCGGGAGCCTTCGGGGAGTTCGCGGTCTACAGCAGCAGCTATACGGCTTCCCCGTCTCAGGTGTTCAGCGTTAACGAAGTCGGCGACATGTGGGCCGCCGGCACCAAGTCGGCGAAAGTCCGGGCCGGGGCCTACGGCGACCGCCTTCTCTATGCCATCGAGAGCCCGGGAGTCTGGTTTGAGGACTTCGGTTCGGGCATGCTCTCGAATGGCACGGCTCTCGTCGCCATCGACCCTCTATTCGCCGAGACCGTCAATCTCAGCGAGGATTACCATGTGTTCCTGACGCCTGTCGGCCAGTGGGCGGAGCTCTATGTGGCCGAGAAGAGCGCCGGTTCTTTTGAAGTGCGCGCCGCCGGTGGAAGTACGGGCGCGGAGTTCAGCTACCGCCTGGTGGCCAGGCGCAAGGGCTATGAGAACGTGAGGCTGGAGGAGGTCACAATCGGCGAAGAGTAGCCTGAAGAGCGGCTGAGTCCGGGTGTTGCGCGAGCGTCACGCCCGCGGCGGTCTCCTGGCAGGGAATCGACACCCCGTGAGCGGGCCGGCCCGCAGCCGGTGCGGTTCAGTGTGACGGCGTGCATGGGCTTTCTCCTATTGGCCGGCCTTCCGCTTGAGCCAGAAATCGAAGGGGCGGCCGGGTACGAATATGTCGATTCCCACGCAGACGACATCGAGGGGGTTCGTGACGACATGGGCCTCGTCGCCGGGTATATAGACGGCGTCCCCTTCGCTCAAGACCTCTTCGCCGTCGGCGTCGGTGGTAACCGCGAGTTTCCCCTTCAGGACTACAAGCACCTGGGCGCTCGGATGTCCGTGCCTGGGCGAAGCATGGCCCGGCGGCTTGGCGAAATGCTCGACCGAAATGTCCTCCTCCGAGCAGAGGCTCACCCGCTTCCAGTCCTTGTCGGGCTCGTATGTCTCGGCGGCCTCGAATCTGATGACTTTCATCGGTCCCTCCCGTTCTTGCCGGCAAGGAGAATAGCACACGGCGCCGGCGCGCAAAAGAAATAGTGGGTAAAACGGGGCTGCATTCGTATAATGAGAAGCGAAGCAAAGGAGCCGCCATGAACCGCAAGAAACATGCTTTGCTCACCCTCGTTTCAACACTCCTTCTGCTCGTCGCCGCCGGAGCCGAAGCGTGCGATACGTGGGTTGCCATGCCCGATGTCACCGCTTCCGGTGATGCCATGCTGGGCAAGAACAGCGACCGCACGCCCTTCGGCTGCCAGCCCCTGGTTCTCAATCCGCGCGCGGTGTGGCCCGCCGGCTCGGAGATCGACGTCGGGCGCCTCACGGTCTCCCAGGTCGAGGTGACCTACGCGACGCTGGGATCGAGTCCCTACTGGTGCTGGGGCTACGAGGAGGGCATGAACGAGTTCGGCGTCGCCATAGGCAATGAAGGCGTTTGGACGCGGCCCCTGATGGACGCCATCGAGGCTTACACGAAGGGGAAAGGACCGGCGCTCGGCCCCACGGGGATGGACCTTGTCAGGCTCGGCCTTGAGCGCGGCCGGAACGCGCGCGAGGCGCTGGACGTCATGACCGCTCTGCTGGCCGAATACGGCCAGTTCGGCTCGGGCGTTCCGGGCGCAGACGCCCTGGGGTCCTACGACAACTCATACATTATTAGTGACCCCGTGGAGGCCTATATTCTCGAGACGGCCGGGCGACGGTGGGTCGCGAGGAGGATAGCGTCGGGTTCGGCGTCCATATCGAACAGGCTCTCGATCGGGACCCGGTGGGACCAGGCCTCCGCAGATCTCATCGAGTACGCGGTGGAGAAGGGCTGGTGGGATGAGGCGAGCGCGGACAGTTTCGATTTCCAGAAAGCCTATGGGGCCGACGCGCCGGGCCTTGAGGAAAGAGACATGCGCGCGCGCGTCCGCCAGGAAGCGTCTTGTTCGCTTCTCCTGGCAGCCCGCGGCCGTATTTCCGTCACGTCGATGAAGGAGATTGCCAGGGACCAGAGCTCTGACCCCGCCATCGACCTCGACCAGACGGCGAGTTCATGCGTCGCGGTGCTGCCTTCCCGTGACGAGGGCATTCCGGTTTTGTGGTGGTGCGCGGCCAGGCCGAGTAACGGCTGCTTCGTTCCCTTCTTCGTTTACAGCGCCGGCCTGCCGGACATTGTAAGCCGGGCCGGCACCTTCGGCAGGCGCGTCGTGCCTCCGGACCAGGCCGCGCCCGACGAGTTCTCGGATGACTCCTACTGGTGGCTTTTCAGGGACCTCACGGACATGGTAAACGCCGACCGGGCCGGCAGGCAGGGCGAAGTGAGGGCCGAGTTCGAAGCGCTGGAAGCAGGCTTCGAGGCCGGGTTGGCAGGAGTGCTGGAAAGGGCATGCGCTCTCAAAGAAGCAGGCGACGATGCGGGCGCAAGCGCCGTGCTCGGCGCCTACACGGCTTCATGCGTGGAAGCGGCGGTCGCGAAGGTGAACGAACTCCGCGAGCGCTACAGGGGGCAGGCCGTTGAGATACCATCCCGCTTCAGGCCCTATGTGGGAACTTACATCGGGAACTTCGGGCCGTTTCAGAACGCCGGGTTCGTCGTCAGAGTCCAGAACGGCCGCCTTGCGGTCGATGTCCCGGGCCAGATGGTCTTCGAGCTTCTCGAGCCCGACGAGGAGGGCAACCGGTACTTCGCGATAAGTCCCCTGGTCGCAGTTTCGTTTAAGGATGACGGCCTCGGCGGAATCACTGCCCTCACCTTCAACCAGGCATCCGAGCTTGTGAAACAGGCGGCGGACCCGGCCGCTGCCCGCGAAACGGCTCCGGCAGACACCGCCCTCCCGGAGGCC